>CAVJSS010000004.1:0-63153 GCA_963652335.1 uncultured Eubacteriales bacterium | reverse complement strand
AGGACAATCGTTGATTTGATGGCCGAATAGCCTATATTTAGAAAGGACGGAAACCTGCGTTTACACAGAAATTAAGACAATCCCGGAACGATAATCGCCAAAGAATACATAAATAGCGTTTTAAACGAAGACATATTCAAGATAGATGATGCCATAGCAAAAAACGGTGGCGGAAAAGCCAAATCCTTATGCGTTATTTCCGGTCTAAGCAACGCCGCTTGCATGCGTCCCGATGGCGTGCATGTCGTCCCAACAACCGCTTTTAGAAGCTGATGCTTTGCTGCTTTTATTTTGGCTTATGCCAACTTTTTCCTCCGAACATATGGAACAGATAAAAGAAGATACCCCATTCTCTATTGCGTAGAATTGACGTTTCATCGACGAAGCGATTGATATTCGTTCTTAGAACGCGTTTTCTGATATTTGGCGCTTTTGTTTTACAAAAACCAAAGAACTATAATCCCTGCGTCTGAAAACTCAAAAGTTTTCGAAGGGAATCAAAATGAAAAAGAACACGCTTAACAAATTGCTTGTAGTGCCGTTTGCCGTTTTGACGCTAACCGGATGCGACGATGTCGAAATTCCGGAAGTGACAGACGGCAAAGACACAGTCCTTTCCTCTTTGAAAGGCACCCCAGATCAAAATGACGCAAAGAACGTCTTGTTTGCCACTTTAGGCAAGCTTGACGGTTATAAATCTTACAAAAAAGTCAGCTCGAATCTAACCACAGCGAAGAAAGGATTCATCGACTATAGCCAGCAAACCAATGCGACGATGATCCGCAATGATGATGAGTACTATACCGATTCTTCATCTCATTCTAGCTTCGTCGATATGAGGCATGTCGCCTTATATAAGGGAGGCAAAGTCGCCTATTTCAACAAAGATGGCAAGATCAAGAATTCGAATTATGAAGATTATTTCAAAGCCTATGGCGTCACCCCAAACAAATTGCTGACTGGCCAGATTTTGAATCAAGACACGATCCTTTTGGCCAAATTGGATAAAGCCGAAGACAACAAATATACCTATACCTACGTATTGGACAAGACCAAGGCCAATGATCTGCTTGCCCATCAGACATACATGTTTGGATCATTGAACGGCCTTCCGACCTTCACCGACCATACCACGTTCACTTTGACGATTAGCGGCGATTATACCCCTATCTCTTATACCTATACCTCAAGCTACACGATCAATGTCAGCGTTCTCGGCGACATGGATTGCAAAGAAACCTGCACTGCGACTTTTGGGGATTTCAACAAAACCATCGAAGTCCCTCAAAGCGCCGAATTGAACGCCGCAATTAACGAAACGCCTACCATCATCGTTCCTACCGAGGCTGAAGATTATGGCGATTTGACCGTTTTGGTTTCTGCCTTATTAAACAGCGACATCAATAACGGGGTCGCGCTTTCTGGCACTTTCCAGGTCGGAAAATACCAGCTCCCAATCAAGTTAAAAACCAAAGTCGACGTCAATGGCTTGGTCAACGGCGGAGATGCGTCCGATTTAGTCGATGCCCAGGTTTCGATCCCTCTCCCAACCGGAGATGCATCGGTTATCTATCATGAAGGCAAAGTCTATGTCGACATATTAGGAAAGAAAGTCGTCTTCGCCACCGAAGCCAAAGCCCAATCGAATACCGATTTCGACAACGTCGTTGCCGACATCAACAGTCTTATCGAAGTCAAGAAATCGGAAACCTCCGTCAATACCTATACGATCACTTTGAAAGATGAGGCCATGTCGATCCTCAAATTCGTTTTGGAAGCCGGTGGTTTGATCTCTCATGATGACGAAGTCGATTTCTCTTTGGATCTCTATGTCACCTCAGATCGCATCGCCGGAGTCTATGCCGATCTCGAAATCAACGGAAGCAAAGCCATCGGAACCAACTTCCTTTATCAAGATGAATATTTCAAATTGCCTGATATCAGCGAATATGCCAGCGAATTGTCTTTGTCTGGAAGCTCTAAGTTCAGCGTTGGCGCCGATTCGATCGATAGGACGACCGGCGAGAACAAAAACGACAATTCATTGAATCTGAATATCACTTATAACACTCTGGAAGCCAATCCTTTGAAAGCGTTGGATTTGGAAGCCGAATTCGTTTTGGGAGCCAACTTCAAGAACCTCCTTACCCTTGCTTCGGCTTGGGATACGGGGATGGAAATCCCGGGGATCATTTCTTCCTTAAGCAAAGCCAAATATCTCGATATCACTTTCAAAGACGGCGTTCTCGACCTCTATTCGTTCGCCGAATTCAGCAAGAAGGACGAAGAAGGCGAAAGCATTGCCTACGATGATCTTATTTATCATGAACGTTATGATTTCACCAATTTAGGAGGCGTATCCTATCTTCCTGAATACCTTAATGACGACGAAAACGTGGAAATCGAAGAAAACGGATTCAGCTTCCTTTCTTTGGCCGATTATTTGGATATTGATATCAACGATTCATCTATCGACCTCTCTCTCGATGAAGACTTTATCTTAGACGTTGTCGACACTTTGCAAGTCGAAGGGCAATTGATGACGACAGCCATCGAAAAATTGGGCGAATACGGAAGCACGTTGCTTACTTCTTTGGGATTATATAAGCCAATTTCCGATATTTCTTTGTCTATCCCTCTTTCGGATGAAAAAGATGCCTCGTTAAAGATCATGGCCTATAACACCAACATTTATACCGGAACTTGGAATCCCGAAACCATCAAAAACGTTTCCGAGGTCAATTTTTTCAGCTTCAGCGTTTCTGCCGATTATGATTCTGATCATACCTATGGGCTTGACGCCGATAAGCTTGCCACTTATACCAAAGCGGTCAACGAGATCATCGACGAATACGACGCTTTGTTGGCTGGATATGAATTGGCCGAAGAATATTTGGCTAAGCTAACCGCTTTGGAAGCCAAATACAAAGCCTTGGCCGATAACCTCAAATATTGGATCAATGCCCATTATAATTCATCCACTTCGCCTATCGCCAAAACGATCGCAACCTATACCAGCGATCTTGCAAACGCCAAACTTTTCATCACATACGTGAATGACGGCAAAGACAGTTTGGCTGACACTTGCTATAAAAAATTCAATCAAGCCGAAATCAATTACATCAATAAGCAAGATTCGGCCCTTATCGCCAATTATTTGAATAATCGTCAAGCCAGAGAAGCGGAAGAGGCCAAAGCTTATATGGCCTCCATCGTAGCCTTCGAATGGAAAGAAACCTCCAAGATGACGACAGCCGAATTGCTTGCTTATTATGGCGAAGCAATCAAATTGTTCAAAAAGAAAGACCAATTCGTCACCACCAACTTAACCATCGATTCATTCATTAACAAAGTAATGCATGGATTAACTCCGATCTATGTTAAGAAAATGAATGACTATGCTGAAGAATTGGCTAACGAGTTCTACGGTTTTACAGTCATCGACACTCTCGATTACGAAACGATCGAAAACTATGCGGCGGCGATGAAAGGGTTTGCGAACAATTACTATAATGATTTCAATAAAGTCATAAATTTCGCTAGCTGCGTAGGAGAAGAATTGGCCAACGAATTCAACGTCAATGTCCAAAAAGCCGTATCCTATTACAATTCAGGCTTGGGCGGGTATCAAAAATCCATCGCAAGATCCATGGACAAAAAAATGGCTGACATTTTAGCCAATGAAGATCAAACGGCAGCCGAAGCGGCGGTCAAAGAAATGTTCAATTGGTTCAGCGATAATACCGATTACCGCAAGCTTTGCCCGAACTATGATGCTTTATATGCCAAATACAAAGACATCATCGACGAAATAGACAATGATGGTTGGGATTTGTAATCAGATAAGATATTCCTAAAAAAAGAGACCCAAATGCCTAAAAGCCGGCATGAGGGTCTTTTCTTATGCTATATGCCATTTTAGAAGGCTACCATTATAATATCCAAAGAGGCAAAGCATCATGGAAAACGAAACAATCAATAATTTGATCAATAGGAGAAGCATCCGCAGCTTCTTGGACAAACCGGTCGAAGAAGACAAAATCGATCTTATAACCAAAGCTGGGGAATATGCCCCGACCGGGATGAATAGGCAATCTCCGCAAATCGTCGTCATCGAGAATAAGGAAACTCGTTCCATTCTATCCAAGATGAATGCGGAAGTGATGGGAAGGGACGGAGATCCTTATTACGGCGCTCCGATCATCATCCTCGTTTTGGCCGATCCTTCCTTCAAGACGTATTTGGAGGATGGGTCATTGGTATTAGGAAATATGATGAACGCCGCCCATGCCTTAGGTTTGGGAAGCGTTTGGATCAATAGAGAAAAAGAAATGTTCGAGACCGATAAAGGAAAAAAATTGCTAAAGGAATGGGGATTGTCCATTTCTTTGGCTGGAGTCGGCGCAATTGCTTTAGGCTATATCAAAGGAGATTACCCTTTGGCCAAGGAAAGAAAGCCGAATTATACGATAAAAGTCAAATAAGCGATTCCAAAATTACGATTCACGAGTGAAAGACTCATTCAAGCAGGCAACTTATCAGTTTGTTTTGAGGTTTAAAACTTGTCTATAAACTAATTTATGATTAAGATGTTTAACTTTTTATAAACTACTTTATAATCTAGTTCAAGGAGGAAGAATTAATGAACGTCAGTAAAGAAATACAAGTTATCTGCGAGACCTTGAATATAACGGAGACGGAATTAGCCAAAGATCTTGGCGTCACTTTTCAGACGGTGAATTATTGGAAGAACAATTCAAGAAACATCGGAGCCTCCAATTTGGAAAAGCTTTATTCATACGCTTATGGCAAAGGGGTAAAGTTCAACAGGATTTATGAGCAACTTTTAAAGGAAGAATATCAAAAATCCCAAACGGTCGTCTTATTCCACGGCGCAAAAAATGATTTTTCCTCACCGATTGATTTCGCTAAACATTCCAAAAGCAGGAATGATTTCGGAATAGGATTTTATCTGGGCGAATCGTTCGAACAGGCAGCCAACTACATCAGCTTCATTGATACGTGCATTGTCTATTGCTTTCGTCTTGATTTAAGGAATTTGAAAATACATAAGTTCGAAGTGGATACGAAATGGATGATAGCCATAGCTTATTTCAGAGGATGGATCGATGAATACAAAAATAGTCGCTTTGTGAAAGATATCTTAAATGAAATAAGCCATTGCGACGTGATCATCGCCCCAATCGCCGACAATCGCATGTTCGACATCATCGCCGAATTCGTGGAAGGCGATATCACCGATGAGCAATGCAAACATTCACTTGCAGCCACGAACTTAGGCTTTCAGTATGTTTTGAAGACGGAGAAGGCTATCGCCAACGCTTCTTTGATCCAAGAAATGTTCGTTTCCAAAAAGGAAAAAGATCGTTGCAAAGAGAATAGGACGTCTTTAACCGAAACCGGGCTGCAAAAGGTGAAAATGTCGAGGACCGTATATAAAGGAAAAGGTTCTTACATCGAGGAGATTATGAAATGAAACCATTAAGTTCAATTGAAATAAAACTGTGTCAAAAGCAGGCTAAAATTTTCGAAGACTCGGTCAAAAAAGCCAAATATAGTTCGCCGATTTTCATTAGGCGGTTCATGCATTCCTCCATCGCCAAGTCATTCGACGACAAATTGTTTTTGTTCATGAACAAATCGGAAGATGATGTTTTCTCTTCTTTGGACGAAGAATTCGGAAAGAGTTGCTATGGAAGCCTAAAGTATAGCGAGGATCAAATGTTTTGGATTGGCTATATCTATCGCTGCATCTCGATAAGATATAGGATTTCAAGCAAATCGGTTTATAAGCTATTCAATGCGAAAGAAGTAGTCAAATACTATAACATTTGCCATACCTACGATATCGTCGATGCCGCGGAAAGAATGATGGAAGCGATATCCTACGATTCCACATCAATCGAACAAAAAGCCTATAAGGTTATGAAAAGATTGATGTCATCATAAAGCCTTCGTTAGTGGTCTAGGCAAATAGCCTAATCTTATATCGATATCAAAAGTCACCGGTTTTGGCTTCTTTTGTATTTTCTTTCTGTTTCAGCTTCCTTCTTATCCGATTGTTGAGCGTATCGAAAGACCCAAAGACAAAAGTTAGTTATAATCAACTATCGAAAAGGAGACGGATATGAACAAAACGATCGACATAGATAAAACGATATACGAGTTGGCCAAAGAATACCCAGAAATCAAATCGATCATGGCAGGCCTAGGCTTCAAAGACATCGTTAAGCCCTTCGCTTTGGAACTTATGGGAAGGCATATGACGATAAGAAAAGGCAGCAAAGCCAAAGAAATACCGTTGGATACGATAATCAAAGCTTTCAAAGAGAACGGATTCATCGTTTTAGATAAGGAGAAAAAAGATAAGGGATGCGAATCAAATTGCAAAGAAGCCCTTCTTAAAAGCTATATCCAAAGGCTAAACGACGGAGAAGATTCGGATTCGGTCCGTGCCGATTTTATCAAAAACTTCGAACACGTATCGGTCCATGACATCATCGATGTCGAACAAGGGATGATAAATGATGGGACAAGCGTCAATGACGTCCAAAAGCTTTGCGATCTTCACAGCGCCCTATTCCATGGGATGACCGAACAAGAAATCTACAATAACGAAGAGAAACAAAAATACGACGATGGTTTTCCTCTCAATATCCTAAAGAAAGAAAATGAAGGCCTATCCTCTTTATTGGATGAACTTAAGGACGCTTTGAATAAAGACGATATAGAAAAAACGATCGACTGCCTATCCAAATTGAAGGAAATAAAAAGGCTATACCAAAAGAAAGAAGAACTCCTCATGCCTTTATTATATGAATACGGAATCAAAGGGCCTTCTGACGTTATGTGGGGAGTGGACGATGAAATAAAGGCTGAATATTCAAAACTCGCATCTTCATTAAACAAAGGAAACTATCCTGAATTAAAAGACAGGATCATTAAGGTCATGGAACGAACTAAAGAGATGATATACAAGGAAGACAACATCCTTTTCCCGCTTGCTCTTGAAAAACTCTCTTTGGATGAATGGGTCAATGTCTATTACGACATCGATGATACTGGATGCGTATTCCTTTCTTCCTACCCTAAATGGGAATATGCCGAAAAGAGAAAAGGGGACATCGATAAGGAAATGCTTCTTGATGGATATATCGATCTTGAAGGAGGAAAGATAACCATCAATCAGCTAAACGCCATCCTCAAACTCCTCCCAATTGACATCACTTTCATCGATGAGGACGAAATCAATAGGCTTTTCATCAACAACGGAAAAGTGTTTTCTAGGCCGAATATGGCTCTGAATCGCAAAGTCTATCTCTGCCATCCTCCCAGAATCGTCGAGATGATCAAAGGCTTGATTCAATCATTCAAAGATGGCAGACAAGACAAAATGGTCGTTTGGACCCCAAATCCAGTCAATCCGATCAAAGTCACTTACTTGGCGGTTCGAAGCAAAGAAGGAAAATATCTAGGAACGGTGGAGTTGGTTCAAAGCTATAAAGAAGATCTAACTAAGGTAAAGGAGATAATCGAAACGAAATAGGCTTCAAAGCAAAATGATCTTAGATGTCATTATTGTGGCGATTTCCTTATCGAAAGAAAAGGCAGGTTCGGCAATTTCTATGGCTGTCACAACTACCCTTTCCGTTCTTTCAAAACGAACATCATCAAATGACAGATCAATAATCAAAACAGTTTTCGTTCAATAAGAAATCATATAGACCAATTATATAAATCCCGTCTTCGTTATAATGGGGCCTTATCGAATCTCTGACGATTATGATTTTTTTGAAGCCGTCTTTGATATTCAAAAGCGGCCTCTTTTCTTGCGATATTTTCCCATCTCCATCTATAGCGTAAACTACCTGAATGTAATATCTTTTATCGAATTGATTGCAAACGAAGTCGACTTCGGTTTTCTTCAAAACGCTTTTGCCGTTTGCGTTCTTTTCATATAATTCGACTACTCCTACGTCCACATCATACCTTCTTTTGGCCAATTCGTTATAAACGATGTTTTCCATCAATTTTTGGGGTTCCAATTCCCTGAAATTCAAACGGACGTTCCTTAAACCCATATCGGAAAAATAATATTTATAAGGAGAATTGATATATCCCTTTCCGGTTATGTCGTATCTTTTGGTTGGCGAAACAAGGAACGAATCGGAAAGGAAATCGATGTATTTGCTGATCGTGTCCCTATGGATTTTGACTTTTTTAACCGATTCGAAGGTATTCGCTAATTTGGTCGGATTGGTCAAAGAGCCGATCGATGAGGCCAAAAAATCCAACAATTCGCCTATTTCCGATTTGCATTCGACTTTGTTTCTTTCGATGATGTCTCTTAGATAAGTCTCATCGAAAATGCTTTTTAGGTATTTTTCTTTATCCGGACCATTAGGGAAATCGAGTATCTTAGGCAGACCCCCATATCTAGCATATTCGTTATAGGCTTCGTCTTTCGAACCACCATATACGCTATAAAACTCACTGAATGACAAAGGATTCACGCGGATTTCCCACCCGCGCCCCCTGAATTCGGTTATGACGTCTTTGGATAAGAATTTGGCGTTGCTTCCAGTAACGTAGATATCCAAATTGTTTCTTCTTAAATATCCGTTCAATATGGCTTCGAAACGATCCAAAAGCTGTATCTCGTCCAAAAGGAGATAATGCATATCTTCGTCGACTATCTTTCCGTTTACGTAATCCATGAATTTCCTTGGATCCACTTTTCTTTTTTCCAAAGACAAATCCAAGGAATTTTCCCCAATCAATCCCAAATCATCCTCTGAATCGAATGCGAATCTTATAATATGGTCTTCATTAACCCCTTCCTTTAGCAAATGATCATAAAATAGATTGAACAAAAGGTAGGTTTTCCCTGAACGTCTTAAACCGGTTATAACCTTGATCATCCCGTTGTTTTTCGAATCGGCAAGTTGTTTTAAATAAGAAACCCTATTGATGACCATCCTTGACTCCTTTAGCGTTTTTATCGGTTTACATAAATATTTGCTAAAGAAATTTTAAAGTAATCATCGCCATTATTCAATAATAACAAAGGAACTTTAGCAATAACGATGGTAAACCTAAGAAATTGCTAAAGTATATGGAATGAAAAAACTTTTAAAGAGATCGGCTAAGATCAAGCCGTTTGTCACCCAACGACTGGGAACGACAATTTGATGATATCCTTCGATAAATCGGCCTCGTTCATGGAAAGATTATCCAAATAAGCGAAATAGATGGTGCTGGCGAAAGCGCCGGCGAAATAGACGTTCGCTATCTTGCTTGAAGTATTTTTGGATAAAATAGCGGAATATTTCTCTTCCAATCTTTCAAAGATGTTTTGGATAAAGACGTTCAACGAATAGAAAAGTATCTTCGAAGAATCTTTTTGGATTATCTCTTTGATCGGCAAATCGGTCACATAGAAGAAGTGGACGATGATTTCGATCGTTTTCTTATAGGAAAAGAAACGGGTGCTTCTAAATGCCTTATCCAAGATAGGCTTAACGTCCTTTATTACTTCCGCTTCGTATCTTTGCATCAAAAACACCAACAATTGGTTCTTGTCGTCGAAATTGTTATAAAAGGTGTTTTTTGATATCAAAGCCCGATCGGTTATGTCTTTGATTGATATGTCATCGAAGCTCTTTTCCTTCAATAGATCTTCCAACGCATTGGCAAGATCCCTTTTCGTACGCACGATGCGTGCATCTTCTTTTATTGATACTTGGCTGTTTTCCATTCTTTCGCTCACTCGATGGAAAAATATTAACACTTAAGTCTTGCAATTGGAATAGAGTATCGATAATATACTTGCCGTTAGTTATTGCACTAATGTCCAAATAACAATAAAGGAGGCCAAAAATGGAAGATGTCATAGAAATAAGGAACCTGACCAAAGACTATGGGGAAGGAAGAGGCGTTTTCGATGTGTCTTTTTCGGTAAAGAAAGGGGAATGTTTTGGCTTTCTGGGCCCTAATGGGGCTGGCAAATCAACCACTATCCGCCACCTTATGGGTTTCTCCGTCCCTGATTCTGGAGAGACGTTATTAAGGGGAGAAAATTCCTTGAAGAACAGGCAAAAGATCATGAAAGGCGTCTCCTACGTCCCTGGCGAAGTGGCTCTTCCTTTGGCTTTGAAAGGCAAGGAAGTCATCGAAGAACAAATGAAACTCAAAGGAGTCACTGACCGAACGATATTGGATAGGCTTATCAAAGAATTCGAATACGATCCAGAACTCCGCTGCAAAGAGATGTCTTTGGGGATGAAAAGGAAAACCGCGATCATCTGCGCTTTCATGTCCGACCCAGACGTCATCATCCTCGATGAGCCTTCCAGCGGCCTTGATCCCGAGATGCAAGAGAGATTCATTTCTTTGATCGAAGAAGAGAAAAAGAAAGGGAAAACCATCCTTCTCTCTTCCCATATCTTCGAAGAAGTCGATGCCTGCTGCGATAGGATCGCCGTCATCAAAGACGGGAAGATCGTCTCCAATTTCGTCGCCGATGAGCTAAAACACAAATCCACCAAGGAATATATCGTTTTTTACAAAGACAAAGCCATCGCCTCCAAAGCGGAGAAAGAACTCAAAAAAGACGGTTTCAAAGCTGATCTCGACCTTAATGACGATACATCGATCGTAATATTCGTCAACGAGAAGGACACCAATAAATTCATTTCAAAATTTCCGAAAAACGGATTGGTCGATTTCTCGGAGAAAAAGGAAACCTTGGAGGATTATTTCATGTCCTTCTATAAAGAAGAGAAGACTTACGGAGGAATAAAGAAATGAGCGAAAAGAAAAACGTCATATACGTAAGCCATATAACCAAAGATTATGGGGAAAACCGCGGAAACTTCGATGTCTCCTTTGAGATAAAAGAAGGAGAAACGTTAGGCATAGTCGGGGAAAACGGAGCAGGCAAAACCACATTGATCCGCCAAATAATGGGCTTTATAAAGCCGGATGAAGGAGACATAAAGATCTATACCTTCGACGCTTATAAAGACGCAGCCAAAACCAAATCATACATCGGCTATATCCCAGGTGAAATCAACTTCCCCGACGTCAAATCCGGGGATGAATTCCTCCATAACTATGGAAGAAGCCTCGGCATGAAGGAAAAGGACTTCGAATATGCCAACGAGATAATCCCGAGGATGCAGCTTGATATAAGGGCCTATCCAAAAAGGATGAGCAAAGGGATGAAGCAAAAAACCAGCATCGTCGCCGCGATGATGCTCAAATCCCCGATCCTTATAATGGACGAGCCATCCATCGGCTTGGACCCCTTGATGAGAGAGGAACTGCTCAAGCTTATCTTAGAGCAAAAGGAACGTGGGGCCACGATCCTTATGTCCTCCAATACCATCGAGGAACTCGAAAGGGTCTCCGACAGGGTCATCTATTTCTCAGGCGGAAGAATCCTAGACATCGCCGATATGAAAGAGATCAGAGAAAGAAAGCAAAGGGATCTCAAAATCGAATTCGTGAAAAAAGAAGATTTCCTCTCCTTCTCAAAAGGAAGGAAAGACATTTTGAGAAGCCAACCCCAATTCAGCCAATTGACCGTAAGGATAAATAAGGAGAAGATAGGCGATTTGCTTAAGGAATTAAGTCAATATGACGTCAAATTCCTATCCGAGGTCAAATACAATCTCGCCACCTACTTCACCGAAAGAAGGAAGGCGAAAAAAGAAGGAGAAACGTTATGAAAAAGAAGAATGACGAAACGATCGAACAAAACGATGGGACTCTAGCCATGTGCGTCCCACCTGAGATAAAGACCCAAAAGAAAGGAAAAGGAAACAATGGCCGCCTGTTCTCCAAGGCCCTCTTTAAGGAATCCCTTCATTCCAACAGAGTGGGACTCGGGATCGTTTCGGCTGGCAACGCAGCCATAATGATCATAATCATTTCCATCCTTTCCACCCTCCATATCAATTCCAATTCCAAAGCCTTGGCCAACCTTTTCTCCGACGCCGACTACGAAAACACCGTCAAAAGCGGCGCCATCTCCCTTTATTCGGCTTACGAGAATACGGCTTTGGAGTACGAAGAATTCATTTCTTCCGACAGCCAACTCCAAAGCCTTATCGTAACCGAGGTTGAAAAGGTGGAAGACAGCACTTTGAATTCTTCCATTTCCACGGCCAAAACCATCTATGATCTGACATACAGCCTTAGCTCTGGCGATGAAGCAAGCAAAAACGCCACTGCCAAAAAAAGGACGATGGAAGTGGTCAATGCCTCGATAGACGCCAATACCTCATATACGGACGAAG
Organism: uncultured Eubacteriales bacterium; assembly: GCA_963652335.1. Taxonomy (GTDB): domain Bacteria; phylum Bacillota_I; class Bacilli_A; order RFN20; family CAG-826; genus UBA4951. The sequence goes on along the minus strand of CAVJSS010000004.1, from coordinate 50,830 downwards.
AGAAAACGGTGGCCAAAAACATCATTTCCTATTATTTCGATTATTATAAGGACGATAAGAGCAAATCGACCAAAGACATCCTTAAGATGGCAATCCCTACGGCTTTCACCGACGCGGTGGTCACGAGCTTCTCTTTAAGCGAAGCTAAAAAAGAGGCGGTTTCCTCCATCTTCTCCTCGGCGATAACCAGGGTCTATGACTCTTCCGAAAGCGTCAATTACGTCAAAGTGGATTCCTCTTTGAATCTTATGCCTATCTTATCCGGCGAAGACAAAGAAGATGCCGTAAATAGCATGACCGCTGGATTAAAGGATATCTTTTCATTAGACAAAGACGCTTATCTTTCGAATGATTCATTAAGAAGCGACTACGTCTCCGCCTCTTGTCAAGAGGCCGTGATGAAGGTCTTCGAAGATTCGGCTTATTACCAATATCTCCCGGATTTCACCGTCGAATATAAGACCAACGACTTAGGATACCCAGTCACCATGGTGGGCACCGGCAAATACGCCCCAAACGGAACCGAGATAAAAGAAGAAGTCGCCGTGACGGTCTATAACCCAGACGTATACGTCAAAGAAGACGAAAAGATGGGCAGAACCTCCAATATGATCCAAAAGATGAGAAAGGAACTCCTTACCGGCGAACCATATTCGGAAGAAGAGATCGAAGCCGCCAAAAAGGAAGCTAAGGAAAACATCCAAAGCATAACCTTAAGGGTCAACAAATTCATGGAAGGATACCTAAAAAGGGAAAATAACAAAAACGCTTATTACGACGGCTCTTCGATCATAACGGACGGCATCAAATCCTATGTGGTGGAAGAAGTCGTTGAGATGTCGAAGATCGCTCTTATCGAGGCCTATAACGAAACCCACACCCCTCATATCTCCTCGATCGAAGAGATAACGGTCGAGAATTCCTATATGTCCGGCTCACAAATGATGAGCTTGGTCAGAAACTACGCAAAAACCGGCATCGTTTCCTTCGAAAACTATTACGATGAATATTCCAAGAAAGGCTTATCCGATTCGGATTGCAATCTTTTGGCCTTATGCAAAGGCAGCCAAGGCGTGATGGCCGAACTCCCATCCTCGGTGAAACAATCCTTGGAAGAAATGGGAACGATGAATACCTATGGCATCATCGTCGGCGTCATTGCCTTTGGGATGGCCGGATTGCTTATCCCGATGGTCTATACCATCCTCCTTTCCAAGAGCTTGGTGGCCGAAAAGGTCGAAAGCGGATCCCTTGCCTTCACCCTTTCAACCCCAACCACTAGAGGATCCTTCATCTTTACCCAAGCCTGCTATCTCTTGTTCTCCGAGATCATCGTGGCCTTGTCCCTCTTGGCCGCTTCTTTGATAACCAGGGAAATCGGCATTTGGGCCGGATCGGCCGATATTGCCGAATCCCTGCCGGTAAGCGATCTATGCTTATATGCCTTAGGCAATTTCATGGTCGCTCTAGCCGTATCCGGCATCAATTTCTTGACTTCATGCCATTTCAACAAGACCGCCCAATCCATCGGCATCGGCGGCGGTCTTACCATCTTCTTCTTCATCTGCTCGATATTGGGATTGTTCGCGACCGAAGCCATCCCAGGGACGGTCAGGATCAATTCGATGTCGGTCTTCAATTACATGACCATCGATTCCTTATTCGATGCGATGTCGGTGATGAACGAAAACTATGCAACGTTCTTCATCAAGCTTTGTTTCTTGCTTGTGATCGCCATCCTTACCTACATAATCGGATCGGTCAGATTCACCAAAAAGGATCTTCCTCTCTGATACCTATCTATCGGAAAGAGACTCACCAACGAGGGTCTCTTTTGCTATATGGTGACTCGTTTTGAAGAAAGATAATGACAAAAAACAATCGACAAAATTGTGTGGGCACACACTTTTGTGGAATCGTTTTTGAGAAATTATCGCAAATATTCTCAACGGAATACCGCAAATCCACGCAACAGAATGCCACAAATATCCTCAACGAAATGTGATGAATGTGACAAAACAGTTAGATTACATCGGGGAATCCTTCTTTGATTTTATTACGCTGGCCAACATAAGATTTTAGAGGCAAACATATCGCATCAATGCCAAAAAAAAACGAGAACACCATAAGGATTCTAAAAACGTATGAAAATGAAATTGCTATCGATTCGGGGCGCACAAAATATGTTTTAGAATGTCCGTGTTTTCTATGTTTCGTCAAAGAAACGCCAATCGGATAGCTATGATTGGCCGTGATATCTTTTTAAAATGGCTACGGCGTCCACTATCGATGAATTGCAGCATATGAATGGCGGAGGTTCCCGCTTTATCGATAACAGTTTGGAAGCGTATGGCGGCTGACCCAAAAGAGATTTTTCTAATATTCGATGTTTATTGTGTTACAATACGAGCGATGAGAAACCACAAGCGCAGAAAACATAACGTAGTCAATTTCGGGGGGGTCTCTCCTACTTGCTAGTTTATCCCTTATAACGGTTGGTTTTTCTTCTTATCTCGTAGTCAATAACACCAACACAAGCGCCAATATCCTTAATGCCGACATCGATCTTAATCAGAAGGATATTTTTTCTTATGTCAGCAAACTGACTTTCATATTAGGCCAGGATGGTATCATAAACTCAGGCAATGAAACCATTGATACAGTAGGATCCATCAGCGTCAAAATAAGGATCGATAACCAAGCATGCGTCGATAACGGATACGTCGGAAAACATACCGACTCATCCACAAGCCAAACATATTCCAATGTATTCTCTGGATTCGCCTATCTTTATGATGGGAGCAATACGGCAGGGATAACCGAATATGTTACTGATTGTGGCCTTGCTTTAAATGTCGGAACTTCATTGGGCACCAACAAGGAAGAAAGCCAAGAAGGGGAATCGATTTATGGATTCTCGTTCGATATGGACATTACGAAAGAATACACCGAAGCGACCTTTGTCTATGATTTTGATTTCGGCGATGCCGGCGCGGCTTCATATTATAGCAAAACCCCATCATTGACCTTCAAAGTCGGAGCGTTCAAAGCATGAAAAGACTTTTCAAGCATCGTGGGATCATCGCCTTATTGACAACCCTATTGGCTACGTCGTGCATGGGCTTTTCGAAGTATATCGTCGATAAGAGCGAGCTTAGCGAATCCATAACCATCAAAACCGATTCCACGACTAGGGCAGTTTGCTATAACGATACGACCAATGTCAAATATTTGACGATAGAAAAAGCATTAGATCAGGCAAAAAGCGGTGAAACGGTTTATGTGTATCCTAGTTTAAAAAACAGCGATGGAACCATTTACACCATTACGATAACTAGGGATTGCGAAATAAAAAGTGGAGTTACTTTGACATTGCCGTTTGAAAGTACGACATACCTGAAGAGATCCAAAATAACCGAAGAATTCGCAGATCGCGATGCGGACAATGTTGCGAAAAACAGAGTAACTCAAGTTGTGCTCAATGAAAAAATAACCATAACGAATAATGGTTCTTTGCTGGTCGGAGGCGAGCTCGGCATAGGCGAAGGAAATCAGAGACCGACCGGGCATACGGCGGGAAAATATAGTGAGATTACTATGTATCCTGAGTCCAAAATCGAAAACAACGGTAGCATGGAAATATATGGGTACATCAAAGAGTCAGCCTCTGACAATGGCTCCAAAATTGATCATGGTGGCAAATCAACTACAAAATTGCCCTTTGTCTTCTACGATTACAGAGGGGGCACGTATTGTTCGAAAAGTGAATCTAACGGCATTTTCCCTTTGAACGCTTTTGATATGCCGAATTGCCAAGCCTATCAAACGTTTGCTTCCGGGGCAAAAGTAATTGGATGTGCGACACTCTTTGCGCTAAACATGATTAATGATGCCAATTGCACAATTTTAAGCAATGATGATAATGGATTTTTCGTTCTATCGTCTGGCAATGTTTCTATTAAATATTCACCAAGTTCAGCCAATTTTTCTTCCCGATACGGTTTTTTTACGACGAATGACTGCAAAGCTGACGTTACACCAAGCACGGCCAATTACACAACAATAGAGACAAATGGAGATTTTACGCTGAATAAAATGGTCGTTTCGACCTATGACTCATCTGAGTATTTTTGCCCAATCCCACAAAAATTCAAAATTATTGTCAAAGGCGGCGAATTCAAGATTTTATATAAAACCAAGTTTTTAAGTGGGTCGAGCCTTTCGATATGCGAGGGTGCTAAAGTCACCATAAAGGCCGAAACATCTTTTTATCAAGGATACATTCCGCAAATAACGGTTGGGACGAACACTAATATATACCCCTCTCTTGGCGCTGCCAAATTTCAAACTGCGGGGATCGTCAATATTGAGGATGGCGGTTTCGGTGGGCTTATTGAAATTACCGGTAGTACCGCGCAACTAAACACTTCAGACAATACCAAACAATTTATTCCATCAAAAGAGCAGCTAAACAACTCTGATGTCGAATGGCACTGCGAATATGGAAAAACCTATTATGGCTCAACGGAAAAGTGTGTGGATCCCATTCTCCTTTCTGCCGCTGGATATGGAAATTTCAATTCTGGCGGCGACTATTGGGTCGCTGATATTAACGAGCCATCGAAAACAATTGATTCTGCGGCAATGACTCCCAATGAAGGCACATCAAAGGCAGGGGATGAAAAAGATTACGATTTAATTGCTTCTTACTTACCGGAATATACAAATTGTGTTGTGGAATCGTTTAAGTGGTCTTGTGATGACGGCGGAACGTTCACTGTTGCTGATGGTCAGTCAACCCGGTTCACAACGCCTGTTAATTCCGATACCGCTAATGACAAAACTTATACGGTCAAATGTACAATTACTTACAGCGAAACCGGCAGTACGACAGCAAAAGCCATTGTTGCGACAGGAGTTTTTGTTGCGGCTCATGATACAGAAAGCACCGAATGCTTCACATGGGATACAAAAATACGACTCGCAAATGGTTCTTATAAATTAGCAAAAGATGTTTGCTGTGGCGATAATGTTGTGACATTCGATCACAATACCGGTTTGCTCTCGCAGAGTAAGGTTGCCTATGTCTACTACAAACCACGTCATGAAACGACGATGCTCACATTAAAATTCAGTAATGGAAATAGCATCAAGATAGTCGATGATGGGCATTGTCTATTCGATATTGATAAAAATTCATATGTTGAAATTGACAGGTATAACGTCTTCGATTTCATCGGACATCGTTTTTATGGAATTGATGATAAAGACACGGTCGTATATACATTGAAATCGTATGCCATAGCCCATTCTAATGAAGAAGCCTATAGTATACTAACATCCGGCGATATAAATTGCTTTGCGAACAATTTGTTAAATGTTTCAGATAATATCGAGGGTTTATACAATTATTTTGACCTTGGTGCCAATATGAAAATCGATAGAATAAAGAAAGCATCCGACATAGAAAAACATGGTTTAGCAAAATACAATGAATGGTCGTACTGGTGTCTAGAATCAGAATTCATTGCATTTAATGGGCAGTATCTAAACATATCTATTGGTAAAGGACTAACTACCAAAGAACGGTTACAACGAATGATGAAAATTTATTCAGCCAAATCAATGCGATCTTGATGTTTGAATTTCAGGCGTTAGAACTCAGTCAATCCAAAAAACATTTGAATAACTGAGATTTTGGTATTAAATATTGCCTGAATGAATAAAAACAAAAGGCCCATAAGCAATATCTCCAAGACCTTCAAAATCGGGGGGGTCTTTACTTTTGGGCGCGATATCGCTTTCTAGCGTCGGTTTTGCTTCTTGGGTAGTAATCAATTCACCTTCTTTTTCGAATGAAGCTGCAATCAATGCCGCCAAAGTCAAAGAAGTCGATATTTTTAGCAAAGTAACGATCGATACCTTTACTTTAGGTGAGAAAGGCATCCTTGATAGCGAGGCATCCATAACCGTAACTTTGATCATCAACAACACGTATCTTTCATCTTTTTCCTACCTTGATTCAAATAGCAAATTCACGATGACAGCCACTTTAAAGCCAAGCAAAACTTCATTCGTTGACTATATCAATCCATTATCGGAAAGCGGTGTTTTCATCAACGGAGTATCTTCTTCCGATGGTTGTGAAATAACTAATGATGGCACTATAACTGATTCTAGAAAATCGACATTGTCTTTTGTCGTGAATGCTTCAGTCTCCGCAACCGAGCTTACGTTGAAATACGAAATAGTGGCCACCAATATCGAAATATTCTATCAAAACCCACCAAAGGTCACTTTCATCGCCGAAGGGATAAGGCAATAAGAGGAATCAAACGATGATATCGAATAGATTATCAAAAACCCTATTGGCTGGAATAGGCGTCCTTGCTACTTCTTTCAGCGTTGGAATCAGTTCCTACCTTATTGATAAGAATTCCATTCAATCAGATAAAACTATAACTAAATCAGATGATATGGCCGTCTGCTATAATTCGAGTACGGATATCAAATACACGACGATAGAAAAGGCTTTGGGAGCAGCCAAAAGCGGGCAAGAGGTGTTCGTATATCCTAACTTAAGAAACAACGATGGAAACTTACACCAAATACACATCACCTCAAATTGCATCATTAGATCTGGAGTCACTTTATCCTTGCCTTATTCAGAAACGACTTATTTTGATTCTGATGCCCATGGAACAGGATCTTTCACCAAAGACGGAACAACTTATGAACATACGTTCGCTGATGAAAGCGAGGCGGGAGTGGCTTATTTCAGGAAAACCCAAGTTATCATTGATGAAGGAGTCGTTCTAACAATTAATGGAACACTCAATATCGGTGGGGTTTTGAGCAACCCAGACAGAGGAGTAAGCGGACAAACGGCAGGCGATTATTGCGAGATAACGATGGACGCAAATTCCGAAATCAATTGTTATGCTGGGACAATAAACTGCTATGGGTATATCAAAAGCGGAGCTAACGACGATAAGCAAAGCGGCGCAAACGCTATCAGTCAGTCAACGAAGCCTATCGTTACATTGACCAATAAAGCTATACTGATGTCACCGTTTGTAATATACGATTTCAAAGGTGGAGCTACTACTTTAGGAACCATTAATTTGGCAGGTGAAAATAAATTTTCCCCGTTTCAGATTTTTGATTTCTGCAATATTCAAACGTTGGTTCATGTGGACGCTGGATCAATTTGGAAGGCTAGAACTTGTATATACATTGAAACATTGGATAACGACCCTTACAAAAAATTAGTCGATAGCCCATATATAGCAGTCGATAACTTGTATTTTATAGGAACCGAAGAAACAACCGGCGCATTGATTTTAAGAAGCGGGTATTTCGAAGTTGAATATAAGCCACGGACTAAAGGATTTACTTTGGCTGACAAGCAGGAAAATGATGAATTTTGTTATTCATCAACGTCTATAGCCTTGAGTGCCTCGGATGGCATGTGCGAAGCTGACTTAGGCGGTATCGTTATAACGGTTAAAATTGGAAATTTATATGAAAAAAGCATCGATACCAGCGAATTTTATTTTCCGATTTCTTATAAACTAGACCTAACGATTAGAAAAGGCTCAACATTTAATGTCCTTAATAAGATAAAACTGATGAACGGTGCGAACATCATCATAGATAACGGTGCCAAACTCAATTTAAGCAACGAAATAATCATATACGATGAAAAGGCATTGGCCACATTGGCAAACGATGACTGTTATCCACAGAAAGTCGAGGAAGCGAAACTTGTAAACAACGGAATTATTGACGTTAATTCTAATGGGGCGATCGGCGGATATGTCGGCACATCTTCCGAAGGTGCGGTTTTGAATTACACCGGCTCCTCTAATTTTTATGTCACATCTCCGGAATATGGTGGCACTACTCCAACTGCGGCTAGCGCACTTGGAGGAACACCTGTTAGCGTTGCCCAATATGGTGCCAACGCTTGTGGCTATTTGGCTTACGGTAATCTTATCGGCGAGAAAGTGTTTAAAGACAATTACGACATAATTTACAGCCAAACATATACCTCGATAGAAAATACCAACGCAATCCCATCTTCTTTCGCATGGAGTTACAGCGAAGTTCCTATAGAAAATGTAACAATTGAGCTTATCGATAGTGGGCGGACGGAAGAATATGGTTATGTGATCCTAAAAGCAAGCCCTACAAACTCCGTCCGAAGCCCTTCTTATGAATGGGAACTAGTTGATGATTCTGGCGAAACAATTTCATCAGTAGGCAATGTTGAACTAATAAACAGTGATACCGACTCCGTTACCATTCAAAACAGCTCTTCTGGTTCGATTGCGGTAAATATGAAAGTAACAGTCAAAGACATATTGGGAAATTCGGTTTCCTCCGTTAAAAACAACGTGGAAGTTCAAGACAAAAAAGCAACAACTGGCGGGCAAGATATAAATTCTATCAAATTGAAGATGGACAGTTCGAAAAACGCAACAGAAAATACAGAAGATGTTAAATATACGATTGATAAAATCAAAGATTCAGGAACAACAAAAATAGGCGAATTTACATTGTCTGTCACCATTGATCCAAACTATGAAGACAAAAGTTACGTTCTTGGATATACATGGGGTATTAATACCCCGAGTGGCGACAAGGAAGGAGATAAAATTGCTGATATTGGCGATTGGGATCACATAAAAAATAGGTCCGGAAACAATCCAAGCATTGAAGATTCCGGTGGATCATACAATTGGAAAGTTTTAAAAGACAGCAAAAATTCATTCATCAACCTAAAATTTGTCGCTAATACCACCACCGCTAATTATACATACAAAGTTTCGGTTGCAGTTCGCTACATGGATAAAAATGAGGATGAAAAAACAATAGTTCCGGACACTGTCATAAAAATCATTCTGCCAAAACGCGGATAGCGTGGACGGCTTTTCGCATTTAAAGTTTAGATAATTTTGTTACTAATTCCCTCGCATACTCCAATTGCCTATCCGTCACTTCCCCATTGGATATCAACTTGGCTATCTCTTTTATCTTCTCTTCTTTGCTTAGCTCTTTAACGGACACATAAGTCCTGCCATCTATCTCTTTCTTATCGATCAAGATATGCGTGGATGAATACGCTACGACCTGAGGGAGATGGGTGATGGATATAACTTGGGATATCTTTGATATTTCATATATCTTCCTTGCCACGGCCTCCGCGGCCTTTCCAGATATCCCGGTATCGATCTCATCGAAGATAACGGTCGGGACTTTATTAGCCAAGATATAGATTTCTTTGAATGCTAACATGATTCTGGAAGCCTCGCCTCCGGACACTATCTTGGATAATGGCTTAAGACCTTCCCCTATGTTGGTCTCGATATAGAAATCAACCTCATCGATCCCATTCTCCGAAAAGACGAAGTCATCATTGATGAACAAAATGGAGAATCTTGCATTCAAAAGGAGATCCTTCAACGATCTTTCCAAATTATTCTCTATTCGTTTTGCTATCTCTTTGCGGACGGAAGAAAGCTTCAAGGCAGCTTCCAAACATTCCTCTTTGTCTAATTTCAGTTCCTTCTCGGCCTTTTCTATTTTGATATCGATATTGGTATCATCATCCAAAAGAGATTCAAGATGATCCCTAAATTCGATCAATCCATCCAAATCCTTTTTGTATTTCCTTTTCAATCTCGATAATTCGGCATCCCTTTCATTCAATTCCTCCAAATGGATAGGATCGAAATCCAATCGGTCGAAAGATCTTTTCAAAGACGAACATATATCGTTCATCTGATAATATCTCTCTTCCAATTCGGATACGTCGTTTTTATAAGAAGGAGACAAAGAGGAAATATTCTTCAATATGGATATCAGCTCATAGATATCATCCAAGGAAGAACCGTTTATTATCTCCTTTGCTTTCAAAGACAAAGAAAAGATCTTATCGAAGTTTGTTAAAGACGATAATTCATCCTCGATATCCTTATCCTCGTTCTTTATCAATGAAGCGGCTTTAAGTTCCTTGTATTGATATTCGTAGAAATCCCTGTTTTCCCTTATTTTCTCCCTTTCTTTGATAAGGCTTTCGCATTCTTCTTTCTTTGACTTATACGATTGATAGAACGAAAGATATTCCCTCTTTAAAGGGATTATCCTTTCGTTATCGTATCCATCGATCAAAGAAAGATAATCGTCCTTATTCAATATTTTTTCAAAATCGAATTGATCATGGATATCCATCAATAAAGGGGAAATCTCTTGCAGAAGAGAAAGAGGGACTACGACGTCGTTGATCTTGACCACGCTTCTGCTTTTGGAAAAGGAACGTTCGATGGTCAATAAGGAAGAGGGAACGATATCATTCTCTTTAAAGAAAGAAGAAAACCTCTTTGAAACGATATCAAAGGTTCCGATTACGGTGGCTTTCTCCTCCCCGCTTCTTATCATCTCCGTCATCGCCCTTTTGCCAAGAAGCAAGGACAAAGAATCGATAATCAAGGATTTTCCAGCCCCGGTTTGGCCCGTAAGGACGGTGAATCCTTCTTTAAATGAGAAATTGACGTTTTCGATGATCGCGAAATTTTTGATTGATAAGGTTTTTAACATAGAGATAGGATAAACCACCTTCTTTCTTTTAAAAAGGGAATGGGAAGGATTCCATCCATTCCGTCTCTTTCCTTTTATGAATCAAACGGCTGGCTTTTCTTTAAATGATGAATTCGGCGGATTATAGATAAAGGACAAAAAATAACGACTTTCTTCATTGATTAATTTTAACTGCATATTTTTATGGCAAAAGCATGCAATTAAAATATGACTTAATCAACGTCACGCAAGCAAAACCCTTGCAGCGATATCTATTAAACGGAGGCCGCTTTCCTTTTTGCTTCTCGTATATATGGCGGTTCTGACATTCCTGGATGTTGCCGCTTATACGATTCATTCTTTCCTAGCAGTCTAAACAAAAATAAGAAAATGGTCGAAATCATCGATAGAAAGCCTATTCAGGATATTTTTATGATATGGAATGAATGACTACGCAAAATGTCGTTGGTTCATAAAATAAGCCGATGAATCAAGCCAAACTTATTTCTTTTCATTTGCTTTGATCGTTTAATTCAAAAGGCTCGAAATCCTTCATGAATCTCCTTATCAAGAAGGCACAGAAATAAGGGAAAGCATAGATGTGATTCAAATATCCGATATTATTCAAAGAAAGTTTGAATCCATATGAAATCTCGCTGTATTTATTGCTTTCTATAAGGGTTTTAAGAGACTTGCTTTTTCCGTTCGTGGCTTTGACTTCTATCGGCACCAATTCATTTTTCGAACGGATGAAGAAATCTTCTTCCAACGTGCTGTCCCTCTTTTTGTAATAATAAAGGCTGTATCCTGATTTGACCAAAGCCTCAGCGACCATGTTCTCATACAAAGCCCCTTTGCAGACTCCGAGGTTCCTATTCTCTCTTAAATCGGTTTGAGATCCATCATCCAAAAGAGATATAAGCAATCCGGTGTCGGAGAAATACAATTTGAAATTGTTTATGTCGCAATTTCCGGACAAAGGCAATTTAAGGTAGTTCAAACAACAGGCGATATTGACTATTCCGAAATCTGCCAGCTGTTTGCACATTCCATATAATTCTCAGATCAGCTGATTTGTCCAGTTTTCACGTTTTCCTAGCGAATCAAATTACCGACTTGTACGTTTTTGACCGTTTTAAAACACAATGCGGAAAGTATCGAAGCGGCAAAACATACATAATAAGGGGAAGCGCTAATGCTATGCTTTCGGATATCCCTGAGCCTTCTTCGACATTAAGCTGGTCGATAAAGACTGGGACTTTTCAACAAATATAGCCTAAGAAAATTACGCTTCGATCAATCGTTAACTCTCTTGTCATAAGATATTTTCGCGTTTTCCAAAATGCGATAGGCAGTTCTTTGGGATTGAATTCGTAGGTGCAAGACTAATTTTTGAATTTGTATTTGCTCTGCCCAACGCCTTCGACTTTATCAATCAAATTGAGATCCAAAAGCTTATTGATGTAATTGGTTGCCGTATTTGGTGATATCTTCAATAGGGAAATGATGTCTTTCGGAGCGAATAGGCATTCCTTGTAGGCATAATAGATCTTTTCCAATTTCTTTTTGGAATTCATTGGATATTTGCTGTTTTCGATTGTTTCTTCAGTTCGCATTTTTTTGCTCTTCAGTTCGCAATTTTTGCCATCAGTTCGCAATTTTGAATAATCGATTCCCAAATCGCCATTCATTATTTCCGTATATTTTTCATTGCAAGGAATGACTACGGAAGTAATGTCTGCGTTATCGTCGAACAATTTGTAATAAATAGGCCCATTCCCGTTTTCCTTGCAAGCTCGTTTTGCTTCGCCAACCCCAGTTCCATAACTTTCGATTATGCCGAGTTCTTTGAACATGTCCCTGATTTCCGGATTAACGGAGTCTCTTTCGGTAAACATCGTCCTTTTGTTGAGGTCTTCCAAAGTGACCGGCGGAAGCGGCTTATTGTAGTTGATGATATTGATTTCATCATTTGTTATATAAATTTGAATCGTTTTGCCGGATTCGTAATTTTTATGAACGATCGCGTTTGCCAGCAGTTCTTCGATTGCCTTGAATGGGAAATTGCTTATTTTTTTGTTTGCGGCCACGCCATCCTCTCTCATGGTTACCGTTCTTATGAAAGAATCGTCTATATATTTCAAACTCGCGTAGTATTGTTTCCAAATCGGTCCCTTGAAGTCCTTGGCTTCCATGCGGTTTTTGCTGCCTAAGGTGTCGGTTATGATTTCGACATAGGAATACGGGATGAAATCTTCGGGTTTTTTCGCGAACATGAGAACCGCGAAAACGGTGACTTTCGAAGTGGCGCTTTCGTTTTTCGGAAATAGTTTAAGTGTCGAAGCCATTTCTTCTTTTGAAAGAGTCGAAGAAAGAGCCCTTTCGCTCGTTATTTTCAGATATTCCCTCATATAGTCGTAGTCTAGATCGTCCAATGTGGCGTTTTTGCATATTTCTGAAGAAAAATGATAATTGGAAAACTTCCGCAAAAGATCGTATTCTTCATTCACTCTCGCGAGTCTCGATTCGCTTTCGATTCTCACGTATCTCCCAGGTTTCAACGATATTTCTTTGTTATTCAAAGCTTTTTCGGAAACGGCGAAAGGGCCTCCGCCTTGCCTTTCGACAACGATCAAAAGATAGAACTTGCCATCGAACTCATTCGTTAAGATTTCAAATCTTGCATTTGGGTAAATGAAAGATCTCAATGAATTGATTTTGTTTCTCGCGCTTTCGAGGTGTCCTTCGCAAATGCCTTTTATTGGAAGCGCCGGAATTGATTTTTCGTTATCGTCATTCGATTCTTCGACTCCAACGAAAATGAAAGAATATTCATTATCGTAGTAATTGTTTGCGAATGCGCATATCGTCTTTAAGATTTTATCTAGCTGTTTTTCGCTGGCTTTGTATTCTATATGGGAGCATTCGGCTTTCCTTTGCCTAAGGTATTCGTTTGCTTCTTGTTTTATGAAATCAATTCTCATACGTACCCTCCAGTTCGCAATTTCATTATAGTTCAGTTCGCAATTTTTGTCACCAGTTCGCAATTTCCTTGGCTTAAATACCCATTTTCATTGATTAAGTTCACAAATGCAGGATTTTTCTTGGAATCAAAATAACCACTTGCTGCCACTCGACAAAGGCACAATATTTCAAGGCATTTAGAGAAAAATGAGCCGATTTTAAGCGATGACGTTATCTTTGCTTGCTTTCTGAATTTCTAAACCATACTTACTTTACGAAGATTAAAAGAAGCAAATTTGTTGTGTCTGATATTTTTTTTGATGAAATTCGTGGAAATAAAGCAGCATAGACAAAAATCACAACAAAATAGAAAAGCATCGATATCTTCATGAAAACAAATAAAAAAAAGTTCCGCATAATCTATTCGAAAAGTGCCTCATAAAACCCACTAAAAGTTCCGCATGATATCTAATATCGCCATAGGAGAGATGAAAATGAGCACGTTATCAGTCACCAATGAATATAAGCCAAAGCTTATAGACAAATTGATCGAAGAATATTTGGAAAGCTGTGGGGCAATTTGAATTGGAAGACCTAAATGGTGCGTAAAAACACGGACTTCGGCATTTCACTCCAATAGCGAATTTCTTATCGGAGATCCCAAAAACAACTTTTCGAATCGAAAACTTGCCGAGATGAATCCGGAATTCGCTTTAAAAGGGGAAACGCCCAGAATGATTGACGAATGGCAAGAGGTTCCATCATTATGGGATGCCGCAAGAGCATTCGTCAATAAGAACGGTGGCACGGCAAATTGATTCTGACTGGCTCATCGACTCCGTAAGCCAAAGGAATCATGCATTCTGGTTCAGGGAGAATAGCGAGCATTAGGATGAATACGATGTCTTCGCACGAATCCGGCGACTCCAATGGCCTTATATCTCTCAAGGGCATGGCAGAAGGAACTTTCAAGGAATGTTTCATCGAAGAACCCTCTCTTGAAAAACCCGCTTATCTGATCGTTTATGGCGGTTGGCGAAAAACATTTCTTCCAAGAACCCAACGATTGCCCCACGTTCCTACATCGAAACGATAATAAACGAAAATTTGACCGGCGAAGATGGCAAAACTTATTCAAAAGATAAAATCGAAAGAATTTCGAAATCTTTGGCTAGGAACGAAACCACCATGGCTAGCAATTCAAGGATAGCGAAAGACATCGAGGATACCGAATCCGTTGCGATTTCCGCCGATACCGTTAGCCGTTATATCGAAAAAATGGATAGGACGTATCTTTTCAACGACCAATTGCCGTGTGACCCAGACGTAAGATCCTTTTTAAGGGTCGAAGGGATGAAAAAAAGCATTTTTGCGACCCATCTCTCGCCTGCGCGATCTTAAATCTGAACGAAAAGAAGTTGCTTAACGATTTGAATACGTTTGGCTTCTTGTTCGAAGCTTTGGCCGAAAGAGATTTCTCTATATATGCCCAAAGCATCGACGCTAAGCTTTATCACTATCGGAATTATGGCGGTGAGGAAATCGATGCCATCGTCGAACTTGACGATGGCTCTTGCCTTGCCTTCGAAATCAAACTCGGCGGAAACAAAATCGAAGAAGGCGCTACCGATTTGATAAAAGTTTGCGATGACATAGCGAAAATCAAAGGGAAGGAGCCTATCGCAAAAGGAGTTATATGCGGGCTAAGCAACGCTGCTTATAAACGTCCAGATGGCGTTTTGTCATCCCGCTTACGGCGTTAAGGAACTGATGCCATCCATTAACGTTTTAATTAAACTTTGATACGGAAGACAATCTCGTTTTTGCTGAATGAAACGGAAATGGTTTTACTGGAAAAGCGACTCCGCATCCAACGCTTGCTGGCAAAAGAAGGGACGATGACCCGATTATTTTGAAAATCGATGCGAAAGCCGCTTTTAATGACGGAATCAGGTTTTATGTCGGAAACGACAAAGTCTGGCTTTGCGATGAATTGCCAGCGAAGTACATTGAGATGATCGCTAGATAAGATCGGAAAAGTCTTAGGTTGATAAGAGGCAAATTTTTGTGATTCAGTTCGCAATTTATTAGACTCAGCCTTCGTTATTTTTCCGGCTGGTTTTTTGAAGCGAACGATATATCGGAATGATAGGAATGACAACTTAAGCGTATTGGCTTTTGAAACGCCTTTCTTTGCCTCGAAGCCAATCAGAACGATAAAAATAATCGTATAATAAAAGCCATGGAACTTTCTAAGCTAAAACCTGCCGTAATAACCACCCTTTGGGGCGGAAAGAAGCTCTTTTCTTATGGAAAAGAAAGCGATGAAGATCATATATCCGAAACATGGGAATTATCCTTCTATAAGGATCATCCATGCCTTTTGGAAGATGGGACTCCATTGATGGATGCCGTAAGCAAAGAAGATTTGGGTTCGAAGGTGAACGAATTCCCGATTTTCCCCGTCTTGGTCAAATTCATCGATTCGGAAAAAGATCTTTCGATCCAAGTCCATCCTTCCGACGAATTCGCTTTGGAAAACGAACATGAATTGGGCAAAACGGAAATGTGGCATATTCTAGAAGCCAACGAAGGATCTGGCATCTATCTTGGCTTCAAGGAAGACACCAACGCCGAAGAAGTAAGGAAAGCGGTGGAAGATGGAACGATTTTGGATCTCCTTAATTTCATACCCGTAAAAAAAGGCGAATCCCATTTCATCAAAAGCGGAACGGTTCATGCGATCGGAAAAGGCGTGACCTTGATAGAAATCCAGCAGAATTCAAACATTACCTATCGCTTATATGACTATAAAAGAAAAGACAAGGATGGCAAAGAAAGGGAACTTCATCTTGATAAAGCTCTTAAAGTTCTTGATTATCACAAATTCAATCCTACGACGTTCAAAAAGCCAATCCTAGGCAAATGCCGTTATTTCCTAACGACCATTCTCCCTATAGATAACAATCATTTAAAAGCCTCCAAAGAATCATTCAAATCCATCCATTTCATCGAAGGAGAAGGAATGATTAACCAATATGAATACAAAAAAGGCGACAGCTTCTTCCTTCCTTCTTTTAAAGAATGCGACATAAAAGGAAACGGAAAAGCCATAATAGTCGAAGTCCCAACGAAATAAAAAGTAAATTCATCGTCCTTCTTTCTATAAGCTTATGGAGGAAAGATTATGGATTTTTCTTTAATCAGGCTTTTGGAAGAAGAAACAAATGAAAAAACGACCGGAATCCTAAGTTCCGGAAGCAGGATAACCATCGCCTTGACGGTGGCGATCGTCATCGTGACCGGGATTGCCATCTATCTTTTGGTAATGAATCAGAAATTGACTAAAAAGCTTAAGGAAATCGAAGAAGAAAACGACTAATGTCATTGATTAGCGGAATACCTATGCGTTTTATGGCCAAATCTTCATTGGAACTAATGTTTTTCGAGCGGTTATAAGGAAACCGATTAAGGTGAATGTTTTCAGAGAAAAGAAAGTTTGCTTACAAACTAGAAACCGTTCATAGTGTTCTTATGCTCTATAAGAAAATATTCGAAGAAATCAAAGATACGGATAGGATCGTCTTGACCCAATGCCCTTGCCATGAAGCTTTCTATGACTGCGAGGCTTATAGATCGTTGGCCAAAGACAAGATATTCCTAAGAAAAGCAATCGAGAAGAAATACGAAAATTCCAATTTCAACGGACTGACCTTCCGCCATTTTTCTTGATTATGCGGTGGATTCGCTCCTAAAAAAACACGAAGATCCGACACGATAAGAAGCACAAAGACGATGATCCATTAAAAGAATTGGTTGACATCCCTTGGCTCAAGGAAAGCGAAGGAGGGATTTTAAAAGATATCCAAAATAAGATCAGGAACATGATCGCCAGGACACCCTGACGTAGAAAAGGAAATGGACTTGAGTTTTTGGAGAAAGGAAAAAAGTTCAAAAAACTTGGCTTATATCCTTATTGTCTCAAGATTGAATTCGAAGGTGTGCATGCACTGAAAAACGGCATATCCAAAATCCTTGTCCATTTCAAAATAGACGAAGCAAGCGGAAAAATATTCGTAAACAAGTAAAAGACGATTGGGGGAATGAAATCAATGGCTTTCAAGACCCTGCCCTATATCGTGGAAACGAATGTTTGTTTTCATGTGTCACCCACGAGGATTTCTTCCCATTTTGATAGAAATATGTCTAATTAACGCTTTTGATATATGGCGAATTGGCTTGATGACGCCCCTCCTCATCTTGATTTGAATCGATTCGGCAAAGTAGTCAAAATAAAATTTGGATTTTTTAAGAAAGCGCGTCATAACAATGGCATTACTAGGGAACAGATTCCAAGTCTTACCATCGATAACACGTCGATGAGGAATTGATTCGGATCCGATTTAGATGCGGGACCGATTGATTACACTTTGAACGCATTCCTTTTTGACTTAAAGCGGTCGGCATTTTCCTTGAAGCGAAAATTCCGAAATGAGAATATCTTTCGCGATTTTCAATAAGCCTGAAATAGCGTTGGAATTTGGTTATTTTGGATATCAAGCATTCTCCAGATTAAATCCGATGGCGGAGCAATGGGGATTTGAACTCTCGTGTTTTTTTTGCATTATTTGCATTTATATTCGACAAAAATCAAAGACTTTGAAATATATCGAACAGTCTTGACCGTGATTAAAAGATTGTATATAATTCATTTGACAAAAATCAAAGACTTTGAAAATAATCGAGCGGTGTTGTCAGTATGGAATTTAGCAGAGAGAAATATCTAAATCAACTTTTGGATAAGAAAAACAATTCATTGATCAAGATTATTACCGGTGCAAGAAGAAGCGGAAAATCCTATTTGATGAATAATATCTTTTATAAAAAACTTTTGTCTTTCGGAGTCGATGAAAGCTCAATTATTAGATTTTCTTTCGACAACGACGAAGACATAGATTTATTGGAAAAATATTACGCAAGCGAGCCAACTAAGATATACGATAAAAACGGTCTCTATATCGTGAATTCCAAGAAATTCAGGGCTTTTATAAAAGAAATGACTTCCGAAAACGAAACCTATTATCTGCTTTTGGATGAAATCCAGTTATTGGATTCGTTCGTAGGAACTTTGAATGGCTTCTTGACACATTCCAACTACGACGTCTATGTCACCGGAAGCAATTCCCAACTGCTTTCTTCGGAAATCGAGACTAAGTTTAGGGGAAGGAAATCATCGATTCACCTTCTTCCCCTTTCCTTTTCGGAATTCATGACAGGCTTTGATATGACTCCAAATGATGCTTGGAATAACTACATAGTCACCGGAGGGATACCCATCGTTTATAGGCAAGGGAAAAACGATAGGCGCAAGTTTCTGATTGAGCTTGCCAATGAAGTTTATTTAAAAGACATCATCGGAAGGAAAAACATCAAGGAAATCGAAACGCTTAAAGAACTTTTCGGGGTTTTGGCCTCTTCCATAGGAAGCCCAACGAGCCCAACCAAGCTGGAGAAAAGCTTCAAATCAATCAAAAACGTCAACATAGCAAATGATACCATCAATAACTACGTAACCCATTTTGAGGATGCCTTCGTCGTTTCGAAAGCCTTTAGATACGATATCAAAGGAAAGGCATACATAAATACGCCTTATAAGGTTTATTTCGAAGACGTAGGAATTAGAAACGCCGTGACGGACTTTAGGCAAATTGAAGAAACGCATTTGATGGAAAATGTGATATTCAATGAATTGAGATATAGGCAGATGGATGTCTCTGTTGGCGAAATAGCCATCAACGAACCAAGTGATAGAATAGACAAAAACGGAAAAAAGATATATGTGAGGAAATCCGCTGAAGTCGATTTCGTCGCAACCAACGGAGAAAAGAAATATTACGTCCAATGTTGTTTGAACATCAACGAACAAAAGACTTTGGAAAGAGAAAAAAGAAGCTTAAAGCAAATCGGAGATTCGTTTAAAAAAATCATCATCACGAAAGACTCGCTCCCTTTAAGAAGAGACGAGAACGGATTCGTCATCATCGATTTGTTCGACTTCCTATTGAATTACGATTCCCTCGATTTCTGAAATCAATCATATGACCACGATTTCATAAATGGCGGGGATATTAACGAAGCTGGCGGAGAAGCGGGGAGTCGAACCCCGGCTAGGCTTGCGCCTACTAGCGGTTTTCGAAACCGCCCCCTTCGGCCACTTGGGTACTTCTCCAGCGCGATTAATGATACAACTTATAAAGATTCCGCTCAACCTAAAATCTTTGTGCGTGGACACATACGCGCAAAGTGATAAAATAGCACGGTATGTTAAGCTGCTTTTTGATATATTTATTTGACAATAAAACCCCTTCCGATTGGTTTGACGGATTGACTTTGGGGGATTATGCCTTCGGAATCGGCGTCACACTTTTCGTCGTGGCCTCAATCGTTGGCATCGCCATCTTCCTAAAGATCGGCTTAAGGCAAAAACGTTTCGAAAGCAAGCTGACCGATCCCAATCGAAGGGTAAGGATCATCATAGTCAACGCCCCTAGGCAAGAAGTGACTTCTTTTAGTTTGGGCGATATGAAAAACAAAAGAGAACAATCTCTCAATAGTTTCTACAATTCCTTCCCAAGCGCCGAAAGAGTCAAACTAAACGATTGGATCAATTCGATTCTAAACGGCTCCAACGACGTGCCGTATTTTTTGATCAGCTATCAAAGGAAGAACAAAAGCAAAAAGAGCGAACGCAAAGCCCTTCATTATTTCTTCAGATTGGTCAATGCCGACCCAACGACCGGAATCATCCATTTGGAATCGTATCTGATCGATAAATCATTTAGGACAAGAAATGCCAGAAAGATGCTTTCAAGCGAATCGGAATTAGCCGAATCGTTAAGGGCCAATGGTTCGACATCCGGGATGACGTTCTGCTTCAAGCTCGTTGAAAAAGAAACGACCTACAAAAGCAAAAACAGCAAGCCTCAGAAAATCGATTTGGACAAGAAATTCGTCGATTACGTTTCCCGCTATGCGGTAGGGAACCAAAAGATATTGAATTTGGCCCCTGGGGAATTGGCCATCGCCAATTTCACCTTCAACGACCTTTCCCAAGGGCTTTTGTTCGCTTTGGAAGTGATTTACGGAGTTACCGCTCAATTAAGTGAGGATTTGGGCAAATCCGCCAAGACCTTAAGTCAATTCCAAATAAAATGCGGCTTCTTGCTTAACAAAGACTGCTTGGGAGATTCCGACGTCATCCTTCGTCAGGTCTCCATTTTGGCCAACTCGATTGTCAACACTCCTAGGCCAATTGCCATATACGAGAAGGTCAACACCCCCTTGGCTGCTTATTCCGAAGAGCCTCAAAGCGATTTTGACAACGAGATCACCAGATTGATAGAAGAAAAAAGGATCAGTTATACATTCAGGCCAGTCTATGATGCAAAGCGCATGAAAATATATGGATACATATCAAGGTTCTCACCTGTGAATTCAAGCTTCACGACGGCAACCCAAATGAAAAACTATGCGGTTAGAACGGGCTGTCTTCAAACCTTATTGACCGCCATAATGAAAAACACCATCCCCAAATTCATCTCCGAAAGATCCAACAAGGAACACCGTCTCTTTTTCAGGGTCAAGATGGATGAAAGGGACGTCTGCGTCCCGATCCTTATGCGCTCTAGAATCGTCAAGGAATCGAACCTTTATCTAACCTATGGGGCCGATGATATCCAAAACAGCTTGGATGCCATGGGCTTAGACAAATTCCTTAGCCAAACCGAAGAATTGAGGGGGAAAGGCATCAGATTCGCGATGATTTTGAAAAACAACATCTTGGATCTCGATCATAGGATATATGAGAAATGCGACGCTTTCTTCGTCGATCTGTCTTCTGAAGACAACTTCGATAAAGACGCCCGCATCCGTTCCGAACTCCATGTTTTGGTCGAAGGTCTTCTAAAATACAAAAAGCCGATCATCGCCACTAACCTAACCACTTGGAACATAGTCGAGATGGTAGTCAGAAGCGGAATCGACTATATCTCTTCTGATATGGTGGCCCCATATGAGAAGATGATGAAACCTCTTCCGAGCAAGAGCGTAACGAAATTGCAATTCATGAAAGAAGGAAAATAACAATGGCCAACCAACCAAAGAACCAATCTATAACGGCCAGAGACGTCGATTTCGCCCAATGGTATACCGACGTCTGCCGCAAAGCCAAATTGATGGATTATTCATCGGTGAAAGGATTCATCGAATATTTGCCTTATGGCTATGCCATTTGGGAAGAGATCCAAAATTACATGAACAGACGCTTCAAAGAAGAAGGGGCGGAAAACGTCTATCTTCCTTTGGTGATCCCAATGTCATTGTTCAACGTTGAAAAAGAACACGTCGAGGGGTTTGCTCCTGAGGCTTTGATCGCCACGATCGGCGGCGGAAAGAAATTAGAGGATCCACTGGTTATCAGGCCAACTTCCGAAATCCTCTTCTCCGAATTGTTCAAAAGGACCATTTCTTCCCATCGAGACCTCCCTGTCCGTTACAATCAGTGGTGTTCCGTCGTCCGTTGGGAAAAGACGACCCGTCCGTTTTTGAGAGGTTCCGAATTCCTTTGGCAAGAGGGCCATTGTCTTTTCACCAATAGGGAAGACGCCGAAGATAATGTCAGAAGGATGCTTGATGTCTATGACGATTGCGGCAGAGATCTGCTCGCCATCCCATTTTTGAAAGGCAAAAAGACGGAACATGAAACCTTTGCCGGCGCGGTGGCTACCTACACAATCGAAGCCTTGATGCATGATGGGAAAGCCCTCCAGTCCGGAACTTCCCATTATCTTGGCACTGGTTTCGCGGAAGCTTATGGGATTTCTTATCTTGGCAAAGAAAACAAGCTTGAAACCCCTCATCAAACCTCTTGGGGAGCATCGACTAGACTTATTGGCGCCATAATCATGGTCCACGGCGATGACAATGGCCTGGTTTTGCCTCCGCATGTCGCTCCAATCCAAGTGGTGATCGTCCCCATCCGTCAACAACAAGAAGGGGTTTTGGACGCATGTCATAACATCGCCTCCGTTTTGAAAAAGAAAGGCGTCCGCGTCAGAGTCGACGATGACGATTCGAGGACCGCTGGTTGGAAATTCGCCGAATACGAGATGAAAGGCGTACCACTCCGCATCGAGGTCGGACCAAGGGATTTATCCGAGGGGAACGCCGTTATGACCAAACGAGTCAATGGGGAAAAGATAACCGCCCCGATTTCCGAATTGGAAGAGAAGATTCCATCCTTATTGGATGAAATCCATCAAAATATGTACGATAAAGCCAAGGCTTTCTTGGATGGACATATCTCAGATGTCGACAATCTCGATGATTTGAAGGACAGGCTAGAGAAAGGCGGATATGTCCGTATGCCTTATTGCGGCCATGAAGCCTGCGAGTTGAAGATCAAAGAATTGACCAACGGCGGAACGGCTCGTTGCATCTATAAGGAAATCGATGATGGCACCATTTGCCCTGTCTGTGGCGAAAAATCCAATATCGTCGCTTATTTTGCCAAAGCCTATTAAAAATAAATAGTTTCTCGGGATGCTTTGTGCTAAAGTATCCCAGCACGGAGACATACCCAAGAGGCCGAAGGGGACGGTTTGCTAAACCGTTAGACGGGGTTACTCGTGCGAGAGTTCAAATCTCTCTGTCTCCGCCACTTGACTAAATGGGATTGACCAATGCTCGTCAATCCTTTTTTCTTTAAAGGTAATCTAAAGCGAAGGGCAAGCCATAAACCCAAAACGGAATTAAAGGGTGTTTAAACTAGTTTAAAGAGAGTATGATACGTTAGGTATGGCTAACGTCATTGAATTGTTATCGAAATTGGCAAACGAAGAACCCAATCATCCCTTATTGGATGATGGCGTCAATCATTTAAGCAATCTTGAAGTTTACCAATCTTGCCTTGAAATAGCCGGAAGTTTGATAGAAAAAGGAATAGAGAATCAGCCGATCGTAGTCTCCGTTTCGAGAACGATCGATTCGATTCTTTATTTTTTCGGTATTGCCGCCTCAGGCAATTGCTATATCCCAGTCCTATCGGACATGCCTTATGAAAAGCTCAAGAAGATCAAAGAAGCGTCTTTGGCCAACTATCTTATCGAAGCGGACCCTTTGATTAATAAAGGCGATTTATTCGAAACGATAAGCAAAGAGACGCTTTTTTCGGGAAAGCCACTAAGCAATCCGGTTATTTTGGATAATAAGCCTTTGTATGTTGTCTTCACTTCCGGATCCACCGGCGTCCCGAAAGGCGTTATCAAAACGCACGAAAACATCTTGGCGTTCGTTTCCAATTTCCTTCTGACATTCCCCTTTTTAAATGAAGAAAGGATAGCCAATCAAACCCCATTTAGTTTCGATGCCTCCGCCAAGGATATTTATTTGGCTTTGGGAATGAACGGCACCTTATTCATTCCAGAAAAATCGGTCTTTGCTCTTCCGGGCGAAACGATAAAATACCTAAACGCGAACCATATTAGCTATATTTGTTGGGTTCCCAGCGCCTTAACGATGATCGCCAAGGTCAAAGTCTTGAATTTTTCAAAGCTTAACGATTTGAAATACGTTTATTTCGTCGGGGAGGTATTCCCTCCGAAATATCTGAATTATTGGATCGAAAAAGCCCCGGATGTCAGATATTTCAACATTTTCGGTTCTTCTGAGGTCGCCGGAGTTTCCCTTTATCACGAAATGAAAGGCATTCAGTCACTCGATAAGGAAATCCCAACCGGCAAGCCTATCAAAAACAACGAAGTCGCTCTGCTTGACGGTGAAATATTGATCAAATCAAAACAAGTCGCCTTAGGTTATATAAATGACCCGGAGAAAGATAAGATCGCTTTCGATAGAAGCACGAATCCAACCACTTTGCATACGGGCGATTACGCCAAAATAGATGAAAATGGCGACATCGTCTTCCAAACTCGCAAAGACTTTCAAATCAAGCATCTTGGGTATAGGATCGAACTCCAAGAGATCGAAGTAGCCGTGATGGCTCTTCCATATATCGATAATTGTTGCTGCCTTTATGAGAAAGAAAAAGACAAAATCGTTCTCTTTTTCACCTTGAATAAGACGCTGGACGACTATAAAAAAACAATCATAAATGACTTAGGCAAGAAACTGGCCTTCTATATGATGCCTAACCGATTTGAGAAATTGGACAAAATGCCGCTTAACCAAAACGGCAAGATCGATAGAGCGGGTTTAATGTACCTCTTATAAAAAGGAGAAATTATGGAAATCAAAGAGAAAATAGTTGAGATTCTAAAAGATTTGCATCCGGAGATCGATGATTTCGGCTCAATCAAAGAATTGGTCCATGGAGGAACTTTGAATTCTTTGGACATCGTTACTTTGGTTGCCGAATTAAGCGATGACTTCGATATCGAAATACCTCCTCAGGAGATCTCCTACGAGAACTTCGATACCTTGGAAGGATTGATCAAGATGGTCGAACGTTTGTCTGAATAAGGAATTTAGAATGGGCTTTGTCAGCTATTATTTCATTCCCTTCCTTGTGGTGGCCTTCGTTTCTTATTGGGTCACCCCAAAGAAATACCGCTATATCACCTTATTGGTGGTTAGTTTGGTTTTCTATGGCTGGGTCAGCTGGAAGTCCCTCTTTTTCGTTATAGCAACGACGGTTTCGATGTATTTCTTCGCCCGCTTGATCGATAAAAAGAACAAAGAGCAGAAAGAATATCTTTCCCTTCACAAAGACGAGATGACCTTGGAAGAGAAAAAAGCCTACAAAGCCAAAAACAAGAAAGCCAGAAAAGGAGCTTTGATAGGCGCGATAATCCTCAACGTCGTCATCTTGGCCGTGATGAAATATCTTGATTTCCTTATAGGCAACATATATGGGATAGTCAATCTCATCAAACCAGGAACCGAGACCCCTCATTTGAATCTGTTTTTGCCATTAGGCATTTCTTTTTATACTTTTCAGGCGATTGGCTACATAACCGATGTATATTGGAACAAAATAGAATGCGAAAAGAATTTCCTGAAATTCTCCTTGTTCATGACTTTCTTCCCCAAAGTGATGCAAGGGCCGATCGTCAGATACAAAGAAATGGAAGAAACCCTGTTTGGCGAACATTCCCTAACCTATGAAGGAATCACTTCCTCGTTGGTTAGGTTAGGCTACGGATATTTCAAGAAATTGGTCATAGCCGACGCTTTGGCAGTCTTCGTGACTTACGCTTTTTCCAATATCGTCGATCTCTCCGGCATTGAATCGTTGATAACCGTTTTCTTTTATTTCATCTACGATTATTGCGATTTCTCAGGCTATATGGACATCGCGATCGGCTTATCCGGACTATTCGGGGTCAAACTCCCGGAAAATTTCAATCACCCATATTTCGCCTTGACCATCGATGATTATTGGAGAAGGTGGCACATGACTTTGGGAAGTTGGTTCAAAGATTATGTCTTCTATCCTTTGTCCGTTTCCAAATTTTCTTTGGCAATAGGCAAAGGGAGCAAAAAAGTCTTTAAGAATTTTGGGAAGAAAATGCCAGCCGTCTTCGGCCTTATCGTCGTTTGGCTTTTGACTGGATTATGGCATGGTGCCTCATGGAATTACGTCCTTTGGGGCGCTTATTATGGAATCATCATCATCCTTTCTATCATTTTCGAACCTTTAAATAAGAAACTCCATCAAATAACCCACATCAAAGAAACTTCTATCGGTTGGAAAATATTCCAACATATAAGGACGATTTTCATTTTGGCGGTGGGAAGAATCATCTTCATGGCTCCGAGCCTAAGCGAAGCATGGCAGCTATTCGTAAAAATGTGGAACGTGACTGATTTTAGGATCGACAACTTGCTTGGCACCTCGCCTGGATGGATAACCTCAGCCTGCGCGGTATTCTTCTCTTTCTTCGTTTTAGCGATCGATATCATTCAGGAAGTGAAGCCAAATACTTCCTTTATAGACAAAATGAATAAGACACCGGCATGGTTTAGGATCTCTTGTTATATCCTATTGACGGTGGTTATAGTCACCTTCGGATTCTATGGATCCGGACTCCCGAGATTCGAGTTCGGATATGTTCAATTTTAAAGGAAGAAAGGAGAAAAAATGGAAAAACAAACGAAATCAAGAATAATCAAAGGCGTTTGCTACACTAGCATAACCGCAGCTATCTTAACCGCCCTATCCATTTTTGCCTTCACTCCTTTATCCAAAGAAGCCACGGCTTACGGCTCTTTCTATACCGAAAGAGAAAATAGTTTGGATTTCGTTTTGATTGGCAATTCGACCGTCAGAGAAGACTTCATTCCGGTCGAAGCTTGGAAACGATATGGGCTTACTTCCCACTGCATCGGTTCCAACCCAACCCATCTCGAAGTCATCAAAATCGCGGTGGATGAAGTCGCACGTACCCAAAACCCGAAAATCGTTTTCATCGATGTAAATGGCTTAACCTTCCAAAACCAAGAATCAGCCCCAACTTATGTCAAGGCTTACTACGATGCTATGCCTAACGGGGACGCCAAGGATGCCTTAAAGGAAAAATACCCGTATGTATCGACATCTTCTGGATTTGAACTCTTTTCTGGACATAATGGATGGAGAGACCAATATTGGTGGGAAACAAAGCTTTTCGGGGCTCCCACCTACAATAAAGGCTATAATCCTCAAACGGCAATCTATCCTTTGGATCCGATTGAAATCGATGAAAATAAGACTGATACCGAATGGTTTACGATCGATCCAGGCGTTTCCACCAATCCAGATAAGACTCCCCATACCCCGAAAGATTATCTCACCGAGATCTTGGACACTTGCAAAAAATACCCCGATATCGATTTCATCTTAGGCGAAATGCCGCGTTACCTAACAAGCAAAACCGATAGGGAAAAGCTTATTTTGGAACGTTATTACAAATTGAGGGTCTGCAAAGAATTGGTTGAATCTTATGGCTATGAATGGGTTGATTTTTGCGATCATATAAACGAAATGGGCATAAATCCCAAAAAAGACCAACGCGATGGTGATCATATGAACCATCGCGGAGCCAAGAAAGTGACCAAATGGCTCGGTAAATATATCGCAGAGAAATGCGGGGTTACAACAGAGACCCATAAAGGAAGCGATGTGGCCACGGAATTTGACCAAGCTTATCTTGATTATGTCAAAAACGTCGATTCGAAATTGATCAAGAAATTAAAGATACCTGATGACTATAACGATCTTTGATCTCTTCTTTCTTCTTTTTGAAAGCGTCAATTGCATTTTGAATAAAAAAGGCGTTTATACCGCCTTTTATTTTGTATGTTTCCCAATTAAAGAGAAGAGATTATATCAAATGTCTTTTTGATATTTTCTTCATTGGTTTCCAAGGAACCGCAAGCAGCTTGATAGATGAAATGCTCTGGAATCGAGGATTTGATCTTATCGTTCACGTCTAAGAAGTTTATGAAAAGCTTATCGAAGAGGTCGCTTGTGTTCTTTTGCCTATAGTAGTAAGCATATTTGGCAGCCTCCGGATTGGCGCTTGCCGCTTTAAGCAACAATCCCCATTTATCCATTAAAGTGGCTTCTCCGGCGCTTTCTTCCTTCAATTTCTCAATCGCATATTCGTTTGCGAGCAGCAAAAGGTTGTTGCGTGTATTGAAATGGACGTAGATCGTAGGCTCGGTGATTCCGATTTCCTCGGCGATTTTCTTCGTGGAAATCTCATCGATTCCGAACTCCGCTCCATGAATGACGGTTTTCTTTAGAATCCTATTATCCAAATTTCTTAATTTACGACGAGCCATAAACGCCTCCTATAAATTTACATTTGTAAAATTAAGTATAATTCAATTTTTTCCATTAACAAGATAAAAAATAAAAGAAAAACGGCTTTTTATTGACGCCGTTTTTTCGTTAATCAAGTAAGCCGATGACCTTTTTTGTGGCTTTCGGAAGCAATTCGCCTTCGTATTCCTCAATCTCACCTTCGTCGACCATTTTGGCCAAAGACGGATCGATTCCTATCTCGTCTAAGATATCTAGTCCATATGAGGAGGCGACCGCATAAGATGGTTCGCCATAAAGGAAGATCTTTTTATTGCAATCAGGGCATTTCACATAAGCCATATTCGTGACCAAACCCAATGTCTTGATATTCATCATCTGTGCCATCTTAACCGATTTGGTGACGATTAGCCCCACCAAATCCTGCGGAGAGGAAACGATCAAAACCCCATCGATGGGGATTTGCTGGAAGACGGTCAAAGGAACGTCTCCCGTTCCTGGCGGCATATCGATGATCAAAAAATCAAGTTCGCCCCAATAGGTTTGGGAATAGAGCTGACTGACGAACGAAGAAATCAAAGAACCTCTCCAAATGATTGGCTCGCTAGTGTCGGCTAACAACGAATTGACCGAGATAAGCGGGATACCTTTTCTGGATTCTACTGGGTATATCCCGTTTTCATCCCCCATTGCCTGGGCGTAGGAGCCAAAAGCCTTAGGGATCGAAGGGCCTGTGACATCAGCGTCCAAAACCCCTACTTTGTATCCTTTTTCAGCCAATTCTTTGGCCAATAAGGAGGAAATTAGACTTTTCCCGACTCCGCCTTTTCCGGAAACCACGGCGATTATTTTCTTAATCGAGGTGCCTTCCAATGTGCTTAGTTTTTCTATTCCACGGGCTTTACAACCCTCTACCCCACAAGAGGAGCAATCATGACTGCAATTTTCTTCGCTCATTCCTTTGTCTCCGATTCGAAGCTGATTATAGCATAATCGTCCTTTTTTTT
The DNA here is from genome assembly GCA_963652335.1 of uncultured Eubacteriales bacterium. Classification (GTDB taxonomy): domain Bacteria; phylum Bacillota_I; class Bacilli_A; order RFN20; family CAG-826; genus UBA4951. Next base: position 21,454 of record CAVJSS010000004.1, on the reverse strand, counting down.
GTGATAATCGAAGAATGCATCCAAAAGAAAAGACGAACCTATATAATGGTGGCTCCGATAGGGAGATATTAAGGGAAAAAGAAAAGGAAGAAAGGGATGATTACGATTCTTCCTCATTCAGATACAGGGACAATTACGACGCAGCTTAGCGCTGTTCCATTTTCTGTTTTATCTTTTTGATCAAGAAATCGATCCTATCTTGGTCGATTTCCCCATCCTTTTCGTTGTCAAAGACGAAATTAGCCTCATACCGACAAGATTCGACATAAAGAAGGTGCATTGGCTTAACGGTGTCGGTGTATTGCCTAATCACCGATTCCGGCGTCCTTCCTCTTTCTTTGATATCTCTAAGCAGCCTTCTTCCTAGCCTTGTGTCCGCATCGGCATCGACGAAGATCGAATAATCGAATTGTTCCTTCTTGGCGATCCAAAGAGACAATATCCCGTCAACGATTATTATATCGGCTGGTTCGATGCGCTTGGTTTTCTTGGTTCTCGAATGGGTTGAGAAATCGTAGATCGGAGCATCGATCGCCTTGCCGTTTTTAAGTTGCTTAAGATGCTTTGAAAACAAAGCGGAATCGAAACGGTTTGGATCATCGAAATTCAATTTGGCCCGCTCTTCGAAAGGCAAATCGGACGCATCTTTGTAATACGTGTCCAAAAGCAAAGTGGAAGATGAAGGGAAGCGTTTGCGTAGCTCATTGGCAAGGGTGGTCTTCCCAGATCCGCTCCCGCCTACGATCGCTATCAGAAAGGACATATTGGACTCCTATTTATGCTTGCACTGGCAAGGGTTTTGAGTAAAATTACTTTTGCACTTGGGGTGTAGCCAAGCGGTAAGGCATCGGACTCTGAATCCGAGATGCACTGGTCCGATCCCAGTCACCCCAGCCAAATAAAATCTTAGGCGCATCACGCGCCTTTTCTTAAATTTTAGCTAAGGCGATGACTATATCGATCATTTGATGGAATTCTTTTAAAGAAAGGAATTCGTAACGGCCATGATGATGATATGATCCCGTTCCCAGATTTGGGGTTGGACATCCTTTGAATGAGAATGTCGCTCCATCGGTGCCGCCTCTTATAGGGGAAAAATTCGGCTCAATGCCCAATGATCTATAGACCTTTATAGCATGATCGATGGCCCTTGGATCCTTATCGAAGATTTCTTTCATGTTTCTATAATCGTCTTCGATTTGCAAAGAAATCTTGGCTTTCGGATATTTCTCTGATAGCTTTTTGACCGCTTCTTCTAATCCCTCTTTTTGCTTTTCTAACTTAGATCCGTCATGATTTCGAAGAATATAGTGAAGTGAAGCCTTGTCCACGCTGCCTTCGATTTGAACCAAATGATTGAAACCTTCCCTGCCTTCCGTATGTTCCGGTCTTTCTTCATCGGATAGGTAAGAATCGAATTCGGCGGCCAGCCTAGCAGCGTTGACCATCTTGTTCTTCCCCTCCCCTGGATGGATAGAAACACCATCGATTATGATATCGGCATGGGCGGCGTTGAAATTCTCCATTTCGATGTTTTTCGGAGAATCTCCGTCGATCGTATAAGCCCATTCCGCCCCGAATTTCTCCTTGTCGAAATGCTCAGGTCCCCTCCCGATTTCCTCATCTGGGGTAAAAAGAATCGAAATCGGACGGTGCTTGGCGTCTTTATGGCTGACGAAATACGCCAAAGCGCTCATGATGATTGCGCATCCTGCCTTATCGTCCGCTCCAAGCAAGGTATCGCCGGAGGTCACGACCAACGTATCCCCCTCCCTATTCGCCAAACGTGGGAAATCCTTTGGATTCATCGAATAGGTATCGTTCAGGCGAATCGTCCCTCCATCGTAATTTCCGATTATTTGAGGCTTGACGTCTTTCCCCGATAATTCCAAAGCCGTATCGACGTGGCTATTGAAACCTATCGCTGGATAAGATTCGTCTCCTTCCAATTTGGCGTATAATCTCCCAAATTGGTCGATTTCTCCTTCGATCCCTAATTCTTTCAATTCTTCTTTAAGCAAACGGGTAAGATTCAATTCCTTCGTTTCCGAAGGAGTGCTATCGCTTAAGTCATTCGATTGGGTGTCGATTTTGACGTAGCGCAAGAAACGTTCTAATGCAAAGTCCATAAAGGCCTCCTAAAGACGGACTAATTCTATTTTGAATGCGTTGATAAGGCAATAAGAGTTCTTTTTCCTAATGGGTGGAATCATTTTAGATCGTGGATGACTTATTATGGTAGGATATGACTTTTTGTTTTTGAGCTTTTGCTCTAGCGTTTCGCCTGCACTAAGGGTTCGTATCGCTTTAAGGATCTTTTTCATTCGCTTTGCGCACTCTTAAGGATGAACGGAATCGTTATCTTAGACATCATATTCACCTAATTTTTCCATATCATGTTCACTATCTTTGCGATCGGGTTCGTTTTTTGACTATCCGGCACTTATTTTTCGCTTGTCGCTATGTACTTCAATTTTTTGGAATTGCTGTTGGCGGAAACTTAAAAAAGCCCAGCTTATAACCTAGCTTTAGGGTTTTTAACGTGTAATAGCTCCTACTTCCCATCCCTATCTGGCTTAGGATTTCTTCTCTCAATCTTGCGATACCGCTGCCTCGATACATGACTCCTAAGCAATACGAAGAAGACCACTTCGCGAAGCTCGGCGATTCCAAAACGCCAAGCACGTGTCTGCAACTTCTTGCGAAACCGTCACTTATCGTTGGCTACCGCAATCGTGTCATCTCCTCTTTTCGACCGCTGCCACCGTTAATATGGAGCTTGATAAGACATCGCGGCAATTGCCCCAATAACTCTTTCGTTCACGCAAGCGCAAACGATTTCAAAGACCAAAAACAAACGAATGCTCCTAATAACGTTTTAAGTTAATGATGGCTGACAACGCTTGACATTGCGATCGCTTAAGATAGGCTTTCTTCGTAAAAGAAAGGACTTTTTTATGATGCCAAATACAGATAAGAATGTTTTGGGGGCTTTAAACAAAGAAATGAGCCAGAAGATAATGGATGATTATGCTTCCAATCCCAAAAACGCCATCGTCCGCCGCGCTTTGAGCAGCAACACGCTTTCATCCGTCGTCTTCGATTCCTCATCGATCCCAAGCGTGGAGATGAATTTCTCCACGGTCGTGAAAACCATGGATGTCTGCAACCAAAAGCAATCCGGCCGCTGCTGGATCTTCGCCGGGCTTAACATACTAAGGGAGATAGTCGCCAAAAAACTCAATCTCGAGAAATTCGAATTGTCCCAGAATTACATTTCCCTTTTCGACAAAATCGAAAAAGCCAACTTCGCTTTGGAAACCATCCTCTTATTCCTTGGAAGGAACCATGACGATCGCGAAGTCCAATTCGTTTTGAAAGACCCAGTCTCCGACGGAGGTCAATGGGACATGTTCGTCAACCTTGTCAAGAAATACGGACTGGTCCCTCAATCGTTGTTCCCGGAGACCTTCCAGTCCAACGCCACCCAGCAAACCGATTTCTTGGTCAATGCGGCGATCAGAGGCTTTGCCGCCCGCGCTTTCCGTGATTTCGAAAAAGGCGTCTCCAAAGAAGAAATCCGCAAAGACAAAGAAGCAACGATCGAAAAAATCTATCATATGTTCCTCAATGCTTTCGGCTTACCTCCTAAACAGTTTGATTTCGAGTGGACCGATAAGGACAACGTCTACCATATCGAAAAAGGCCTTACCCCTCTTTCCTTTTTCGAAGAATACATCGGAAGCGAGATCGATCTTTATCAATCCCTCATCAATTCCCCGACCAAGGAGAAGCCATTCCATAAGAATTACACGATAGAACATTTGGGCAATGTCGTCGAAGGCAAAAAGATCAACCATTTGAATCTCCCGATGGAACGCCTTAAGGAAGTCATCATCGCCCAACTCAAAGCCGGCTACCCAGTCTGGTTTGGATCCGATGTTTCCTTTTATCAGGAAAGGAGCCACTTCGCTTGGGACGATAAGGCCTTAAATTACGAAGACGCATTCGGCTTCGGGATCGAATTCGAAAAAGCCGACATGCTCGATTTCTGGCATTCGGCCATGAATCATGCGATGGTCATCGTCGGAGTCAACGAAGTCGATGGCAAACCAAACCGCTGGAAGATCGAAAATTCTTGGGGCAAAGACATCGCTAAAAACGGCTATTACGCCATGAGCGGGACCTGGTTCGACAAATTCGTCTATCAAGCGGTGGTCAGAAAAGAGTTCCTCTCCGAAGAAGAAAGGAAGGAATGCGAAAGAGAGCCAATCGCCCTTCATCCATGGGACCCAATGGGAACCTTGGCCGACTAATCGTCAAAATAAAACGAAAACCGCGAGACGATCGCGGTTTTGCTTTTATTCGTTCAACCCAATGTAGAATTTAACGAATTCCTCGATTATCAAGCGGTGATAATCATTGGCCTTTTGATTGTCCCAACGCCCATTATGGACATCGGATGATGGGATCGTTTTGCCTAAGAGGTTTTTCTCAAAAGATCTCCCATCCAAGAATTCATGGTAACGTGTGTCATCCCAATAAGTGGAAATGATTTTGTATTCCCCGTTTTCCATAGACAACGTGTCATTAAGATAAATCGCCGCATCCTTGATCAAGCTAGCCTTATGTTCGGCTTTGCCTGGAACGATATATTGGAAGGTTGGGACTACCCCATCCCCATAACCATATTCGCTGTATTTCGAAGACAATCCATATTCATCCTTGAAAGAAGAATAAGCTTCATCCCCTTCCTTCTTGATCGAATCAAGGTCGAAGATATAAAGCGAATCCTTTAAATTTATCGCATAATCCTCAAAGAAGGCATAATTCATGAAAGCGCAGTCGGAACAAGTCTCCCTCATAAACAAAACGGTGAACCCGGCAACGCTTGAATCGTAAAGGGAATCGAGCTGGGTTCTGCTGACGTATTTGGCTTTCACGTTCCATCCCATCAAAGAATCGAGCTTCTTTTCGAAAGCGTCTTGGTCCTTGACGATCTTATCGGAATCTTTGAAAAGATATTGCTTGGCCAATTTGCCTTCTTTAAAGACGGCGATCGCATTCGCATTGCTTTGGATCTTGATCCCATGCGTATCGATCAATTCTTCTTTTTCGATATGATATATCCTAGCGTCGTTTTCTTCGATATACCCATCCAATGCCGCAAGGAAATCGTAATAGCAAACGCAGCTTGAATCATCTCCTTGGACAAGCAAGGCGAATGTTTTTTCATTCGCGATATAATCATCCAACAAACCATATTCCAAATCGATCAGACGTTCGTTGGAAGAAAGGGAAGAATCATACATTTGGCCAAAAGGCATTTCGACGGCGGTTTCTTCCGTGTTGCCGCAAGAAAAAAGGCTTGGCAAAACCAAGGCTAAAGACATAAGGGAAACATAAGGCTTTTTCATGGGCAAATTCTAGAATAAAAAAGAGGGGATTTCAACTAAGGAAAACCTCTTTTGAAACACGTTTTCCACGCAACTAGCATTGTGTCGATGCCAACGGAAGAAAGACAGCAAAACTGGATTCAAAAGAAAAATAGGAAAAATGTTGTTGTATTGTTTCAAAAAAACTATATATTTTCTTTCGTGATTTTCCCTTAGGTTCCCTTAGGGTTGATCCTCCCGACTTTTCATCCGGGAAAAAGAGGAAAAGCAATGGAAGAAAACGATGTGATTATTTCCCTTAAACACGTTCAGAAAAAATTCGAGGATGACTTCGTCGCCGTCTCCGACTTCGACCTGAATATCCGCAAGGGAGAATTCGTGACTTTGCTCGGCCCTTCAGGGTGCGGCAAATCAACCACTTTGAGAATGATCGCGGGCTTCGATATACCAAGCAGCGGCTCCATTCTGTTGAACGGTGAAGACATCACCAAGTTGCCTCCTTACAAAAGGCCCATCAACACGGTATTCCAACATTATGCCCTGTTCCCGAACCTTGACGTATATGACAACATCGCCTTTGGATTGAAACTCAAAAAAGTCCCGGTGGAAGTCAAAAACAGAAAAGGCGAAACGATAACCAAAATGAAAAGGCTCTCCAACAAAGTCATTGACCAAAAGGTAGCCAAAGCTTTGGCCATCGTCGACATGGAAGATATGGAAGATCGTCAGATTTCCAATCTCTCCGGCGGCCAGCAGCAACGCGTCGCCATCGCCAGGGCCATCGTCAATGAGCCAAAGGTCCTTCTTTTGGATGAGCCTCTTTCTGCCTTGGATCATAAAAAAAGAATCGAGATGCAACTCGAATTGAAGGAAATGCATAAGAAGCTTGGCATCACCTTCATTTATGTCACCCACGACCAAGAAGAAGCCTTGACCATGAGCGATACGATAGTCGTCATGCGCGATGGGGAGATCGTCCAAGTCGGGACTCCTGAGCAAATCTATAACGAACCGATCAACGCCTATGTCGCCGACTTCATCGGCGAATCGAATATCTACAATGCGACGGTGGTTGGCGAAAAGAAAGTCCGTTTCCTTTCCGCCTCCTTCGATTGCGTCGATAATTTCCCCCTTAACGAGAAAGTCGACGTCGCGATCCGTCCGGAAGACATCATTTTGAGCGCTCCGGAAGAAGGGATCGTATCAGGCGTCATCTCTGAAGTCGTCTTTAAGGGGGAAGACTATTCTTATTTAATAAAAATCGGAAAGAAATCAGAAGTATCGTGTCGGTCCCACGATAGACACGCAATCGGCGAAAAGGTCGGTGTATCCGTCTTGCCTGAAAACATCCAAGTCATGGCCAAAGACGTCAACGACAATTCTTGGGACGACGTCTATATCAACGACGATAACCAATTGGTCATCGGCGAGGATAGTTTCGAATGCGACGTCACCCAACTTATCAAAGGATCCCACTTGGACGATGAAGGATATCTTATCGATCCGAAAGCCAATAAGAAATACAACCTCAAAAACGCCCCGGTTTTCGTCCGTTGCTCCTTGGATGCCATAAAACTTAGCGACAACCTCGAAGAAGGCCAAGCCAGTGGCACCATCATCGAAGCCATCTGGAAAGGCGACCACTATAGGGACATAGTCCGCACCGAAGAAGAGGAAGATTTCATCCTCAATACCCAATATGAATGGAACGAAGGCGATCAAGTCGCGATAAGCATCGACAAAAATGCCTTCAAACTGAGCCTAAAGAAGGAAATCGGCGAATATGAAGTCGAATAGAAAAGAGAGAAAGCAACGCCGCTTCTTCGTTTTGAAAAGAAGGTATCTCTCCATTCCTTACGGCTTGTTCCTGGCGTTATTCGTCATAATCCCTTTGCTGCTTATCATTTGGTATGCGTTCACGGACGCCGACGGACACCTCTCCTTTTCGGCCTTGGTTTCTTTCTTTGCTTCCGCTTCCAAATGGTCGGTTTTGCTTCTTTCGATCTTCATGGGCGTCCAAACCACCATAATTTGCCTTCTCTTAGGCTATCCGGTCGCCTATTTCTTGGCCAACAAGAAATTCAGGGTGCCGGCCGTTTTGGTCATCTTGTTTATCATGCCTATGTGGATAAATTTCGTCATCCGCACCGGAGCGACCAGGGATTTGCTCGATTCCATCGGCTTAAGCGGCGGGAAACACCCTTGGGCCGCAACCCTTATCGGGATGGTATACAACTACCTTCCGTTCGTCATCCTTCCTTTGTATACGACGATGATCAAATTGGATCATTCCCAAATGGAAGCCGCCGCGGATTTAGGCTGCAATCCCGTCCAAGTGTTCTTCAGAAATACCCTGCCTCAATCGGTGCCAGGCATCATCTCCGCGATCGAAATGGTCTTCATGCCGGTCATGTCGTCTTACGTTATCTCGGATACGCTATCCGAAGGAAAAATCACCTTGCTTGGGAATTATATCTACCTTGATTTCACCCAAGGCCTTTGGAACGAAGGATCCTTCATGGCTTTGATCATGCTCATCATCATCGCCGTCGCGACCTTTGCCACCAGAAAAATAAGGAAAGAAGATGACCCAGCGGTCAGGAGGGGCGGATTATGGTAAGGAAGGCATCCCTCTTCAAAAGGATATTGGCCAATACCTATGTTTGGCTTTTGCTCTTGCTTATGTATCTCCCGGTTCTGGTTTTGATCATCTATTCCTTCAATACTTCGACCGGTTTGTTCCATTGGGATCATTTCTCTTTCGATCTTTACAAACAGCTTTTCAAAGACAAAGAAGTCATGAAAGCATTGGGCAATACGATCATAATCGCGGTGGTCTCGGCTTCGATAGCCACGATTTTGGGGACTTTGGGAGCCGTCGGCGTCCACGAATCCAAAAGGTGGGCCAAACGAACGATGGAATTCTCCACCCAGATTCCGGTCGTTACCCCAGAGATCGTCATCGCTTTGTCCTTGATCATCTTGTTCGTCTTCCTCGGGAATTACATCTTCAAAGGCATGGAGCTTAGCTTTTGGACCTTATTGATCGGACATTTGGTATTGACTACCCCGTTCGTTTATCTTTCCGTTAAGCCTAAGCTGGTCCAAATGGATCCGGCCCTATATGAGGCTGCCTTGGATTTGGGATGCACCCCAACCCAAGCGATGAGAATGGTCTTGGTTCCGGAAATCATGCCTGGCGTCATGTCCGGTTTCCTTCTTTCCATCTCTTTGTCTTTGGACGACTTCATCGTCACGGCCTTCACCCGCGGCCCAGGTTTGCTCTCTGGCTCGGCCCAGATCCAAACCCTTTCGACCTATGTCCAAGGCATCATCAAGAAACATCCACTTCCGCCTTACCTTAGGGCTCTTACCACCATCATCTTCTTAGCCGTTTTATCAGTCGTCATCGCCATAACGATCTATAACAACGTCAAAGCCAAAAAAGGCAAAAAACGCAAAGGGAGGGTTTATTGATATGCTTAACGCTTTGTTCTTGCTTGCCTTATCGGGCGCTTTGATCCTTCCAAACAATAAGGAATTCGGGAATTTCTATAGGAAAGACGTCGTCAGATCCTCGGCGCCGAACACCACCCTCTATATCTATAACTGCGAAGATTACATATTGGATGAGGAAAACGATTCCTTAATCGATGATTTCGAGGCATATGTCTTAGAAAACGACAAAGTGAACCTCAAAGTCGTATATTCCACTTACGATACCAATGAGACGATGCTGAATTCCGTCCAAACCGGAGCCTCCAGATATGATTTGATCGCCCCATCGGATTATATGATCCAAAAGATGATCACACTTGATCTCTTGGAGCCTTTTGCTTCAAATGAGAAAGAACGCAAAGATCTTTACGGAGACCGCTACGAAGGCTGGGAAGACAATTACGATCTCTACGCATCGCCATTTTTGAAAGAATGGTTCGAAAAGATCAAAACGGTGGATTCCACCAACGAATCCGTCCCCCTTTCCAAATACGCAAGAGGCTATATGTGGGGCACGTTGGGCCTAACTTATAATCCTTCATTCAAGACCTATGCCGACCGTGGGCTAAGCGAGGATGACGTCAAAGTCCAGCTCACCGATTGGAACGCCCTTTGGCACGATAATTTCCAAGATAGCTTCCAAATCAAGGATTCGGTCAGGGACACATATGCCATAGGCTTAACCAAAACCTATGACGAATTGATCAAAAAGCTCCGTAACGACTATATAAACGGAGCCATGACGGAAGATGAATATTCCTCTTCTTATTCCATAATCTTCAACAACATCAACCACATCGACGAATTCAACAAGATCAACAAACGCTATTTCCCGGATGCCAAAGACAAAACGATCCAAAACGTCGTGGACGAAATCCAAGTCACATTGGAAAGCCTAAAAAGGAACTGCTACGGCTTGGAAGTGGATTCAGGAAAAACAGACGTCGCATCCGGCTCTAAATCCGGGATCACGATGGCTTGGTCCGGAGACGCCATAACCTCCCTTGATTTAGCCGAAAGCGAATATGATATCGACCTTTATTATTCCATCCCGGAAACCGGCGGCAACATATGGTTCGATGGCTGGGTGATGTTGAAATACGACGGGCTCAACAAGGAATACGCCCAAAAATTCATCGATTTCATTTCCTCATCCGAAAACGCCGGAAGGAACATGGATTATATCGGCTATACCCCATTCATCGCCGGGGAAGGCATCAGAGATCTAGTCAGGAATTGGTACGATCCAAGGATGTCTTTGATTTATGCCTACGATAATACGATCGATGATTTCTATCATGATGATGACGATGATTATGTCTTCAAAGACGGAAGCGGCATCAAAAACGTCATCATCGGAAACGAAACCCACGAGATCGATTTCGGGAAACGATCGTACATTGGCTCTACCTTCTATGATTCCGACAACGACGTCGGCCATGCCGAGATAGACGGAAAAAAGATATCGTGGGAAGAAATCGCCAACGAAAACGATTGGACTTTGCGTGATCTGTCCTATTTCTTCGACGGCTCCTTAGACGATTCAAATGACAAATCATCCTATTTCTATTCCGATGAGATAGAAACGATAACAGGAAAAGATCTTGATGGGATAGAGAAAACCGTCCAAGTCGGCCGCCAATTCCTTGCCCAATATCCTTCCAAAACGGATTTGGATAAGGCTTCTTATCTAAACCAAATCCCATCATTGGCCGTCATGGAAGACTATGGAGACAACAACACCTACGTCCTTAGGATGTGGGAGAACGTGAAATCCGGCGGCACCCTAACCACCCCGATTATCGTCATTTTCTCCTTGGAAATAGTTTTCTTTATCACCCTCGGCGCCGTTTTGGGCGGCAAAAAGCTTTATTCCAAAAAGCTTAGGAAAAAACGTAGGAAAGAAGCGAAACAATAAAAGGCGGCCACCCGCTTTTTTTGATTATGATAGCTAATCCTTCAAACTCCGATAGGAACCACGTAAATTTTCTCTTCCTTCTTATGGGCGTAATCGTAAACGCTAATCAAAATCCGCTAAAACTTATATATTCGAAATCAGGCGCTGCAATCGGGCTTTTTAAAAAAATTTTTGTGGCATTTGGCGAAAACAAAAAGGATTAAGCTGATCTTTAATGTCCCGTTCATTCATCCTCAAGCCATATTTTCGTTCGCCTCTTAGCCAAATTTCTTAGATTTCTCTTTTATCTATTGATAAAGCAAACTATCATTAAGTGTCAAAGAAAGCTATGAGAGAAAACACCTTTTCCTTAACTTCTTCTATCATTGTGGGAGCAGTCCCACTTGTTTAGGCGAATTATCGCCTTTTTAGGTATTTTGCCCTTTGGGCTTAATATATAACCATCATAGAAAAAAGGAGAATCCAAACGAATCTATGAAAAAGAAGAAACTTCTAGTTCTCTTGCCGGCCGTGCTCATGATGCTCGGCTCCTGCGGGCCGAACGACAACTCATCGAGCGACGTCCCGCCATCATCCGATTCATCTTCCAGCAGCGTGCCTTCAAAAGACAGCGACTCTTCCTCATCCAGTTCCGAAGAGACTAAGTCCTACAAGGTAAGCATCACTGCAGCCGAACACGTCACCGTCACCCCAGACAAAACCGAAGCCAAGGTCGGCGAAACAGTAACCTTCAACATTGTCGTTGACGATGAATACGAACTTTCCTATTTCAAAATCAACGGAGCCGATGTCGAAGTCAAGGATGGCAAAGCCTCCGCGGCCATGGCCGAAGGCGGTCTTTATGTCACTCTCTCTGCCGTCTCAAAGAAATATGACGTCACCATCGAAAAAGTCGAAAACGTCACCGTCATCGCCGACGTCGATAAGACCATAATCGGCGCAACCGTAACCTTCACCATCACCCCTGATGATGGCTATACCCTCGTTTCCTTCAAGGTCAACGGGAACGACGTCGAAGTCAAAGAAGGCAAAGCCGAAGCCCAGATGGTCAAAGGCGGACTTACCGCCGTTGCGTCCGTGGAAAAGACCAAATATGCCGTTTCCATCGATAAGGACATCGTAAACGGTGGAGTCACCGCCGATAAGCAAACCGCTGCCGAAGGCGAAGATGTAAGCTTCGTCATCCAGCCAAACGAAGATTACGAACTCGATACATTCAAGGTAAATGGGCAAGACGTTGCCGTCGTCAATAACGAAGCGACCGTCAAGATGGTCAAAAACGGCTTAAACGTCACCGCTACCTTCAAAGGCATCCAGCACGCCGTAACCATTGACGAAAACATCGTTAACGGCAAAGTCACATCAGACAAAACCAGCGCCGCCACGGGCGAAGATGTCACTTTCACCGTCACTCCTGACGAAGGCTATGAATTAGCCGAATTCAAGGTCAACGGCAGCGTCATCGAGGTGAAAGAAGGCAAAGCTGTCGTTCAGATGGTCAAAACCGGTTTGAGCGCCACTGCCACTTTCACCGACGGATTCGAAGTCGTAAGCGAAATCAACGAGGAATTCAAAGGCAAAGTCGAAGCGGCGGAAGATATCAAATACAGAATCGCCAACGACATGACCGTCGATGAGCTTCCTCTCGCCAAAAAATCTTCCATCATCGATCTCAACGGCAAGACATTGACCGTCAGCGACAACAACGTCATACTAGCAGAGCTTGCGGATCAAGAAGTCACCCTCTATAACGGAAAGATCGTTTTTGCCGGCACAGCCAGTGAGACTTATAAAAACTTCTTCACTTTGAAGGGCATTAAATCCTTTAGCATCAGCAATGTCGAGATCAGTTCCGTCAATAGCATGTGGAGCACTTCTGCCGTCTTCGATATCACCGGTGCAGGCACCTTCAATTTCGAAAACATCACCGTCGATGCCAAAACGACTTACGGCATCGGCACCAATAACCTCGAAGGCGAAGCTCCGAAAATATTCATCGACAATTCGAAGATCGCCGTCCATGACGATGCTACCGATAATTGCGCGATCATCGTAAACGTCGATGGCGAATCGAGCATCGAAATCAAGAATTCCACCCTTACCGCCGATCGTCAGGCCGTCATCGCCCGCACCGGAAACTGGACCATCGAGAATTCCACTTTGGTCAATACCTGCAAATGGATCAAACTTTCTGACGAAAACAAGAGCACCGATGCCACATATTTGACTTCGAAAGCCGGGAACAACACTTGGGAAGCCGGAAACGAAGTCCCATCTGCCCCGCTCGTCGTCGGCGACACCAATGCCGGCGCTTATAAGCGCGATGCCAAAGTCACTTTGGATAACGTCGAATTCTCCAGCGATTCCACCAACTATATCGTCGCTCGCGAAGATGGCACATATGCCTCTTCGATCGAGATGGATGCCTTGACCTATCTTAATTCTTATGGTCATACCGACATCGCCGCCGACGTCGAAGTCAAAAAGAACAACGTCATCGAAAAAACAATAGCCGAAATGTCGAATCTGACTGCCGCCGATTCTAAGAACCTTTATGTGGTTACCGGCAATGTAAGCTCATTGTATAACACAGCTTATGGCAACGGCTATCTTGTCGACGAAGAAGGAAAAACGTTGCAAATCTATGGAACGTACACTTCTGAGTCTGCTTCACAATATTCTGTGACGGATGGCGTTTTCAAATTTGACAATACCGGTGCAAAGGGCTTAGACGGTTCTTATGTTGGAAAAGAAATTACGGTCATTGGCGTACTTAATATCTATAGCAAAAAGCCTCAAATCAAAAACGGCATTGCTTTTGTAAAAGATGTGGCTGTCGAGAGTTTGACAGTCGAATACAATTCCGAAGAAGGAAGCGTTGTCGTAAACGGCGAGGCTGGCAAAACCAAGGTCGGAGAAACCGTGACCTTGACCGTTACCCCTAATGAAGGATATAAAATAGACTCCGTCAAACTCACAAAGCAAGGCACGACCACCGATATCACTCAAGATCTTTCCTTCGTTGCCGGACGTTCCAATAAAATAGTCGTAACTTTTGCTAAAGATCTGCCGGATTCCGATTCGTACACTTTGTCTTTCAACAAAGATAATAATTCTCAAGGTGTCGGTTCTTATACTAAGGAATGGGCAAACAATTCAATGGGCAAGAAATTCAAGATAGTTAACTTCAATAATAACAATAATTCATGGAGTTCAGTCAAATGCGGGTCCAAGAATTCCGCATCCGTTGCGTCCATATCATCGATCGATTTGTTTAAAAATGCGTTGAGCAAGATTTCCATAGAATTTGGCATAGTCACCACTGGTACATGGAATTCAGCAAAACTCTACATTTCCGACGATGCTGATTTCAAAAATGAGATAACGGTTTTGGATTTTACGCCAGCTAGCAATCAGACGGTTGATATCGCAATAGATAAGCCAACGGCCAATTGCTATTACAAATTGGTGTTCGACATGAAACAATCATCGAACAACGGTACGATTGAAGTGAAGACTGTTACGTTCTCTAAATAGCCCAAAATCGTCAGATTGTTAAGAAATAGTCAATTAGAGAGGCCGCCTTAAAAGCCGCCTCTCTTTTGAAACTTCAGCCCTTGTTTCGGCTCTTCTAATCAAGCCTGAAGTTTTTATGAATCATTGTCACTCCATCTCTTCGCTTTCTCCTAACTATGCGTGTTGAAGTAATCTTCAAGTGATGTTATATTTATTGGCGCTGCATCCGTAGCCAAGCGGTAAGGCAACTGACTGCAACTCAGTAATTCGGCGGTTCAATTCCGCCCGGATGCTCCACATTGCTTTAATTGGATTGATACCTCTGGCGTCAGTCCTTTTTTTTATTTATTTGATTATATCGAGGCTTTTCTTTTTGGCGATTCTGGGCCGATTGGCTTTGAAACAAGAAAATACATTCATGATAGGATAAATCGGTTTTGGCGTGAGGCACTGTCGCACGTAAATCGGCCGCTATAGCATGTAATTCAAGCAATGTCGCACATATTTAAGTGAAAGTGCTGAATTCATCAAGGGCTTTTTGGAGGGACTAGTGGAGAAGCAGAGTTGCTGTTGATGGCGATGGTTTTGTCGGAGATAATGAATCATTGAAATTTTGATATCGCTGATTGGCTAAACATACATCTTTAAAATTACTCATATAATCAGCATTTTCTCCGACTACATTGAACGTAGAAATAGGTTACTGCTCAAATGCCGCTTGTTTTTTTTTTTTTTTTTATTTTAGGATGTAGGTCGAAGAAACGAATCCATGTTGGCTGACGTCAGCTTTCCCGATTTGGCGACGGCCGTTATACCGGTTTCGTATTTCTTCGGCATTCATATAGAGAAAGGATGAACGACAATATGAATAGAAAGCAAAAAGGCGGGATTATCCTGTCTTCGCTTGCGGCAATCGCTATCGCCGGCTCCCTTATCGCGGGCTCGACCTATGCGTTGTTCACGAGCGAAAGCAAGGCCAACATCGCCATCACGTCCGGCAAGGTTAACGTCAGTGCTTCAATAAGCAATTTCGAGGCGCATACCCCAATGCTGATATCCTTAGATGGTTCAATAAAAGATGATGCTGAATTAGCTACTAAAGTCGAAGACAAAGAAGACGAATATATTTTCGGCAATGGTGGAACAGCCAAACTTATTGGACAAGAGTTGAAATTGGACAAGATGACTCCGGGTGATTATGTCAATTTCGACATCACTATCGCAAACAACAGCAACGTTGATATCAAATATTGCGTCAAAGTCACATCGGAAGGCGACAGCGAGTTATTGAAACAGCTTAGCGTCGAATTCCCTGGTTATTCCGTCAACGGTAGCGTTATTTGGAAAACGCTCGCCTATGTCGAAGGCGGTGCATCGATCGCCGGCATAGAAGGATGCAAGGTTTCCCTACCAACGACCGCTGATAATGATTGCCAAGATAAATCCTGTACATTGACATTTACCGTCGAAGCGGTTCAAGGAAACGCCGAAACGGAAGATGTCTATTATGTTTCCAATGCGACCGAATTGAAAGATTGCACCACGAAAACAGGCAAAAACAAATTTGTTCTTTCTAATGACCTAAAGATCAGTACGCCCGTTAGCTTCACCAAGGGTGACAACGTTTTGGATTTGAATGGGCATAAAATCGATGCCTCGAGTTGTTATGGAGCAATAGTATCAAAATCTGGTGGCGTTCTGAACGTTAAAAATGGAACAGTGAACGCTTACGGCCTCTGCTTCTCATCCGAAGATATTGGAAACTTGACATTGGAAAATGTGACCGCTTCGTCCAAAGAGACATGTATCTTGGTAGCTGGCGATTCAAAACTCACCATCAATAGCGGGACGTATTCGGCAACAGACAATATGGTCGTGGGAACCAATGGTTCAAGCCCCGGCTTCAGCAACAATACGATAATTATCAACGGTGGCACGTTTAACGCATCGATCGAAGCGGAAGGTTATATCGCCGTGGGAGTTTGCTTCGCGAATACTGGGACCCTCCTTGTCAATGACGGTATATTCAACGTCACTGGCGGCGTCGGCATCATCGGTAGAAACGGACACACAACGGTCAAAGAAGGCGTCACATTCAACATGGTGGAAAAAGAAGGCCTGACGGAAGGGAAGGTCGGAGATGACTCTGTGAAAGTCCCAACAGGTAAAGAAATCGTCCAGGATTTCAAAGCCAAATATTACAGTTCCGAAGATGCCTTTAGCGTGACGAGCGAAAAAGAAGGCGTCGAGGTTTATCAGTTGAAAGACTGATCGTTATCTGAGTTTCATATCGCTATTTCAATATCGAATAATCCACGTGATTCAAGATTGAAATGCGCTAAACACAACAATAAATAACACAGAGTCAATCGAATAGAAAAGGCGACGCTCTACTAAAGGGGAATAAAAGGCAATCGAAAAATCCTTTTAAATCATCACATTATTGTAAGGATATTAGGCACAGACCAAAAACCTGTGCCTTTTATTTGAGACTTGCAAGAAATTATGTGTTTTACTTTTGAAAACCATAATTTTTCCATCTTTCCTTAGGCCAATATCTCAAAGCCTAGTTGATATCTTTCCTCTTCCGTAAGCTCCGCTATGTATTTCTCCTTTTTCTTCTTCGCCGCGTTGTTGTAATCTATGATGCACGCCGTAAGCACGATTATCTCATTCGACTCGCTGTTGAAGAGTATCCTGTGGTTCGAGTATCTCTGCAGGTCCGCGTTGAACGACTCGATGTAGTTGGTGGTCCTTATCGCCTTCCACATGCATATTGGGAAGTCAAGATAGGTGAATAGGCCGGCCGTCGAGGCTATTCTCTTCATGAGGCGCGGGTATGTGACCTCCCATTTCTCGATGAACCTCTCGAACTCCTCCAGCGTCTCTTCCTTGGTCTCTCTGCTGTAGATTTCCTTGAAATCGCCGCATATCTCAGCCCTGTCCTTGACCCTGACGTTCTGGGATATGTTCCTTTGGATGTGCACTAGGCATCTTTGGTGCTTTGCATGGGGGAAGACATCCTTGATCGCCTCTGGCATCCCCATGAGGCCATCAGTTATGAATATCTTTGGGTCTCCGATGCCCCTCTCTTTCAGGGATGACAGGAATTCCTTCCATGAGTGCGAGCCCTCATTCGAGACCGTCACGAAATCGAGTATCTCCTTGACCCCTTGGTCCGTGATCCCCATGACCACCTCGACGCATTCGCCGGTGACGGAATCGCCGCATCGCGCGTATTTCCTTTTGAGGGGGACGTGCGTCCCATCCAGGAAGATCGCCACGCATTCGGGAAGCCGCCTTTTCTTGAATTCAAGCGCCGAAGACAATATCTTCCTCACAGTCTTGCCGATTGATTCCCTTGATAGGTCTACCCCCATCGTTTCATCGAGGTATTTGACGATTTCGTTCTGGGAGAGCCCCCTCAGATAAAGCGATTGGATCACGTATTCGAGGTCAGCGGCGGTTTGCTTGTACGGCTGGATGATCTTCGTCTCGAACCTGTTGAGCCTATCCCTTGGGACGCTTATCTCTATTCGCCCGTATTTCGTCTTCAGGTGGCGCTTGTAATATCCGTTGCGTATGTCGGATGTCTCGTCCCTCAGCGCGTCGGTCAGGAAATCCTCGATCTCGCCTTCGAGCAAATCGTTGATGGCCTCTTCGATCTTGTCCTTGACGAACTCATCGAGGCTATCTTTCACGATGGTTCCTAATTCTTCGGGTTTCTTTCCCTCGATTAATGATAAAATAGACATGCCATAGTTCTCCTTTTTATTCGTAGCAATTCAATTATAGAGAATTATGGTTTTCTTTTGCTCTCCTTCCTCAATTTTGCCCTCTATAGGCAAATTGGGATCAAAAACACAAGCTTATTGTAAGTCCCGCCGGTGGCCATCAGATGTAAATGCAGGAGCTTTATAATAACTAGGTTTATTCCGCCATAACCGAGCGTTTTTATCTTAATTGACTTAAATATGGCCAAATATATTTTTATAAATTGACCGATGTATCGATAAATGTATTGATAAATGTATTGATAAATGCTACGATAAATGTGCTGATATCAATGTTGGAGATGCTTTATGGATAACAGAGAAAATGAACAGTTAGAATTTAAAAAAACTACAGCTGAGTTAAAAGAAGGTGTTATTTCTTTAGCGTCAATGCTTAATAAACACGGGCACGGTGTAGTTTATTTTGGCGTTAAAAATGATGGTTCTATTTTTGGGCAGCTAATAGGCAAAGACACGACCTCAGATATATCAAGGGAAATTAAGAACTATATAAGGCCGATTATTTCTCCTTCAATTAGCATTGTCGAGGCGGATAATAAAACCATTATTAAAGTTGAGGCATATGGCGAAGATAAACCATATGCCGCATATGGGAGATATTATCTAAGATCAGATGATGAAGATTTACAAATGACGAACAATCAATTGGAAGATTTTTTCATTAATAAGAATGTTGATTATTCGAAATGGGAAAATGAAATCACGGAATATGGTGAAGAAGTCGTTGATGAAGACCTTTTAATCGCTTATATAAATAAAGGTAACGAAATAGGCAGAATTTCTTTCTTATATAAAGATGTTAATGACGCATTAACAAAACTTGGTTTAATGAAAAATAGCAAATTGAATAATGCCGGTTTTTATTTGTTTTCATCATTAAAACCTTTAACTTTAAAGCTCGCTATCTTCCCGACGAATGAAAGGATTTCTTTTATTGATAACACAATATTCAAGGGAAATATATTTGAATGCATTGAATACGCTTATAAATATATTATCAAGAATATTAATTGGGGTGCTGAAATTGTTGGTTTAAAGAGAGTTGAAACACCAGAAATACCAGTTGAAGCCATTAGAGAAATTGTTGTTAATAGTTTTGCTCATATGAAGGTTAACAATAGTTCATTTAATGAAATATATATAACTCCGACTAGAATACATATTTATAATCCTGGATTTTTAGTAAAAGGAAAGTCTCCTTTGGACTTCGCTAATGGAAATAACGGTCCTATAGCGAGAAATCCTTTAATCAATATGATTTTATATTTAAACAAAACAATTGAATCTTTTGGAACAGGGTTTGGCAGAGTATTCAAGTTATGTGATAAAGAGAATATCAAATATTTGTATCACAACAATGAATTTGGTTTTGTTTTTGAATTTTTAAGGAAACAAAATGTATCGATAAATGAACCGATAAATGTTTCAATAAATTTAAATGAGACCGAAACATTAGTGTTTAATATTATAAAAAATCATAAGTTTATTAATAAAAATAAGATTGCCAAAATGATCGATAAATCAGAAATGACTGTTCAAAGAGCGGTAAAAAAATTGATGGATAATAAATTGATTATGCGCGTTGGCTCAAATAAGAATGGTTATTGGGAAGCGTTTTAATTCATTAAGATTCATCGTTTTTAGTGGCTGTTCGGCTTTCACTTCAATGTGTTCGGTTGGATTAAAATAGTTACAAAAGGTCACATTATTAGAATTGGATTGATGTTATAACTGTCAGTCCTTTTTTATTCGATTATATCGGTGTTTTTTGCTTTGTGCTGTTCTTGGCTAATTGGCTAGAAATAGGGAAAATACACTTACAATAGGATAAATTGGCTTTGATAGGGAGCACTATCACACGCAAATCGGCGACTATAGCACGTAATTCAAGCAGTGTCGCACGATATTAAGCAGAAGCGTTGAATCTATCGATGGCTTTGGGTAGGCGCGGAGGAGTAGCGTTTCATCAACGATAACTAATGTGTCAAAAAGCCTTGATTTTTACGAAGGGCAATAAGCATTGTGTTTTACTTGCACCACATGGGGTATTTGGCGAGTTCCGCAAGATTAAGCCACAGCGTATGAATCTTATGGGTGTGTCTACTTTCAGGTTACTGTTAAATAAAACTTTCCCAATTTCAATTAACTATACAACTTAAATCTTAAGCATTTTGATTAATTCTTTTTCTTTAGAATTTAATAATACTTTCCCAGCCAATAGGACTATATAGAATTAGAGTTTTTGCCGGTTTTCGATCACCATATGCCATCTCTCGCCGTATTGGCTGGGAAAGTATTAATTAAGAATCTTCAGATGCTTTCTAAATCCCGTTCTTTCTATTGGATGTGTAATTATCTCGTATGGCTCTAATTAGATTATCACCTCTTTATTCGATTGTATCGGCGTTTTTTTGTTTTTGGTGGTTCTTGGCTAATTGACTGGAAATCAGAAAAAGCAACCATAATAGGATAGATTGGCGGCTTTGACGAGGAACACCATCGCACGTAATTATGTAGAAGTGCTGAATTTATCGATGTTTTTGGAAATGGGCGGTTTGACAGCCGGCTCAGTCCTTATTTTGGAGGCAAGTCTTGCGGTTTAGCGACGCTTAGCATAGGCCTTCATATTTGATTCGGTTAAACATTTCAGCCGTCTCGCATTTCATTTACCTGGCATCCATATCGTAGCGTAGGGTTTCTTCCATCGGCGTGATCTCCCTTCGGAAATGGGCTCCAGGAGAGTTTCATGCATCGTTTTCCAAACCGTGGATTTGGACAGCGTGAATTCGTCCGAGAGATGCTCGCCCACCTCCTTGTACGTCATGACGGAGGCGAGATCCAATATTTTCGGCACCAATTCGTTGGTCATCCTCTGCGATTTCGGGATCTGGAAGAGATTGTCCAGGAGATGGCGGCATTCCCCGGAATAGGCGTCGTAACAATAACGGCGTTTGAATCGGATGGCCCCGTAGCTAGAAAGGATCGTCCTTTCGTCCATGCGGACCAAGACGAATTGCTCGCGATCGACGGAGCGATATATGGATTCGTCCTGCTTTCTCAGGAATTCCTCTATGGCTTCTTTGTGGATTTCGGAGGCATTCAGCAGAAAGGCGTCAAAAGTCTCTTGTTTAGACGGTATGATGTTCATGGGAAGTCTCCTTTGCTTTTTGGACGAATAACATTGTAAGGCTTCTCATTTTTTTGTTTTTACCTACAAAAGACAAACGCTATCAGATGCCTATAGACTTTTGACAAAGTTCCGCTTTTCGCATATAACTAAACTAGGTGATAAAATATGGAATATACAACTTCAGAAAAGTTATCTAAATTAT
>CAVJSS010000003.1:0-88043 GCA_963652335.1 uncultured Eubacteriales bacterium | reverse complement strand
AATACCCTTATAAAAGTTAGATGTTATCTCGCTTTATAAGGGTTTTTATTCTTTTGCAAGTCGGAAAGACAGGATATCGCTCACTATACAGCAAAGACAGGAAACTTCAATTTCTTTGAAATGCCCTATCGATAGGCCTATGGTATACTTGCTACGAGGTCAAAAAGATGGATTACAAGGATAAAAAAGACATAAGAATTCTCTATTTAGGCACCCCAAAGATCGCAGTTGAGCCTCTTTTAAGGCTGATCAAGCTTGGCTATGACGTCGTTGGGGTCGTGACCCAAGAAGACAAAGAAGCCGGAAGGAAAAGAATTTTGACCCCTTCCCCAGTCAAAGTCGCGGCCTTAAATCACGATATCCCCGTCTATCAACCCCATCGGATCAAAAAAGACCATGAATGGGCCAAGAGCCTCGATTTGGATGTCATCGTAACCATGGCTTATGGCCAAATCCTTCCTGATGACCTTTTATCTCTCCCCAAAAAAGGCTCCATAAACCTCCATGGCTCCTTGCTGCCCAAATATAGGGGAGCCGCACCCATCCAAAGGGCGATAGAAAACGGAGAGAAAGAAACCGGCATTACCTTAATGGAAATGGTCCATGAGATGGATGCCGGAAGGATGTATGCCAAAGAAAGCGCCGAAATAAAGGAAGACGATACCTATTCATCCCTTTCCGATAAGCTTTCCTATTTGGCTGCTAACATCCTTGAAAAATACCTTTTCGATTACCTTAACGGAAAGATAGAAGGCGAACCCCAAAACGAAGCTTTGGTCACCTTCGCCAACAAAATAAGCCCAGAAGAAGAAAAGCTCTCCTTAAACTTAAAAAAAGACGATTTGATCCATAAAATCCATTCTTTAAGCGAGGAGCCAGGCGGATATTTCGTCCTTAACGGAAAAAAACTGAAAATTTTCTCCGTTTCTTCATTCGATGACATCGAAAACGAAGAGATCGGATTATTGTCTTATAAGCAAAAGAAGCTCGTCTTGTCCGTAAAAGGAGGCCACATCGCTTTGCTTTCGGTCCAATTAGAGGGCAAAAAGAGAATGTCCGGGGCAGATTTCGCTTCTGGCGCCCATCTTGACGGAAAGGAGATTCTTTCCTAGTGGCCAACGAGAAGATCTATCGAACCATCTCCGTCCACGAACTGGTCGATTTCCTTCTAAGGAAAGGCGATATAGACAACCGCATATATAACCTTGAAACGATGCAGATGGGAAGCAAGTTACATTCTTCCTATCAAGCGAGGCAAGGGAATTCCTACCTTTCCGAGGTACCTTTGAAGATGGGCTTTGATCGCCCAAATGGATTCATCACCTTGGAAGGAAGGGCAGATGGCATCATAACCGGCGGGAAATACCCGATAATCGATGAGATCAAATCCAGCGTGATGGATCTTAAAGAATTCTTTTCCGAACAAAAAGAATGGCATTTAGGCCAAGCCAAATGCTACGCCTTGATGTATGCCAACGCCAACAACGTCCCTATCGTGGGGATTCGTTTGACTTATATTTCCCAAGTAAGCGACGAAAGGCTGACCAGAAGCTTCCATTTCACCAAAGAAGAATTGGAAAAAGACGTAAACGATCTGATCGATTCTTATCTTTCCTTTTTAAATAAGCTCAAAGAACATGAAACGAAAAGAAACGAATCGATAAAAACCCTCCAATTTCCATATAAAGCTTACCGAAAAGGCCAAAAAACGATGGCCAAAAACGTTTACGAGACCATTTTGGATAATGGGACTTTATTCATGGAAGCTCCAACCGGCATTGGCAAAACGATGTCCGCCATTTTCCCATCCTTGAAGGCCATGGAGACAAGCAAAACGGAAAAGATCTTCTATCTGACCGCCAAAACGACCGGAAGGGAATCAGCCTATGACGCTTTGACCAAACTATACGAAAACGGTTTATATGCCAGAGATTCCGTTTTGAAAGCCAAAGACAAAATGTGCTTCTCTTTAGGCAAGGGCTGCAACCCAGACGAATGCGAATTCGCCAAACATTATTATGATAAACTCAGCGAAATAAGAGACGTTGCTTTAAAAAGCGGAAGCCGTTTCTCTTTCGAATACGTAAGCGGCTTGGCCAAAGAATATTCCGTTTGTCCCTTCGAATTGTCCTTGGACCTCTCCCTTTATAGCGACGTCATCATCTGTGATTACAATTACCTATTCGACCCCATCATCAATCTGGATAGGTATTTCTCCCCTTTGATAGAGGATAACAAATATGTTGCTTTGATCGACGAATCGCACAATATGATCGATCGTGGCCGTTCGATGTATTCGTCTTTGATTTCCAGCGATATGGTCAAGGAAGCCAAATCTTCCTTATCCAGAATCAAAGCCCCTGGCTTAAAACGTTCTTTAAAGAAACTATATGATTATCTTGTAGATAACGGCGGAGAAGAACCAGTCGTTTCCGACACCTTCCCAGCCGAACTAGGAACCCGCATCGAATCCATCCAACGTTCCGAAAAGAAAGCGGAAGACGACGAAGCCTTTTCGCCGACCAAAGCCTATCAAGACCTTTGCAAAGAACTCCATCGCCTTTCTATCCTAAAAGACGAATTCGGCCATCAAGTCGTCACTTATTTCACCAAAAACAAAGACAATGTCGCTTTCCATTACGATTGTCTGGATCCTAGTCCATATATATCCGAAAGCTTGAAGAAGCTAAAAGCCTCCGTTTTCTTTTCCGCCACCCTCTCCCCAATCGATTTCTATAAAGAAAGCATCGCCAACGACACTTCCCTGCCTTCTTTGCTTTTGAAATCACCGTTCGATCCCAAAAACGTCTCTTTGACGATTGTCCCAAACGTCTCGGTCCGTTATAAGGATAGGGAATCCACATACGACAAAGTAGCGGACTACCTACATACTTTCGTTTCTAAAAAGATAGGGAATTATTTCATTTATTTCCCAAGTTACGAATATCTTAGGAACATCGAAAGCCATCTCTCTTTCAAAGATGCGAACGTCTATATCCAAAAAAGGAACATGAAAGAGGAAGAAAGGAAAGAACTCCTATCCCATTTCGTTTCCTTGCCCAAAGAAACAAACATCGCCTTATTGGTTTTAGGCGGGGCCTTCGGAGAAGGGGTCGATTTATTGGGAGATAGGCTTTCCGGCGTGGCGATCGTAGGCATCGGGATGCCAACGATAGGCTTCGAAAGGAATTTGATGAGAGAATATTTTGATGGGAAGGATAAAAAAGGCTTCGCCTATGCCTATCTATACCCAGGCCTAAACAGAGTCATGCAAGCCTTAGGCCGCCTTATCCGTTCCGAAACCGACAAAGGCATCGCTTTGCTTATCGATGACCGTTACCTAAATCGGGAATATCGGGAAATATATTCCAGGCTTTATCCATATTACTCGGTTGCTTATTCAACTTTTGATTTAAGCCTTATCCTCGATGATTTCTTCAAAGAATAGTTCTTAAAAAAGAAAGCTTTGGTTATAATCTTTGCTATGAAAGTCGACCGCTCCTTAATAAGAAACTTCTCCGTCATCGCCCATATCGACCATGGCAAGTCCACTCTCTGCGACCGCATTTTGGAATTGACCGGCGCGGTTTCCCAAAGAGAACTCAAAGAACAGATGCTTGATTCGATGGACTTAGAAAGGGAACGCGGAATAACGATCAAACTAAACGCCGTAACCGTCACTTATAAGGCAAAAGACGGCAATACCTACATCTTTAACCTCATCGATACCCCGGGACATGTCGATTTCACTTACGAAGTCTCAAGGTCATTGGCAGCCTGCGAAGGAGCCCTTTTGGTGGTCGACGCGACCCAAGGCGTCCAAGCCCAAACCCTTGCCAACGTTTATCTTGCCATCGATAACGATCTGATGATCATCCCGGTCATAAACAAAGTCGATCTCCCATCCGCCAACGTCGAAGCAGCCAAAAAGGAAATCGAAGAAAGAATCGGCCTATCATCAGCGGATTCTTGCGAAGTATCAGCCAAAACCGGCCTTGGCGTCCCAAACGTCTTAGAGAAGATCGTCGAACTGGTCCCTCCTCCTAGCGGGGATGAAAGCGCACCATTGCAGGCCCTTATCTTTGATAGCTATTATGATTCATACCGCGGGGTCGTGGCCCTTATCCGCGTCAAAAACGGAACGGTCAAACCGGGCGATAAGATCTTGCTTATGCAAGCCAACAAAGAATACGAAGTCACGGAAGTGGGGATCCGCACCCCCAAAGAAGCGCAGGTATCCGAGCTATCCGCCGGAGACGTAGGATATATCTGCGCCACGATGAAGGATATAAAAGACGTCTTCCCAGGCGAAACCGTAACTTTATCCTCCAATCCGGCCAAAGAGCCTCTCCCTGGATATAGGAAGATCAACCCGATGGTTTATTGCGGCATATATCCAGTGGATTCCAAGCGTTATGAGGATCTTAAAGACGCCTTAGGCAAACTGACCCTCAACGATTCTTCTTTGACTTACGAGCCTGAAAGCTCTCAAGCGTTAGGCTTTGGCTTCCGCGTCGGTTTTTTGGGCCTCTTGCATATCGATGTCATCCAAGAAAGGCTGGAAAGGGAATATGGGATGGATATCATCTTAACCGCCCCTTCTGTTCAATATGAGATCGTTTTGACCGATGGCTCCACTTTCATGCTCGAAAACCCGTCGGATCTCCCAGAAATGACCAAAGTCAAAGCCATCAAGGAACCATTCGTGAACGCCGAGATCATGACCCCGAAAGATTATGTCGGACCCGTCATGCAGCTTTGCCAAAGCAGAAGAGGAGTCTATAAAGACATGATCTATTTCGACGATACGAGGGTCATTTTGAAATACGAACTGCCCTTATCGGAAGTCATCTACAATTTCTTCGATACTTTGAAATCCGCCACCAAAGGCTATGCCTCTTTGGATTACGAGATCGAAGAATACAAAGAAGCCCCATTATCCAAGATGGACATCCTTCTTAACGGAGAGCCGGTCGATGCCTTATCTTGCATCGTCTATAAGCCGACGGCCTACGATAGAGGCCTCCGTTTGGTCTCCAGATTGAAAAACATCATTCCAAGGCAACAATTCGCCGTCCCTGTCCAAGCCGCGATAAACGGCAAAGTCATCGCCAGAGCCGATATCAAAGCCGTCAGAAAAGACGTCTTGGCCAAATGCTACGGCGGAGACATATCCAGAAAGAAAAAACTTTTGGAAAAGCAAAAAGAAGGCAAAAAGAGGATGAAAGCGGTGGGATCCGTCGAAATCCCCCAAGAAGCCTTCATGTCCGTTCTTTCCATCGATGACGAAGAATAAGGAACGCCTCCAATAAAAACGATAGATACCCGTTCGTTTTGTCTTTTTGGTTTGTTAAAGATCGAAAAAATCGGATATCCAAAGATTGGATGGCGAAGAAACGATTCCGCTAATAAATGCCAATTCACTCAATAATTTTTCGCCAACCTCATCAATAAAAATACGCCAACTCACTCAATTATTTTCCGCCAACTTCATCAAAAACCATTGTTAACAGCCATTTTCGCATTAAAATCATTTAGTGAATGAAAGGGCTCATTATGATTTACAAAAAGAGAATAGCGGATGAAATGCTCCAATTGAAATTAAGATCGAAAGGCGCGGTCGTCATCGAAGGACCCAAGTGGTGTGGCAAAACGACCACGGCGATGCAGCAAGCTGAAAGCGTGCTCAAAATGGACGATCCGAAAAAACGCCAATATAACATTCAACTGTCTCAAATCGAGCCATCTGCCCTTTTGAAAGGAAAATGCCCTAGGCTTATCGACGAATGGCTAATAGCCCCATTGATATGGGATGCCGTAAGATATGAAGTGGATGAGAGGTCATTGGAAGGGCAATTCATATTGACCGGCTCTTCATCTGCTTTGGATTCCAAAGAAATAACCCATTCCGGTACCGGACGGTTCTCTTGGCTGAAAATGAGGACGATGTCGTTGTTCGAATCAGGGGAATCTTCTGGCGAAGTTTCTTTGAAAGAGCTGTTTTCCAATCCGCAAAAAATCGAAGGAAACAGCTCGCTTTCGCTAAAAGAAATAGCCTTCATAATCTGCAGAGGCGGCTGGCCGCATTCCATTTTCATGGATGAAAACATCGCTCTCCTCCAACCGTATGATTATTTGGATGGCATCGTAAAATCCGATGTTAGCAGGGTAGACGGAATCAGCAAAAAAGAGGATAGAGTCAGGAAAATCCTAAAATCATATGCCAGAAGCATCGGCGGGCAGATGGCATATTCATCGATGAAAAAGGATATCGTTTCCAATGAAGCAGATACCATGAGCGACAATACGTTTTCCACCTATGTCAATGCTTTGAAAAAGCTTTATGTCATCGAAGACATGCCGGCATGGAATCCAAACGTCAGAAGCAAATCCGCCATAAGAACCACTGACACGAGGTATTTTTCCGATCCCTCGATCGCAGTTGTGGCATTGGGACTTGGGCCAAACGATCTTTTCGACGATATCAAAACATTCGGGTTCCTTTTCGAATGTTTGGCTATAAGGGATCTTAGGATATACGCCGAAAGCTTATATGGAGACGTATATCATTATCGTGACAAAAGCGGTCTTGAATGTGACGCCGTCATCCATTTGAGAAACGGCAATTACGGCCTGGTCGAAATAAAACTAGGTGGCGTGGATGCCATAAACGATGGGGTGAAATCGCTAAATGCCCTAGGAGATAAAATCGATACCGAGAAGATGAATGCCCCATCATTCAAAATGATTTTGACGGCGACCGGCGATTATGCCTATCGAAGACAAGACGGCATATACATCGTTCCTATAGGCTGTTTGAAGAATTGAATATCTTTCTTTAGATTTCTTCATCCATCTAAATCCTGGTTGGCAGATAGGCTTAAGAAGCCGATTCGAATGTCTATATCCGAAAAACGATGATTAACAAGCTCAAAACGGCAAGCAAAATATGATTCGAACCATTCTTCTAAAAGATAAATGCATTGGAATAGTTGCATTTTCTAAATGAAATTCGGCCCAATATGTTGCGTTTTCTAAATGAAACGCAGAATGCGAAAAAATGATTCGTTGTTATCGAAGGTTTTAACGACAGCCACGAATTGCCCGAAAGTTCACTCGAGGAACCAAGAAACCATCATCCGAACTTTAAATTGAACTTTAGACGAATTTTGGAAAAATCCGTTTTGGGCTAACCATGTCCAACAACATTCATCCATGGGTCCCGTTTTAATGCGATTGAGTCATTCGAGCTGTTTCACAGCTGCCTGCCAATCGACGCCAACGATCTGATGGATTGACGCTTTTCTTATTGACGGGGGGGTCTCCATGTTTTAATCGTAAGCAGAAAAGCGAAAGGCCATATTGGACCAATTGGGCAAACTTCATGATTCATCCAATCAAACGAGCGAATTTTCCATTTTGCGGCCTTCGCCTAAAAAGAAGGGAAACATAACATGAAATACAAATGTCCGAAATGCGGCAACGTTTTTGAAGAAGAAGCCAAGTTCTGCTCCAATTGTGGGCAACCATTTTCCTTCCAAAGCAAAGAGGAAGAAGAAATCGTCGTCGCCCCCATAGGCGTTCCAAAAGAAGAACCCAAGCCAATTCAAATCGAAGAACCCGATCCATCCGTAAAAGAAAATGACGAAATATCCAATGACGAAAAACAAGCCGATTCGGCCGACTCGATCATTTCGCGCAATTCAAAAACCATCAAAAGCCATGTCGTTTATACGATCGTCAGCAATTTCCTGCTTATGTTAGGGATGCTTCTGACGTTATTCATCCCTTTCTTAAGCGAAACGATCACTATCGAAGGGGTAAAAACATCCCAAACCCATTCGTTCTTCACCATCGTCGTCAGCTATATCAAAACGCTTGCCGAGGGTGAAAGCCTTAGCGTCTTTAGCATCCCCAGTGCCAGCATCTTATCCATCATTGTGGTCACGATTCTCGTAAGCATCATCATCGGAATCGTCAAAATAGTCAAGAATTTCAACAATTTGAGAGACCTCAACAACTATGCCTATGAGCTTTATGACAAGATTCTCAACAACAAGCAAGGCAAGAACGAACAATCCTTCGCTTATGCCAACGGAGGCATGCTTTCGTTCACCAACGTATCCTACAACCTTATCGGCATAAGCGCTTATTTGATCGTAATGCTCGTCTATTCCAAAATACCATATATTTCCGGCGGCGTTCCTTATGACAAATACAATGTTTGGATAATCATTCCGCTTCTTGCCTTGATCGCCACGCTCATATTCGTCGTCATCGATCACGTCAAATTCAGCCCATTCAAAAAAGAAATCATCAAAAACAAATACAAAGCAGGCAAAAAATAGAGAAACGCCCCGAGATCATCATAAACAATCTATGAAAACCGGGGCGTTTTCGTATAAAGGCCGTTCACATTGCTGTTTCATTTGCAATCCTCAAAGCCGCCATGCGTTAATCCATGCAAATCCAAGAGCTGATCAATTGATGCTTTTTCGAAAGCAATTATTCGAAAAACATTTGATCGTAACGGCAAAACGCCGTTTTCATATTGACTTTTCTGGGGGGGCTTAGACTTAACACATCAACTCTAAAAGAGTTCGTTTTGATGAGCCTTCCAAAAATAAGGACGGCCCATATCCAAAAAGGAAAGAACCCGAATATGAAAAACAAACTGAAAATGGTTTTGGCGCTATCGGCGTCCGTTTTGGGCATTACGGCCCTAACAGGCTGCACCAAAGACGACATAGCCGATCTCCAAAGCCAGATCACCGCCCTCCAGGACGAGCTTAACGACCTCAAAGCCCAAATCAAGGCCCTCCAAGACCAAATGGCTTCCGAGATCAAAGCCGTCAAAGATGACTATTCCGCCAAGATCGAGACGATCAACGCCAAGATAGCCGAGAATCAGGAAAAGATAGCGAAGCTCAAAGAGGATCTCGAAGCAGCCAAAAAAGAGCTCTCCGAAAAGCATGAAAATGACATCTCCGACCTAAAAGACTACATCGACAACAAAGTTGCTACCTTGGAGGAAAGGATATCGAAAGACGAAGCCGAACTTGCTTCTCTGAAACAAAAGCATGACTCCGATCTTGCTACCGCCAAAGCTGACTACGATGCCAAGATAGCCGCCCTTTCAGACAAAACCAAAGAGGACTTGGCCACTGCAAAAAAGGAAATGCAAGACGACTATGACAGGAAAATAGCCGATCTCAAATCGGACTACGACAAGAAACTCGCGGATCTCCAAGCGGACTACGATAAGAAAATAGCCGATCTCGAATCCGGCCTATCCGATTGTTCCTCATCCATCTCCGAGCTGAAAACGCAGCACGAGAAAGACAAAAAAGCCCTTGAGGAGGACTATAACGGCAAACTCGCCGATCTCAAGTCCGATTACGAAAGCAAAATCCAAACCCTTTCCGACAAAGCCGCCTCCGATCTCGCTACGACCAAGGATGAGATCAAGGAAGAATATGACAAAAAAATTGCGGAGCTCAAAGCCGATTACGAATCAAAATGCGCCACATTGGAATCCAGCATATCCTCCTGCCGCTCCTCCATCGATGAGCTGAAGGCGCAAGAAGAGAAGGACAAAAAGGCTTTGGAAGACGACTACAACGGCAAGATAAGCACGTTGCAATCGGCCTACGAAGCCAAAGCGTCCTCCATAGAATCGGAGATATTGGCCCTAAAAGGCGAGATATCATTCCTCAAGGACGAGATGGCCGAAAAGATAGAGAAGATACAATCAGACTACAACGACAAAATAGACGGCCTGACAACGAGGGTGACGTCTTTGGAAAACGAGGACAGAAGCACCCTCTTGCGCGGCCACGGCGTCCCTCTCGACACCCTCGGAAAAGACGGCGACTCCTACGTCGATCTGGACAATTGGGACTATTACGTGAAGGAAAACGGCTCCTGGTCCAGATCCGGCAACTTCAAGGGAAACGACGCCATAACCTACGTCCCATGCATCTTCAAGAACTACGACGGGACCAAGATATACGAATTCTATTACGAGAAAGGCTCCGACATCGTTTACGATGGCCCAACCCCCGAGAAGCCCAGCGAGACCATTGACGGATACGCAGTGGATTGGACCTTCTCCGGCTGGGACAAGCCATTGACCAACATCCAAGCCCCAACCATATTCACCGCCCAGTTCGAGTCGCTGAAGGATTGCACATTCAAGAACTACGACGGCACCATCCTCTACAAAACGTCCGTGAACTTCGGCGAATCGGTAGATTACAAAGGCGAGACCCCGACCAAGCCTGATACCGTCTCCGGCGACCAAACCTTGGTCTGGACGTTCGACGGCTGGGACAAATCCCTCGATTCGATAAAGGAAGATACGGTATTCACCGCCAAATTCTACGCCCCCAACGCCATAAAATGCACATTTGTCAATTATGATGGGACCGAGCTCTATACCGCCTATTGCGGAAACGGCGACCGCGCCGAATACCAAGGCGATAAGCCGACCAAACCAAGCGTGGACGACGGGAACGGCACCCTCACGTCATATACCTTCTCCGGTTGGGACAAATCGCTCAAAAACATCACGGAGGACGCCACATTCACCGCCCAATACGGCGAGAACGCAAGCTATCTTTGCACCTTCAAGAACTACGACGGGACCAAGCTCCATGAATCCTATGTCTTCAAAGGCGGCCAAGCCGAATACCTCGGAGATACCCCGGAAAGGGACCAAGAGGCCGACGGCACGTCGATAACCGACTACACTTTCCAAAATTGGGATAAAACGCTTTCGAACATCTCGTCTCCAACCGTTTTCACGGCCAACTACAGTGTCCGCACGTTCACCGGACACAAAGTAACGTTCATGGACGGCGATAAAACCCTTTATTCCCATTATTTCAAGGATGGAACCGACGCCTCCTATCCTTATGAGATGGCGTTCAGCTACGACGACACAAACGTCACTTTGTTCCTTGGCTGGGACAAATCGATAAAGAATATTTCCGAAGACATCGTCACGAACGCGGTGACAAAGACGATAACGAGGCATCAGAACGGCGAATACCCTCAGACGAAAGTGGCCGACGCGAAACTAACCTCCGAGATCAAATCAGATGGCACGATCGATAAGCAAGGCTACTACGCCTACGAAGGCGATAGGTATTGCTATTACGATGCTTCTTTCTACAAAGTCGAGCCGATAAAGTGGAGATTCCTAGAAAACGGCGACGGGACCGCGCTTATGATGTCCGACGTGATCCTTAATGCCCACAGATATAACGGAAGTTACGACGGTCTGAAAGACGGTTTTTATGCCAACAACTACAAGAATTCCGAGATCCGTTCTTGGCTGAACTCCGATTTCCTCGACCAAGCATTCTATTACGACGATTCCCTTATCGCCACGACGGAGGTCGACAACTCCGTCGCGACGACCGGATATTCATCCAACCCATATGTCTGCGAGAACACGAACGACAAGGTATTCCTGCCAAGCTATGCCGATCTCACAAACGGAAACTACGGATTCACATCCTATGCCGACAGAAAATGCAAGGCGACCGATTACGCGGAAGCGAGAGGCGCGTATACTACGACTGATGGGCATGGCTACTACTGGACCCGCTCCCCTAATTACTACGATTCCAGGTACGTTTGGTACGTGCCCGCGGACGGCGACCTCCACTACGGCAACCACGTCGACTCCTCCGTCAACGGCGTCCGCCCCAGCCTTTCCTTGAAGGTTTCGTAGCGAAGCGAAGAAACAATCCAAAATCACCTGCCGCCGATCAAAATCCTTTAGGCGGCAGGTGAACTTAAACCAACGACATGAAGCAAAGATTAAACGAAAGCAACGAGAGAAAAGAGACCGAACTGTTGGTATTCATAAAAGCCAAGGATCTTTGCGCTTATATTCTTAAAGCAAGCGCAAAATCCCCGGTCCGATATCGTTATTCGATCCTCAATCAGCTGATAAACGAATCATTGGCAGTCATCCAGCTGTTATATGAAGCCAACGAATTGGAAATGAAAGACAAAGTTAGGCTAAGCCTTATAGTCAAGGCCAAAACCAAACTCAAAACGGTGGACTTCCTCTCTGCTTTGGCTTATGAAACCGTATGCTTCACCAAGCACCAATACGAGGTGATCTTGGAAAAGATAGGCGTTTGCTCTAAGTACTTGGCAGGTTATCAAAACGCCTGCAAAAAGGCTTTGGCAATATAGGGATTCGTTATAAGGTGCGCCCGTTGTTTCTCTTGGGCGTGGTCCGCTCCCCTAATGACAACGATTCCAGGAACGTTAGGAACGTGAACACGGACGGCAACCTCAACAACAACAACAACGTCAACAACTCCAACAACGGCGTCCGCCCCAGACTTTCCCAAATAGGGCAAAAGCCCCTTAAGGAATCAGCTATCCATGAGGCTAGCTAAGAAGGAAAGGGAACGATAACCCTAATCGCGTGAAAGCGCGATGAATCAAGCATAAGCGAGCCAGACTGCCTTAGGCATTTCGACTCGGTGACCCTTATGCTTTTTCTTTTATGAGATACCAAGACATATTCACGATCAAAAGCCTCAATCAATCCCATAACAAAACCAAGAAAGGCAAACTGCATAAAAAAGAAGTCGCCGAATTCGAACTCAACAAGGCCTCTGAGATCTATAAACTTTGCGAAGAACTGAAAAGCAAAAACTATAAGACATCCCCTTATAGGACCTTCTACATATATGAGCCAAAGAAAAGGAAAGTGGATGCGATATCCTATAGAGATAGGATCGTCCAAAATTGCTTTGTCGACAACTATCTTTTCCCTCTTTTGGAAAAGAGACTGATCTTCGACAATGCGGCTTGCAGGAAAAACAAAGGCACGGATTTCGCCAGGAAACGACTTAAGAGGTTTTTGACAGAGGAATATAGAAAAAACGGCCTTCGTTTCTATGTTTTCGTTTTCGATATCCATCATTATTTCGAATCGATAGACCATACGGTCCTCAAAGGCAAATTGGAAAAGATCATAAAAGATGAGGAAATCAAAGAATTCGCCTTTTCGATAATCGATTCGTTCAATGAAAAGAGCGGCAAAGGAATCCCGCTAGGGAACCAAACGAGCCAATGCTTCGCTCTATATTACCTAGATTCCTTCGATCGGATAATCAAAGAAAAATATAGGGTGAAGCATTATTCGAGATACATGGATGATGGGATCGTCCTATCGTCAGACAAAGAATCGTTGATGAATCTCAAAAGGGATTTGGGAAAAGAACTAAGTCAATTAAAACTGACATTCAATGAGAAAAAATGCGCGATATATCCAATAAAACAGGGGATAAGCTATTTGGGATTCACCTATCGCCTTTCCATAAATGGCAAGATAATCTGCAAAATGGAGAAAAAGAAGAAGAGAAGGCTCATCCATCATCTTAATAAGCACGAATTAAAGCCTGATTCTTTGCTTAGCTATAGGAATTATCTAAAGAAGAAATCGAACAATTTCGCATTGATCAGAAACATAGAAAAATTGATGAAACAATGAAACGCAAATCAAAGCAAAAAGGACATATATATCGGTAAATAAGTCACTCCCTCTTCATATTTCAAAGGCTTTGGGGAAATAACGATTTTCTCGAACTTAAGCTGCGGATATTTGTTTTTCAATGCGGAAAGGGAAGAGGTGGTGAAACGTTTTGTAGATTTCACTTCTATCGCATTCATCTTGCCTTTTATGAAAGCGACGAAATCGATCTCATATCTTTTTCCTTCGCATTCGAATGTGTGATAAAAGGCTTTTGTCCCGTTCGCAGCAAGGCTTTGCATAACCAGAGATTCATATAGGATCCCGAAATTCGCTCCATCAATATCCCCGGCTCGGATTTTCAGATACGTTTTCCCCGAGTCCTCATTGGCATCACCCATAAGCGAACTTAGCATCAATCCGACGTCAAGGGGATATAATTTGAAGTCGTTTTCCTCCTTAAGAAAGGAACCGAAGCTCAAATCGGCGCATCTATAAACCAAATTGACAATTTTCGAATCTTCCAAATCCTTCAATGACCTTTGGTATGAAAAGGCCATATTTTGATTTCTGGATTTGGTTTTGACCCTTCCCGACCACGATTTAAGCGCCGGAAGCATCGAATCGAATATATTCAATGTCCTCGTTCTTGAATTGCCATCGTGCTTTCTCAAATCATCCTCATATAATTTCAATATGTCTTGCTTTTCTTTCTCGCAACGCATAAACGAATTGGTTTCTTGATAAAGGGATACGACCTTCGGCATCCCGCCTAGGGCCATATATAATCTGAAATCATCCATCAATTCCTTGTGCGTCGGCTCTCTTATGGTTCGATGCTCGGCGTAGATTTCCCTTAGCATCTTGCATCTATCTCCCCACCCGAAAGCCCAACAGAATTCCTCGAAGTCCATCGGATGCATCTCTATCCTTCTTTCTTCGGAAGGGATTTGGATACCCTTTGTGTTCTCTCTTATCGAGATCAAGGACCCCGTTTCTATGTAATCAAACCTGCCATCAGCGACAAGGGCCTTTATCGCCTGTCTTGCCTTTGGAAAACGCTGCACTTCATCGAATATTATCAAATCGCCTTTTTTCAATGTCTTCCCAAAAGCCAAAAACAAATCGGAGAAGAACTGATCCATGGAAAAATGATCAGAAGGATCGACTCTTTTGAAAAGGCTTTTGATATCGTCGGAGACATAGGCAAAATCCATGTAAATGAAGTTTTTATATTCTCTTTTGGCGAATTCTTTGACGATCGTTGTTTTGCCAACTCGCCTAGCCCCTTCGATCAAAAGAGCGGAATTCTTGTTGCTTTCCGACTTCCATTTTTTCATTTCATCGTATATTTTTCTTTTAAATTCCATGGTACCGTAGCCTTCTTATTTATCGAAAATGTAGCGTTTTCTAAATGAAAAATCAATCAATATGTTGCATTTTCTAAATGAAATCACGCTAAATATGTTGCATTTTCTAAATGAAACAAAATAGTCGCATCAAAGAGAGGGTGAGTTGCAAGAAATTGCGTGTTTGGTTCACAAAAGCCATATTCGCCAATTACTTAAGCTAACATTTCAAGCCTAGCTGATATCTTGAGAGTGGACCGTCGACAAAAAACGGACCATAAACCGAGAGGAGATTCATGGTCGATAAGAGAACGGGACTTGAAATATTGTTCTATTTCAAATGATGTGGAACAAAATGGATGGCAACGAACAACCTTTCCTAACTCCCACATGGTTTTGCCTTGTCATATTTCACGTGCCCGCGCCTTCATTCCCTGGCTGATCTTAGAACCCAAGCCAAACGGAACTGAAATACGATGATGTGCTCAAAATGGCTCTCAGCTTTTCGAAAAGCTTCTAAAGCCAACACGCAATGTCGGAAAGGCGAGGCATCCAATGCTTCTCCATTCGGCAGTCGATACATCAAAATTAGTAGTTTTTCGGCTATTTGCTTGTATAACAAGCTTTTTGTTTTTTATAATTTGTTTATGGCAAACGATATCCCAAGAAAATACACAGACGATCTTTATCTTTCCAAATCCCAGCTCCAAGAAGAATTGAACACCTCCTTGGTCGATGGCTATTGGAAGGAAATAAAGGCTTACCGCGGCGCTTACGCCAAAAGGCTGGGCCTTAGGACCTTAAGGAAGGATTTCAACATGGGCATCGTCCTAACCCCTAGCATCGAGGCTAAGATCTCCTTGGCGGAAAAGGACATCGAATCCCTTATATCTTCCTTAAAGAAAATGAATCTCGAAGAAAAGGAAGAAGCGGGGAAGATCCTTTTCTATGAATCCCTTTCTTCCATAAACAAAATCGAATCCCTTTCCTTATCCGACGCCGCTTTGAAGCAAGTCGTATCGGGAAGATATCGCTCCTTATCGGAAAACGATCCGATCTTGAATTTCTTCGATGCATTGAAATATTTCGCCACCTTAAATGAGGTAATCCCTCCTAACGAAGACTTTTTGGGAGAAGCATATTCCAAATTATTGAATAGGGAACTCACCTCCTTTTATCGGACTTCCGATTTCGATTCCAGGGCCAGACTGGCCGAACAAAGGGACCAAGATTATCCCTATGCCCCGTTAGAAAAGATCGAATCCGCGATGAAGGATCTCCTTTCCGCCATAAAAAACAACGAGATCAAGCCAATCATAAGATCGTTGTTGGCTATCTATTACCTTGATGCGGTGGCCCCATTCCCTTCCAAAAACAAGGAATTGGCCTTCCTTCTTTCCTTGGACGTTTTGGCTTCTTCATATGGCAAGGAAGCCTTCTATCTCCCATTTATGTTCCTCTTGGAAGACGATCCGAACAAAAGAAGCGTCCTTTCGGGCGTTAGGACCGGAGACTTCACCTATTTCGCTTTGTATGCGATTTCTTTGATAAGAGAAAAACTAGGATACCTTAACGGAGAGATCGAAAAGATCATCACCTCCGCTTTCAGAGAAGAATTCAATTATCTTAGCAAAGAGGAAAACGACATCTTCGACAAAGGCAATATGGAACAGATGACCTTTTTCGACAGCGAAGATGAAGCGAAAGAGGAAAAGACAGCCCAAACGAAACCGGCCGAAGCCAAAAAGATAGCCCAAATAAAGCCATATCCCGAAAAAAAGGAAACGATAAGGCCGGAGAAGATGGCGAAACCCATCCAAAAGATCGAAGGAGAGATATCGATTTCGATGGACAAACGCTCCTTAAGCGATAAGGAAATCAAAGAATATACGACCTATTTATTGGAATCCAACCCATCTTTGAACAAGAAACAAGCTTCTTTTCTTGCCTCCCATTGCACTTTGGGTCATTATTACACCATTCAGCAATTCAAGAAATTCGCCCGCTGCGCCTATGAGACGGCCAGAACCTCCATGGATAAGCTAGCCGAAGAGAATTATTACGAAAAGAAACAAATCAAAAACAAATACGTCTACACCCCGATATCCTTGACGGATAAGAGATGAAAAAGGAGAAAAAGCCATGAAATTACTAAGTTCCATAGTCGATAATCCGGTGATTTTGGTCATCATTTTGGTCGCCGTCTTCGGCGTTATCGTCTTAGCGGTCATTTTGATCAAAAAATACGTCCCGGCCTTCAAAAACACCGATACCCTCAAATCCGAGAAAGAGATCGCCGAAGAGGAAGTCAACCGTTTGGTGGTCGACGTCGACGAAGGATTGAAAAAGAAAGAAGACAAAGACAAGCCTTCCGAAGAAGAAGCCCTCCAATACGAAATGAACAGGATCTTGGAAGATATCCCGGAAGAAAAGAAAAAAGACGAAGGAAGCAAAGAAAAGCCATCGAACGAAGAAAAGATCGTTTTGACCAACGAAACCAAAGAAGAGATCGAAAAGGACAAGGAAATCGAAACCAAATAATGCCCTCCTCCCTTTATATCCACATCCCCTTTTGCAAGAAAATCTGCACCTATTGTGATTTCCCTAAGCTTATCTATGCCCAAGACTGGGCTTTTTCTTACGTCAATGGCCTTATCAAAGACATTTCTTTGCTGAAAAACGAATACGAAACGATCTATATCGGAGGAGGAACGCCGACTTCCTTGAGTTTGGATTTGCTTGACCCCCTTCTAAAAGCCTTAAGAATGAAACTCAAAGAAGGAGGCGAATTCTCCATCGAATCCAATCCCGATTCCTTAAATGAAGAAACGATCGATTGCTTGTTGAAAAACGGAGTCAACCGTTTATCGATCGGAATCCAAACTTCCTTGGACGAATATTTGTCTTATTTAGGCAGGACCCATAACTTCATTGATGCCAAAGAAGCGGTGGAATCAGCCAAAAGAAAAGGATTCGAAAACATCAACGTCGATATGATGTACGGCTTTTCGTCCCAAACCCAAGAAGAATTGGAAGAGGACCTAAATAACTTCCTATCCTTGAACGTCCCTCATATATCCGCTTATGGCCTGATCATCGAAGAAGGAACCATATTAAAGAACGAACACATTAGAGAAGAAACCGACCTTCAAGGCGAATATTACGATATCATCGTATCTTTCTTTAGAAAACATGGATATAAACGCTACGAAGTGTCCAACTTTGCCAAAGAAGGATACGAATGCAAACACAACCTGACATATTGGAAGGACGAAGAATACGACGCTTTGGGCTTAGGGGCTTCTGGATATGCCAACAACGTCAGATATACATATACCAAAAGCCTATCTTCCTATATGCGCGGCAAAGCGAAATCGTATGAAGAAAAAATAGGCAAAGACGACGATGTCAAATATTTTCTCACCACGAATCTGAGATTGGAAGACGGCTTTGAGCTTGAAACGTTCTTTATAAGGTTCGGTTTCCGTTTCGAAGAACGTTACAAAAAGGAAATAGAAAAATTCAAACGAGAAGGCTTACTGTCTGTTGATGGCATAAGATGCAAGGCCACGGACAAAGGGATGGTATTGCTAGATAGGATTCTTTTGGAATTTTATTGATCTAAGCTCATCTACAAAAAAGGTTGAAACCAACCAAATTTGTAGATAGATATTTGCCAACTGTGCCAAAATGTTATAAACTTTATCTACAAAAAAGGTTGAAGCCAACCAAATTAGTAGATAAGGAAGTTTTAAAATGAGAATAGCCAGGCAAAAATATTTAGATAAGATAACCTCTTCGATTGGAAATGGGATGGTCAAGATAATAACCGGCCCTCGCCGCTCTGGGAAATCCTATCTGATATTTGAAATATTCAAGGATTGGCTTTTGGATTCCGATATTCCTTCAAGCCATATCATCCAATTGAGATTGGATCGTTTCAGCAACGCCAAGTATCGCGATTTGGATGAATTCGTGTCCTATTTCAAAGAAAGGAAAATAGACGATGGGAAAACGAATTATTTCTTGATCGATGAGATACAGCTAATAAGCAATAAGGAAAATCCCTACGTCAAAGGTGAGATGCTTAGCTTTTACGACGCGTTGAACGAATTCCTAAGCTGGGACAATGTGGAAATATACGTGACCGGCAGCAATTCCCATATGCTTTCCAGCGATATAGCTACCGAATTCAGGGGTAGGGGGTGGCAAATAAAGGTCAATCCGTTGTCTTTTTCCGAGATAAGGGAAATCACCCCATCGAAAATAAATGATTTCTCATTGTGGGATTCATATCTCAAATACGGTGGTTTGCCAGCTTGCGTATTGGAAAAAGAAGAATCCAAAAAAAGGGAATACCTCACCGAGGTTTTCAACGTCACTTATCTAAAAGACATCGAAGAGAGGCGAAACCTCAGAAACGAATCTTCATTGGGCGAAGTGACTTCCTTTTTGGCTTCCAGCGTCGGGTCTTTGATAAACCCCAACAAAATATCCAATACCTTCAAATCAAAGAACAAAGGGTGCCGGTCGCCTGAGACCATAAGGAGATACGCTTCGTATTTAGAAGATGCGTTCATGGTTTCGTTTGTGCAAAGATACGATTTGAAAGGCAAAGAGATAATCGGCGGATGCGGCAAATATTATTTCGCCGATATGGGAATAAGAAATGCCGCCTCCGGTTACAAAGGCTTCGATCAAGAACCCCATTTCATGGAAAACGTGATTTACAACGAATTGGTTTCCCGTGGGTATCTCGTGAATATCGGCGTGGTAAAAAGCGTCGAAGATATTGATGGCAAGCCAACCAAAGTCGTAAGGGAGATAGATTTCATTGCCGAAAAGGATGGAAAACGGTTTTATATACAATCCGCCTTGGTTTTGGAAGACGAGGAGAAAATCAAAAAGGAAAAAGCCCCCCTTAAGAAAACGAATGACGGATTTCAAAAGATAATCATCAGCAAATTCACGTCCGGGAATTATTACGATGATGATGGAATCTTGAGACTTGGCCTTTTCGATTTTCTTTTAAGCATAGATAAAACCCTTGAATGAGCCTTCCTTTTAAGTTTCTAATTCCTTTGTCTTCTTTCTTTAACAAGCATAAAAACATTGCCGATGATTGTGAGCCCATACTCGCTTTAATTGTTTCGGTGTGCACTGCCTCGCTGACTGGCGACGCATAAATGGCGGCGGTGTCCGCTTTATCAAAATAGCAGTCCATAGAACGTCGTCCTCGTGCAAATCGGGTATTTCCTCAGCGTCTCGGCCATATTGCGGCATTTGCGATAATACCTTAATGCTTGCGCTTTCAGTTTCTCATCGACCATAAATCCCCTTTCGGTTTATGGTCCAGTTTTTTGTCCGCAGTACCATCCCCCTCATCTTAAGTAGCCTTCATAATTAGTCATTTATGAATCGCTAATATTTCAGAAGATAACCGTCTCCTTCTAACGCTAAAACGTAGACGAGCAATCATAATGACGATCGTAATAAGGCACTATGGACTTTTGATCAAGGAACTCTTCTCAACAACGCATTCGAACCAACACGCACGCATTATTTTATAAAGTTTTTAGCACTTTGGTGTTGACAGTGCTAATCAGACCTCACTATAATCATTCTTGGCAAAAGGAAGCCAAGAGTGCTAACAGCATAGGAAGGAGAAAACATGACCAGACGAGACATGATATTGAAATATATCGTCGAATGCTTCGTATCCACGGCCGAACCAGTCGGTTCGAAAACCTTGGTCGAACGTTACCATCTCGATTGTTCCTCCGCCACGATAAGAAACGAAATGAACGCTCTCGAAGGAGACGGATACCTTGAAAAACCCCACCCTTCGGCCGGCAGGATCCCAAGCGCCAAAGGCTATGAATATTATGTGAATAACCTTAGAGGCGATAGGGTCGACCAAGAAGTGAAAAACGCCCTTCAAACCATTCTGGACAAGAAAGTCAAATCGGTGGAGGAAGTCATGCAAGAAGCTTGCAAGATCCTCTCCAACATGACCGATTGCGCAGCGGGCGTCTTAGGCAGCAATGCCTCCGAAGAAAGGCTCATCAAATTCCAAGTCATCCCCCTTTCCAAGAATTCCGCGACCGCGGTCTTCGTCACCGATCAAGGCTATGTCGAAAACAAAACCTTCATCTTCGACGGAACGATCTCGGTAAGCGAAGTGGAAAAGATGATCGCGACCTTGAACGAGCGCCTCTCCGGCAGCAGGATCTCCGAAATCGTCCCTAAGCTCGAAGCCATGCGGCCAGCCCTTACGGACTATCTAGTCAACCAAGAGATGCTCTATCAGATCCTTCTTGAAGCCTTCGTCCGTTTCAGCGGCGAAAGGATGGAATTATATGGCAAAGACACCTTGCTCCATCAACCAGAATTCGCTTCCGATGCCGAAAAGATGAGAAAGCTCATCAGCCTATTAGACGATCCAAAGGCCTTCAGAAAAGCCTTGGAAGAAGGCAAAAAGACCGCCGATAAGGTCTCGGTCAAAATCGACCGCGAACATGGGGACGTCTCCATCGTCTCCGCCGAAGTAGACATCCCTGGCGCCGGCAATTCGACCTATCTTACGGTCCTTGGCCCAAAGAGGATGGACTATGGCAAAGCCGTCACCATGCTCGAATATTTCCAAAAGACCTTGGAAGAATACTTCAATTCCGATAATGGAAGCACAACCAAGGAAGGAGGCAAAAATGGCAAAGGAAAAGAAAAATAACGAAGAAGCCAAAGAAGAAGAGAAAGAGCAAAGCCAA
Organism: uncultured Eubacteriales bacterium; assembly: GCA_963652335.1. Taxonomy (GTDB): domain Bacteria; phylum Bacillota_I; class Bacilli_A; order RFN20; family CAG-826; genus UBA4951. Next base: position 66,423 of record CAVJSS010000003.1, on the reverse strand, counting down.
GAAGAAAAAGAGCTAAAGAAGCTTAATTCCGAATTAGAGGAATGGAAAAACAAATATTATACGGCCTACGCCGATATGCAGAACCTAAGAAAGGCCCTTGAAAAAGACCATTCGGAAGCTCTCAAATACCGAGCGTCGGGATTCGTCGAGGAATTGCTCCCAGCCCTTGATTCCTTCCGCTTCGCCCTTATCGCCGAACCTCAAAGCCAAGAAGCCAAGAATTACAAAACAGGCTTCGATTACATATACAAATCGATCCTTGGCGCCTTGGAAAAGGAAGGTGTAAAAGAAGTGACTCCGAAATTGGAAGATCCGTTCGACGTCAAATTCATGATGGCGATGGATACAATCGCAGAGGACGACAAAGAGCCTCAGAAAGTGACTAAGGTGTATGCTTCGGCCTATTACCTTAAGGACCGTTTGATCCGCCCGGCCCGCGTCCAAGTAAGGATCAAAGAAAACAAAAAAGAAGAAACTAAACCAGAGCCAGCGGCCAAAGAAACCGCCAAGGCCTAAGGAGGATATAATCTATGGCAAAAGAAATAATCGTTGGAATCGACCTTGGAACCACCAATTCGGTCATTTCCTATCTTCAAAGCGATGGCAAAGTAAAAGTCATCCCAAACCCAGAAGGAACCAACACCACCCCATCGGTGGTAGCCTTCAAAGCCGATGGCGAACAAATCGTCGGCAACGCCGCCAAACGCCAAGCCATCACCAACCCTGACACCGTCCGTTCGGCCAAACGCAAGATCGGAACCGGCGAAAAGTTCCACATCAACTGCATCAACAAAGACTTCACCCCACAGGAAATCTCTTCCAAAGTCTTGGCTTATATGAAGGATTACGCCGAAAAGAGCATCGGACAGCCGGTCCATAAAGCCGTCATCACCGTCCCGGCTTACTTCAACGACGCCCAACGTCAAGCTACCAAAGACGCCGGCACCATCGCCGGATTGGAAGTCGTCCGTATCATAAACGAGCCGACCGCCTCTTGTTTGGCATTCGGCCTTGATTCCGACAAATCCGGCAAAGTCTTGGTCTTCGACCTTGGGGGCGGCACCTTCGACGTCTCCGTATTGGATATAGGCGATGGCACCTTCGAAGTCCTCTCCACTTGCGGAGACACCGCTTTGGGCGGAGATGACTGGGATATTGCCTTGGCCGATTGGATCCAAGCCCAAATCAAGATCCAAACCGGATGCGATCTGACCGACAAAATGGCCCGTCAACGTTTCTTAGACGCCGCCGAAAAGGCCAAGATCGAGCTCTCCAGCTCCCTTTCGACCACCATCTCCCTTCCATTCATCGGCATGGGAAGCAACGGTCCTATCTCCTTCGAAACAACTTTGACCAGAGCCAAATTCCAGGATCTAACCCGTCACTTATTGGATAGATGCGTAGCCCCGATGGAAAAAGCCATGAAGGACGCCAAACTCAATTACAACGACTTAAGCGAAATCCTTATGATCGGCGGCTCCATCCGTATGCCAGCCGTCCAAGAATTGGTCAAGAAAGTCACCGGAAAGAACATCAATCTCTCCGTCAACCCTGACGAAGCCGTCTCCATCGGCGCCGCCATCCAAGGCGGAGTCATCGCCGGAGACATCAAGGACGTCGTCCTTCTTGACGTCACCCCGCTTACCTTAGGCATCGAAACCTTAGGCGGCGTGATGACCCCATTGATTCCAAGGAACACCACCATCCCAACCACCAAGAGCCAAATCTTCTCCACGGCCCAAGACGATCAGCCAGCGGTGGACATCATGGTCTATCAAGGCGAACGTCCTATGGCTCATGACAACAAACTCTTAGGCCACTTCACCCTTTCTGGCATCAAACCAGCCAGAAAAGGCCAACCAAGGATCGAAGTGACATTCTCGATCGACGTGAACGGCATCGTGAAGGTCTCCGCCAAAGATCTTGATTCCAACCAAGAACAGAACATCACCATCTCCGGCTCCAACGGACTCTCCAAAGCCGACATCGACCGCATGGTCAAAGAAGCCGAGGAAAACAAAGAAGCCGACGAAAAGAGAAAAGGCGACATCGAAGTCAAGAACAAAGCCCAAACCTACGTCGATGAGATCAACCGCACATTGGTCGAAAAAGGAGACAGCATCCCAGCCGATCAAAAGGAACAGATGACCAAACTCCGCGACGAAGCCCAAGGCGCCATCGAAACCAACGACATCGAAAAGCTCCGCGAGATCGTCGGAAGATTGGAAGACGCCGCGGCCGCTGCCTATCAAAGCCAGCAAGCCCAAGGCAATCCATCCGATTCTTCAACCGCTTCCGATACCAAATCCGATGACGTCGTCGATGCCGATTTCACCGACCATAAATCCTAATAAGATCAATAACATCCAAAGGAGAGAGGGCACTGCCCTCTTTCCTTCTTGAATAAGGAGGACCAAACATGGCTAAAAAAGATTATTACGAAGTCCTTGGCATAAACAAAAACGCGACCAAGGACGAAATCAAATCCGCCTATAGGAAACTAGCCAAGAAATATCACCCAGACGTGAACAAAGACCCGGATGCCCCGAAGAGATTCGAAGAGATCCAGGAAGCTTATGATGTCCTCTACGATGATAACAAACGCGCTCAATACGATAGATTCGGACCAGATGCTTTCTCCGAAAACGGAGCCGGTGCCGGAGGCAATCCTTTCGCTAACGGTTTCGGCAACATGGGAGGAATGGATGGGATGGATCTCAACGACATTTTCTCATCTTTCTTTGGGGGCGGAAGAAGCCGCCAATCCTCAAGCGGTCCCCGCAAAGGCGAAGACACTCTTTATCGCGTCAAGATCAATTTCATGGACGCGGTCAAAGGCACGACCATCACCGTAAACGCCGCTTATGACGAGCCATGCCCACATTGCGGCGGGACCGGAGCCGAAAACCCATCAGATTTCATAACCTGCCCTCAATGCGGAGGGAGAGGAACGGTCAAAGCCAGGCAACAAACCCTCTTTGGGATGATGGAAAGCGAACAAACCTGCCCAAGATGCAATGGGGTAGGCAAAACCATCAGAGAAAAATGCCATACCTGCAACGGGGCTGGATATAGCCGAATCAAAAAGAACCTCGAAGTAAAAATCCCAGCCGGCATCAATTCCGGCCAGCAAATCCGCGTCCAAGGAAAAGGCGGCAGAGGATATAACGGCGGCCCAAACGGCGACCTTTACGTCGAAATCAGAATCGCCGACGATAAGACTTTCCTAAGAGACGGGAACGATATCCACGTGAATGTCAGCCTTTCCTTCGTCGACTGTGCCTTAGGGACCGAAATCGTCGTTCCGACCGTTTATGGCGACGTCAACGTCACCATCCCGGAAGGCACCCAACCAGATCAAATCATCCGTTTGAAGGAAAGAGGCATAAAAGACCTCAGGAACGGGAAACCTGGGAACGAATACCTCCATATCAAAGTCAGGACCCCGACCAATTTAAGCCAAACCCAAAAAGAGCTTTTAAGGCAATTTAAGAACGAAGACGGGAAAAAATCTTCCTTCTTTGGAAGAAAAAAATAAATTCTCTACCTTCGACCCCTTTTGCTTTGCTACCATAAATATCGGGTAAAGATTATGAACGAATTCATGTTGGAAGCGATCAAAGAGGCCGAAAAAGGCATCCGTAACGGAGAAGGAGGGCCTTTTGGCTCCATCATCGTCAAAAACGGAATCATCATCGGACGCGGGCATAACGAGGTCGTAAAAAGGAACGACCCAACCTGCCATGGCGAGATGATGGCCATAAGGGACGCTTCGAAAAACATAGGCAGCTTCGATCTTTCAAACACCGAACTATATACTACCGGCGAGCCTTGCCCGATGTGTCTAGGAGCCATCTTATGGGCCAATATCGACAAGGTCTATTATGGCTGCAACGTCAAAGACACCGATAACATCGGCTTTAGGGACGATGTCTTTTACAAAAGACTCAACGACAAACTGAGCTTCGTCACCGAATTGAATCGGAGCGAATGCTTGGAATTATACAAAGAATATTCTTCCATCAAGGACAAGGTGAATTACTGATATGCCGAAATGCAAATACTGCGATAGAACCATTTCCAAACAAGATTATGACCTTTGCCCTTATTGCGGCGGGGTCAATCCGATCGATCCGGACTATAAGACCCAGAACATAACCCAAGTTATCCTCACCAAAGAGAACCAAGAGCTATATCGTTCCAAGTCCAAGAAGGCCGCTGTTCTTTTTTCTTGCCTTTTAGGCCCTTTCGGAGCCGCTTTCTTCTATCTTAAAGAAACCAAAAAAGCCATCATTTGCCTCTCTATCACCTTATTGCTCTTATTGGCGGGCGCTTTGCTGACTGCCTTCGTTTGGGTTTATTCCATCATCATCCCGATCGTTCTTTTGTATATCGTTTATAACATCTATGGCATCTATATCGCCAAAAGCCACGTCTTCAAAGACGGAGAAGGGGAATATCTCCGTTAATGGCCCATTATCTAGCTAGCGGAAAGAAAGGAGACACCCTTCTTTTTTCTTTGGATACGATCCATCATATCAAAGACGTGATGAGGCTTAAGATAGGAAAAGAATTCGAAGCCGTCTACGAAAACAGGATATACGCGGTCAGATTGTCTTCATTGGAACCTTTCATGGTTGAGATAATAAACGAACTCGACGAAGACCGCGAACTTGACGGCAGCCTTTCTTTGGCCTTTGCCCTTTTAAAGGGAGGACATGATGAATTGATCCTTCAAAAAGGCACCGAATTAGGCGTATCTTCCTTTATCCCTTATGTTTCCGATAGGACCATAATCCGTTTCTCCAAGGAAAAAGACAAAGAAAGCAAAAAAGAGAGGTATCTTAAGATATTGAAAAACGCCGCTGAGCAATGCAGAAGGAACAAAGTCCCCTCTTTATCCAAGATAATCAATCTCAAAGACCTAAGCAAACTCGAAAACAAAACCAAGCTCTTCGCCTATGAAGCGGTGGCTATAGAAGGGAAGCCATTGAAAGAAGAATTAACTTCCGACACTTTATTGGTCATCGGGCCAGAAGGAGGATTCTCGGAAGCGGAAGCTAAATATCTTATGGATAACGGCTTTAAGCCCGTATCGTTAGGGAGAAGGATATTGAGGGCCGAAACGGCCGCCATAGCCGCCTCAGCCATCTATTCATCCAAATTCGAACAATGAGATATTTCACCCATTCATTAGGCTGCAAAGTGAATTCCTACGAAGTGGCCGCCCTCATAAAGGCCTTAAAAGAAGAAGGCCACATCGAATCTCCCCTCAATGAGGCCGATTTGATCATCCTTAACACTTGCTCCGTAACCGGCCAAGCCGATCAAAAATCCAGGCAACATATCCGCCGCTTCAGAAGGGAAAACCAACATGCTTGTTTGTTGGTCATGGGCTGCTATAGCGAATCAGCCGCATCGGAATGCCTATCTTTCGGAGCCGATATCGTCTTAGGCACGTCCAATAGGAACGATGCGATATCCGCTTGGCATTCGTTTTTGGAAAACAAAGAAAAAATAGTCTTGGTCAAGCCCAGCGTCCGCCATGAAAAATACGAAGAATTGGGCACCGTCTTCAATTTCGACATGACCAGGGCATATTTGAAAGTCCAAGACGGATGCGACAATTTCTGCTCTTACTGCATAATCCCGTCCTTAAGGGGCAATTCCCGCTCCAGAGACAAAGAATCGGTGATTCAAGAAGCCAAGGATTTGGTCGGAAAAGGCTATAAGGAAATAATCCTGACCGGCATCCATATCGGCCATTATGGAGCGGATCTGACCCCAAAATCCAACGTCGCCGAACTGATAAAGGATATCTTGAATGCGGTGCCCACTTTAAAAAGGCTCCGCATCTCCTCCATCGAAGAAAGCGAGATCGACAACGATGAATTTCTCTCTTTGCTCAAGGATTATCCTCAGATCGCATCCCATCTCCATATTCCTCTCCAATCCGGTTCTTCGACGGTTTTGAAAAGGATGAGAAGAAAATATGACACCTCATCGTTCTTGGCTTTATTGGACAAAATAAGATCCATAAGGCCCGATATAGCCATAACGACCGACATAATAGTCGGCTTCCCAGGAGAAAGCGAAGAGGAATTCCAAGAAACCTTATCGTTCTGCCAAAAAGCCCGCTTCGCCGAAATCCATGTCTTCCCGTTCTCTTCAAGAAAAGGAACCTGGGCCGCAGCCCAAAAAAACCAAGTCGATCCTTCAATCAAAAAAGAAAGGGTCCATCGCCTTTTGAAACTTTCCAAGGAATCAAGGGAAGGATACGAAAAAAGATTTTATGGAAAGACTCTGGAAGTCCTTTTCGAAGATTATGATAAGGACAAGAGAATCGCCTACGGCCATACTTCCAATTACCTTAAGGTCCGAATAGAAAGCGGCCGTTCCCTCCATGGCGAGCTTTTGGAAGTGGAATACAAAAAGGAAACCGCCGCTGATTAATAAGCGAACTTGACAACCTATATAAGATAACATCGATGTTATTGAATTATAATTTTGACATTGTATGAACATGAATTGACTATCGTTTCCCCTAAGGTATAATTACCAACGTCCCTAGGAGAAAATCATTATGGCAGTCCAACAAAGACGCAACAGCAAAACCCGCAAGAGAACCCGCCGCACCCATTGGAAATTGGTGGTCAGCGGAAAGGTCGCTTGCCCACATTGCGGCGAAATGATCGAAGCCCATACCGTTTGCCCAGCCTGCGGTTATTACAAAGGCAAAGACATCCTTCATCTAAAAAAGAAAGACGCCGAATAAGATATAAGGGACTTAGTTCCCTTTTTCTTTTCGAAAAGAAAGGTAAAATATCCAAAAAGAGGTAAATAACATGAACATAGCCAAAATGATCGATCATACCATCCTTAACCCGGATGCCAAAATAGAAGACGTAAAAAGGATCTGCTTAGAAGCAAAAGAATACGGATTCGCCTCCGTCTGCGTCAATCCTGCCTACGTTTCCTTATGCAAGGAATCGCTTAAAGGCAGCTCAGTCAAAGTCTGCACGGTCATCGGCTTCCCATTGGGCGCGAATACCGTTTCGACCAAAGCCTACGAAGCCCATGAAGCCGTCTTAAACGGAGCTGATGAGATCGACATGGTCCAAAACGTTGCCATGGCCAAAGAACACGATTGGAAATATATCGAAAACGAAGTCAGAGCCGTCAAAGAAGCTTGTGACGGACGTTTGCTGAAAGTCATTTTGGAAACCTGCTTTCTGACCAAAGACGAAATAAAGGAATCATCATTGGCCGCGATGAGAGGCAACGCCGATTTCGTCAAGACCTCGACGGGCTTTGGAAAAGGCGGCGCCAAAGCCGAAGACATAAAGATCATGCGCGAAGCGGTGGGAAAAGACAAGGGAGTCAAAGCCTCCGGCGGAATCCATAGCTATGAAGAAGCCAAAGCCTTGATAGACGCCGGCGCTTCCAGAATCGGCGCCTCCAAATCAATCGACATCGTCAAAGGCGAAAAAGAATGAAGGTCCTGCTTTATTTCGAATTCCATAACGCCCTTAAAACCAGTGGGATCGGAAGAGCCAGAAAGCACCAAACATCGGCCTTGAGATCCAGAGGGATCGAAGTGACCTATGATCCGAAAGACGATTACGATCTGGCTCATATAAACACTTATGGGAGCCATTCCTATCATCTTTTGAAGCATTGCCTTAAAAAAAGGATACCGGTCATAGTCCATGGCCATTCCACCATCGAAGACTTCAAAGAAAGCTTTTTGGGCTATAAGGCAATCGAGCCGATTTTCGCTTGCCAGATAAAAAGGATGTATGGGAATGCGATAACCATCATAACCCCAACCCCACATAGCAAAAGGAACATCGACAATTACCATCTTTGTGACGATGTGGTTGCGATCTCCAACGGAATCGATCTAAACGAATACGCCTACGATCAGAAAAAGGTCGATGATTTCAGAAATGAATTCAATCTCAAAAAAGATGAGAAATTCGTGATGGGCGTCGGCTTCCCCTTCGTTAGGAAAGGCTACGTCGATTTCATGGAAGTGGCTAAGAATTTCCCAAACGTCAAATTCTTCTGGTTCGGCGACCTTCAAAAAATCGTCATGTCCAACGAAGTCCATAAAGCCAATAGGCATAAGCCAGACAACGTCATTTTGCCAGGATACGTCGATGGGAGATTGATCCAAGGGGCATATCTTGCCGCTTCTTGCATGTTTTTCCCAAGCTATGAAGAAAACGAAGGGATAGTCGTCTTGGAGGCTTTGGCCTCAAGATGCCCGTTGCTAGTTAGAAACATCGATACCTTCAACCCATGGCTAAAGAAAGACATCCATTGCCGGATGGGCGAAAACAACGATGATTTCGCAAAAGAACTAAATAGGCTTTTAAACGAAGGCGGAGACCCAAAGATATTGGATGCCGCCTATAAAGTGGCTGAAGACAGATCGATCGAGAAAATCGGGATCGAACTAGAAAAAATCTATCTTAAGGCCATCAATGAGCAAAAAAAGAAAGCCTAACAGATATTGAAAGCACTATCTGGCAAAGAAGAGAAAACCTCTTCCAAGGTCTTTTTCCCAATTTGTTTCAGTTTGAAACACAGACCTATCGCAAGCCCTCTATAAAAGCTTTAGGCTGAATCAAAAAACCGAATTTTTGCAAATGCAAGATATTCAAATGTTCTATTTCAAACGACGCGAAACAAAAGAAGATGACAACGAACGCAAGGAATCGTTAGGTGCCAAAAGCATGGCTGATAAGAGAAAGGAATTTTGGACGTCATATTGAAAAATAGTCCAGTTTTTTGTCCACATTCCCTTTTCTTAAAGCCTCACTACCTGGCTATCTTTTAGGCATACACACAAAAGCCCTATATCATAAAAGGAAACATATATGGCGGAACTTTATATCCGGATTCGTCTTTTGAAAATTGTTTTGGATGAACGATATAAGATTCAGCGATTCTTTTTCCAAATCGTTTTTTGAATTTGTCATACGATACGGTTGTGTAGTTTTTGCTTGATTTCACCTCAATCGGATAGACTTTCAGATTGGTTTTCGAATCATTCGAAATCATAAAGTCGATTTCTATATCGTTTTTCTTCGCATCATAATCATAATGCGAGTAAAAATATAATTTTCTATTTGTCGATGCGATCATTTGCGCAATAGCGTTTTCGTATAGCATGCCTTCATTCAAAGACAACTTGCCATTGATGATCGACTTATACAATTTGTTGGATACGATTTCGTTTTCTGAGAACGCGAGGCTTACCAATAGTCCTGTGTCTCCCATATAGCATTTTACGGAAGAATCATCTTTATTCAGAGCGAAACCTACGTTTGGATCGGTGCATTTATAACATAAATTGCAAATCATGGAATCGGATAGCCAAAATAATGAGCCATCATATTTGGAAAATCTAGGATTATCATCAATCTTCGATAATATGACTTTCTTATCGTGCTTCGATAAATAACCGGGTATGTTTTCAAACAAGGCAGAGACTTTGGAATTGTATTTTTTTTGGGCTTTGTTGATGTCATCTCGATATAGATCGAGTATTTTCCTTTTTTCTATGTCGGCCTTGCTGAAATCTCCATTATTTTCAAAATAAGCAACGATGCTCTGCGGCATGCCGCCGACAAGAAGATATTCTTTGAATCTTCTCATCGCTTTTTTATGCGAAAAATCATTCAAAGGCACTTTTTCTGAAGCGCATTTCTTTATGCGTTCAAGCAGGATTTCCTCATTTGCGGCCATTAAAAACTCCTCGAAGTCCAATGGATGCATTTTTATTTTCATCTCTTCGGATGGTATTACTATATTTTCGACATTTTCCTTAATGGAAATCAAAGAGCCGGTTTCAATATAGCTATATCTTCCGTCTTTGACCAAATATTTGATAGCCTCTCTGGCTTTGGGAAATTTCTGTACCTCATCAAAGACGATCAGGGTTTTGCCTTTATGCAATTCAACGTTATATTCCAATGAGATATTTTGGAAAAACAGATCCAAATCATTCAGATTGTCGTTGAAATTGTTTTTCATCCTTTGGCTTGCGATAGCCCAGTCGATAATGACATATGATTCATAATTTTCTTTTGCGAATTTTTCTACGATCGTTGATTTTCCTATACGCCTTGCCCCTTCGATCAGCAATGCGGAATCATCGCTGAAATTTTCTTTCCAATTTAACAATGAGCCATAAATTTTTCTTTTTAATTCCAACATTCGAAAGCCCTCTCCTGCATAAATGGATTGTATAGGAAAATACATAATACTAAAAGTAAAAATGTTAAAAAACATGCATAATACGACAAGTAATAAATGTATAAAACATGCATAATACGAAAAGTATCCGTATGATTCTAAGCACGAATCCGAGTGCAAGCCATCAACGTTAGCGTTGCTCAACCAATTCTTGGATTTGCCGATTAAAGTGGAAAAAATGTTCCTTTGATTCATGATTTTGGCACGCCAACAGGCATTAGAAGCATCGTTAAGGACCTAGCAAATGATGCCTATTGCAAAATCAAAACAGCCACGTCCGTCGATGCCGAGATAATGCGCTCGTTTTCTCATTTTGGGACAAACGAATCGATATGCCTCAGACATATTCATAAATTAGTCACTCAAAAGGAGATAACCGCCAGGATAAAAAACGCTTGTTTTCTTTCCCTTAGCGAAAACGGCCAATTCAAAAAACATTGTAACAACCTGTTGCGGCGTTATACTAAACGTGCATGAAAGAAAAGAAGTTGCATAACGGCAATAGCGATAGCAGAACGACCAAAGTGATCAAAATTGGGGGGGGACTTTACTTTTAGGTGCCATATCGCTAGCTAGCGTCGGCTTCGCTTCTTGGATAGTGATCAATTCGCCTTCCTTTTCAAATCAAGTGGCAATCAACGCCGCCGGAATAAAAAAGGTCGATATTTTCGAAGAAGTATCCATAAAAACATTCAAACTTGGAAAAGAAGGGATCGTTGACAGCGATCCTTTGATATCCGTGTCGCTTACCATCAACAACGAATATCTTTCGTCATTTTCCTATCTTGATTCGGATAACGTATTCACGATGAAAACGACATTGACTCCAAGCGATGCCGGTTTCCTTCAGTATATAGATTCATTATCGATCACGAATATCAAAGGCTGCACGATAGGAACCGTCGCTTCCGAAAATTCCAAGCAAAATACCTTGTCTTTGACGATAGATCCCACTGAATCGGAAACCAAATTGGGACTGGCATATTCCATAAAGACCAAAGTTGATGACGTTGGCATCGGAACTTTCGCCGATAAGGATCTAAGCGTTTCCTTCAACGTCGAAGGAATAAGGCCAACAAAGGAAACAAGCAATGAAGCATAATAGAAGGCTATCGAAAATCCTTTTGGCCGGATTTGGCGTTATTGCCACTACTTTCACTATAGGGGTAGGATCCTATCTAACCGACAACAACACGAAAGGCATTAGCATAGGCATCTCTTCCATAGCCAATAAAGTTGTCTGCTATAACGAAACAACGGATATTTATTACACCAGCATCGAAAAGGCTTTGGATACAGCCAATTCAAATAAAACGACAGCAGACGTCATTTACGTCATTCCAGGCACGAATCCAACGATAGCCAAAGACTGCACGATAAGCAAAGAAGACACATTGATACTTCCTTATTCATCCGTTTCCGAAAGCGGCGTTTTGTATAGAACCATAGCAGACGGCACGATGGAAAGCACGATGGCTTACGATAGCATTGCCACTCAAAATAAATTAGCTAACGTCTATAACAATTGCTCCAATGTCACTTCGACGGTAACGGTGGATAAAAACGTTACGATCACGAATAACGGCACTTTGCTTATCGGCGGAATCCAAAACGGAACAGGCGGCGGCAATGTCGCCGGCTTCGTAACCACATGCGCCAAGATGGTTTTATCCTCCGGCGCTAAAATCCAAAACAATGGCAAATTCGTCAATTTCGGGTATGTTGTAGGCGAAGATACGAAAGAAACCGCCGATCCTCATATCATCAATGCGGCTGGTTCAACGACATACGCCCCATTCGTTGTGGTGGAACATCGTGGAGGCACGGCTTTTTCTAAATTGTATACTGATAGTGTCACCACATATAAAGTGAATGGTTTTACCGGTTCGCCATTTAATCGTTTTTATTTTCCATCCTTCGTCAATACTTTGACCAAATATGAAGGATCCGCTACGTTTACTGGAATCCCGGACCTTCACACAAACACGCCAAATCAGTCCAATCGTTGCGAAGTCTCAATTATTGGCGAGGGCGGATTGATTGACCCTCAGGACAATTTTTCGGTTACCTCGTTTTTTACGTTTGAAGCCAATAATGGAACAAGCGATTTGACCAATGGCGTAATCCCTAAAAATTATCTGAATTTTTACGGCTCTTTCAATGTCAATTCATTATCGCTTACAGTTGTAGGTCTTTCGATAACAACCACATCGTGTTATTTTCCAATATCTTGTTACTACGATGTGCAATTGAACAAATCTGAAAACGGCAAGGAAGCCAAAGTCGCTTCAGCGGAGCAAAGCATAAAAATTTTGCCTGGCGCACGTCTTGTCATTGGCGAATCGGTTTCTTTCTCTTGCCCAGGATTGGTCAATTACGCCAAATATGATCAAAGCAAATATAATTCAGGAACTGGAGAGGCTGCAGACATAAACGGAGAAGATGGGTCCATCGCTTATGAAAAGATGAATTCTGATGGAATTTTGATAGTGAATGGATCGCTGTCAGTAACAGAATTCGGCGGTTTCGTTAGTACCAACACCAGCGATGCGACTGCGACGTTAACATTTGAAAAAAAATTTGTAACGGCGTACGAAGTTAGTGCTGACAAAAGCAGTTTTTATAGCTTTACTATGACATCAGGCGGATATGTAGGAAGTGACTCGAATATGGTTTCGCCAATGCATGTCGGATACTATGTTTCGTCCAGCAAGCACTGGGTCACCGACATTTACGAAGTCTCCCTTTCGGTTAAAGAAGGAGATACCCAATCCGATCCAGGAGAACAAGGGACTTTCACAATAACGGCCAACTGTTTCCCTTCACCATCTTTAAGTTCCGATGACAGCATTACTTATAGTTGGTCTTGTCCTGATGGCGCATCGTTGAGTTCAACCACAGGGCAAACTATAACGCTGACTACTCCGGCGAATGATGGAGTTGAAGACATTGAATACACCGTTACTTGCGAGGCGAATTTCACTAAAAGCGATGGGACAGCTGGGGACGTTGAAACAAGTGGCACTTTCGTTGCGAGCAAAATACAAACAGATTATGAAGCTAGTATCACGGCCGATACGTATGAGATAGCCTATGTTGATACTGACGTTTATTCCGAGGCAAAGATTACGCCATCATTAAAGAGAAATGGTGAATCCGTCACTGACTATACGGTGTCTTTTGAAATCGTCGATAGTCAAAAGGCTATTCAAGAAAAAATTAGCGCTTCTGAATACGAATTGAAGTATCAAGATCCTAGTGAAGGAGAAGTAGTTGCTTTCATTAGCGAAAAAGGGGTTGTAACTCCGGGAAGTGTAGCCGGAACAGTTAAAGTAAAAGCCAGATTTAAGAAGAATGAAGAAATTATTGCAGTCGCATATCTCGATAACACAATAATTGTGCACTCCCTCAGTGTGTCCGTTACTACAAACAATTTTGTTGTTTTTGATAAAAGCAGTAACACAATAAAGGTTGAAAAATCCGGCAGTTACCCTGCTACGACTGTGAGCATAGTAATTTATTACGACGTTCAAATGGCCGATAAAAATAAGGTGCCGCTGATTAGAGATAACTATAGCATCAATTTGGAGAAGGGATCTGAATTAAAATTCGATTCTGCAAAAGCGATTTATAAGAAGGTTAGCAATGTCAAGTACGTTGTTCAAACTGTTATTTTCAAGAGTATTGCGAACGAAACACAATCCGGAACTCTATCGTTTACTGTCTTTGGGTGTGAAATAAGCTTTAATTATATTCGAACAGCAGTTTAAAACTGTTTAACCCGCACTGGCGATATGCTGTTTGTCTGCCTAATTATATCCAACTTCCTACACGAAAAGCCACCCAACAGTTGCCTATCTACCCCTCAACCGTCCTCTTTACCACCTCATAACAATCCAACCATTTTAAATCGCACTTCTTCTTATGCAATTTATTTAACTGCCTTAGATTATGGAGCAACCGCCCCTTTCCATGTTTCATGTCGCACATGGAATCATAGATAACGAAAGAAACGTGCCGGTGGTACGCTTTCTTCCAATACTTTAGATATACAGGATGGTATTTCTCCAAATACGCTCTTTCCGATGCATATACGGATAAACGATAAAAAGCCCTATCTATCCTTTTTATCCTTGTATCTGCATTAGGATTATCGATCCGATAACAATAATAAGGATAAGAAGAACGATAGAAGCTAGACGCAGCCAAAAACAAAGAAGAAGACAAAACGCAATCTTCGAACATATCCTCTTTTTTAGAAAAGACCATCAAAGGAGAATCGAACAATTCCCTTTTGAAAGCCTTGTTCCAAAGAAAATGGGGCATGGAAAAATCCTTGTTCAATTTATCGAAGGCCTCTTCTTTGCTTAAGACCTTCTCTTTGAAATTCTGGGCGAAGGCCAATCTTTCTTTATCGTGTTTCGAATGATAATAAGGAAAGACGGTGATATCCGTCTTATGTTTCTTTATTTCTTTGATGATATTCTCGATCGCTTTGGAAGAAGAATAATAATCGTCATTGTCAACGAAGGTGACATATTCCCCTTTGGAGAACCTAACCCCCTCCAATCTGCATATCATCTTGGCTAGATTGCCTTCTTTCATCGTTATCGAAACGAAATGAGGGTCCTTTTTCAATGCCTCTTCGCACAATCTTTTGCATCCCTCTTCCGCATCCAGATTGATCGAAAGGACGATCTCATAATCTTCATCGCATTCCTGCTTAAGCAAAGAAGACAAGCATCTTTCGAAATATTTCTCCCCTGAATAAACGGGGATTATGACGCTCAGAAACGGTTTTTGGCCCATATTGCAAAGATTATATCCTAATTTTCTTTATATAAGGCGTTTTCTTGTGTAGAATACCTAACGTTCAGAAAGCGAGGTGAGTAGAAATGATCGTCAAAACCGTCGTCCACGAAGGCGAATCTCTCGATGAAGCGTTACGCCGCTTCAAACGCAGCGTCAACAAATCCGGCATTCTCATGGAAGCTCGCAAACGCGAATACTATCTGAAGACTGGCTTAAAGCGCAAACGCAAGAGCGAAATGGCCCGCCGCAAGAAGTGGTAATCAACTAATCCCGTCCATCGGGATTTTTTTTATTTGCTTTATGAACCACATCATGATTTCTTAATCCAAGCCTATGTCGATACCTCGAAAATGATAAAACGAGAAAAACGTTCGATGGGGATGCCTTCAGAGAGGCACGGATCAACGCTATCGTCCATAATAAATGGGTCGATAGGATCCCACCTAAGATATATTGGCTTGACGATAGGCTGGAAATCATTTCCTGCGACACGATGCCAAACGGGATGACGAAAGACGAATTCCTTATGAGAAAAACGCATCTAGTGAACGAAGAGCTAACAAAAATCTTCCTTCAATGCCATATCGTCGAGTAAACCGGGCACGGCGCACCGAAAGTCGTAAAGTAATACGGCGTAGAAGCCTATCGTTTCGGCACGTCGGCAATAACCGTGACCATCCCATTTTACAAAAGCGAGTTCAATGAGAAAAGCGAGACTGCAAAATTCTCCGATATAGAAAAACATATGCGATTCAATCGCTGAAAACGCAAATGTTGCCACCAAAGAATTGGCTATGAAAACCAGCAAGCATAGATCGGCCGTCATGAGAATAATCAACAGATTGAAAGATAATGGAATAATAGAAAGAAAAGAATCTAACAGAAACGGACGTCGGGAGATCAAAAAGGGATAAATCGCCATATTTCTTTTTATAAAAAGAAAAACCATCGAAGATCCAAAACCCATTCATTGCTGAATTCGATAAAAGAAGTTGGTTACTATGTTCTTTGCTGGGCGAATGGCGAATCCTTCTGCGGATCAAATTGCGAAAAGACGTTATTCAAATCGATTGATAGTTTAAATAACTTGGTACGATCTTCAGCGTTCGTTTTTGCTATTGCAATCAAAAATTAGTTCGATAATTGCTTAATTATTTTACTATCAGCATTCTTTGAAAAACAATCGTGCCGCAAAAAAGTGGCACAAAAGTGGCACGATCTTTCATTTGAAAGACAATGTCATTTATTTCGACATTGAACATGGAAAGCAAAGTTGATGGGACAAGATTTTTATCACGTAAATGGCAAAAATCTTCCCAATGAATTAAATGATAACGAAAAATGCATCGCTAGAGCTGAACAATGCCCCAAGCATTTCCTACGATACGTTGGTTGCTAAACTTGGAATATTGAGAAGAACCATATCGAGAGTGTTCGTATCATTGTCTGAAAAAGGCTTTATCGAGAGGATTGGAACCAATAAAATAGGCTATTGGAAAGTCATTGGATAACAAGATGATTTTTGGTCTTTGACTATTTATGTTTCAAAAGAAAGGGAAACATCATGGATATCATCGAATTGATGAAAGAACGCCATAGCGTCAGGCAATATAAATCAGAGCCAATCGAAGAAGAAAAGAAGGAAGAGATAAGATCCTTGGCCAACGAAATCGGCTTTGAAAGCGGCCTCTCCTTCCAAGTCTTTTTCGATGAGCCTAAATGCTTTTCTTCCATTTTGGCCCGTTATGGCAAATTCGAAAACGTCGCCAACTACATCTGCATCGTGGGAAATAAAAGGGATCAAGAAAAAGCCGGATATTATGGCGAAAAGCTGGTCCTAAAGTGCCAAGAAATAGGCCTTAACACCTGTTGGGTCGCCTTAACGCACGGAAAGACGGAAGCCGCTTTTGAAAAAGGAAAAAACTTTTGATCGTCATTTCTTTGGGATATGGTAAAAATGGTGGCTTCCCTCATAAAAGCAAAGACATTTCCCGACTTTATAAGGCCGATGAAGAATGCGATTGGTTCATGAAGGGCGTCATAGCCGCAGGTTTGGCCCCAACTGCCCTTAACCAGCAAAAATTCTTTTTCGAACTCAAAAACGGCAGAGTCATCTTAAAGAACCTCGGTGGCCCTTATTTCAAGATCGATTTAGGCATCGTCAAATACCATTTCGAGGTTTCTTCCCATCATAAAATAGAAGAAAAAGAAGAATAAATAGGTAAATTCCCTCCATTTGTCTCTAAAAGGTATTGGAGGGAAACATGTCTAAGATCTCCTATCAATTCGACGAACATAGCTGCGCTTTGTCATCTTTAAGGACATTGGCTTATCTAAAAACCAAAAAGAGAGGTTGGAAGAACATCGCTTTCTCCGCTCATCCTCCCTATTCTTTGAAGACCTTGGAAGAAGAAATGTCTTCTTTCGGATTCGATCTCAGGTTCTTTGAATCGGAAAAGGAGAAATTCTCCTATCCCTTCGAGAAGGAAGGCCCTTTTTTGGCTTTGTTAAACGAAGAAGAAGGAATCCATATGGTGGTGGTCACCGAAATAGAAAAGGAAACGGTGACCTATCTTGATCCGGCGAAAGGAGAGACCCATCTAAAGAAAGAATCCTTTTTATCCTTGTGGAGCGGACTTTGGGGAATAATGGAACAATATCACGTGTCAAAGCCCCCTAAAGCCAAAAGAATCGTCCCTTTATGGAAGGAAATCCTTTCCGATGCATTCTTATTCGTATCGGAAATATGTTTGGCTTTCGGCCTTGCCCTTCTTGATAAAGCCCCTTTATGGCTAAGCCTTACTTGTTTAGGTCTATATCTCCTTTTGGAAGAAGGAAGAAGGATTTTCATCCTTTGTTCCATCCGTTCTTTCGACAAGCGATATCTCTTGTCTGTTTATGATAAAGACCCAAACCGCCTTAAAATCAATTATGAGAGGTTCAACGCCTTCAAAAAGAATCTCTTCGCCGATACGGCATCGGTGGTCTCCAAAATCGGAACCATCGTCCTTTTAAGCGTGATAGTTGGCTTAAACACTCCTTCTTTCTTTATCTCCTTAGGTGGGGTTTTAGCCTTATTGTGCGGAGAAAAGCTCTTATTCCATCGATATTTTTCTCTAAAAGGCAAAAGGATGAGGAAAGAAGAGGGGATGCTATTCCAGTCTGAAAAAGAAGAGGAAGCCAAGCAACTTCTTTTTTCCTTGAGCAAGGATGCTGACAAATACGGGAAAACGATGTTATTGGAAAGAGGGATATTGACTTTCGTCACGGCCGCTTTCTCTTTGTTCCCAAGCTTAATGTCCAACGAAGCTTCCCTCAATTTCTATCTTTTCCATCTTTTCGCTTTGCTTTTGATCGAAAAGGGCGGCGCCGAGATTTTCGATTATGTATTCTCCAAGAAAGAAAGGGAGATGAACGAGCTTTATTTCAGAGAATATATCTTCAAACCACGCGATTGATGGCTTTAAGGCTAACTTTATGTTAAAGTTAAGCCATGGAACTTGTTTTTTCTAACGCTTGCGATGCGAAATTCGACGTGATGGAAAAACGCTACCAAGATATTTTGGCAGCGACCTTCAAACATCTTGACGTCAAAGACAATTACGAAGTCGACGTCAGCTTCGTCGACGATGAAACGATCCATCGGATAAACAAAGATTATCGTGGGGTCGATAGGGTGACGGACGTGATATCCTTCGCCTTCAACGACGATAAAGACCCAACTCATCGAATAAACGATCCGAACATCGAAAAGATGCTAGGGGAAATCCTGATATCCGTCCCTCAGGCTCAAAGGCAGGCTAAGGAAATCGGCAACACCCTTTATAGGGAATTAAGTTTCCTTTTCACCCATGGCTTATTGCACCTATTGGGATACGATCATATGAAAAAGGAAGATGAGATCGCGATGTTCTCTCTTCAAGATAAGATATTGGAGGAAGTATCGAATGAACGAATCGACCTTGATTGAAGCCGCCAAAGATGCCCGCTCCCTTTCCTATTCACCTTATAGCCATTTTGCCGTAGGGGCAGCCGTTTTATCGAAAGACGGAAGGATCTTCAAAGGCGGGAACGTGGAAAATTCATCTTATCCCCTTTCTTTGTGCGCCGAAAGAAACGCCATCGCCAACGCCATGATGAACGGCGTTAAGGCGGGGGATATCATATCTATCGCCATCATCGCCGATACGGATGACGTCTGCGCTCCTTGCGGGGCTTGCCGCCAAGTCATCAGCGAGCTTTTGGACCCAAATGCCAAAATCTATCTAGCCAATTTGAAAGGCGACGTCAAAGAAACGAACATCGAAGGGATTCTGCCTTTCGCTTTCGGCAAAAAGGATTTGATCAAATGAAAAGCGGATTCGTAGCCATCTTAGGCCGACCAAACGTCGGCAAATCGACTTTTTTGAATGCTATTTTGTCCCATAAGGTCTCGATCGTTTCCCCAAAACCCCAAACCACCAGGGATAACATCATCGGCGTTTTGACCGAAAAGGACTATCAGATGGTTTTCATCGATACTCCAGGCCTTTTCGAAGGCGAAGCGGCTTTGGACAAATTCATGAACAAAGAAGCCCGTTCTTCCTTAGGGGACGCCGATATCTGCCTTTTCATGATTTCCGCCGACAATTTTGAGGAAGACGATCCATCTTTCAAGACCCTCAAAGCCTTGAAACTCAATTGCCCTTTTTTGATTTTGGTCAACAAAATCGATTTGGCCACGGCCCCGAAAATGGAAGCCTTGCTTAGCGAATTGCACGAGGAATTCCCGAACAAGGAGATAATCCAAATGTCCGCCTTGACCAATTTCGGATTGAAAGACGTCAAAGAAGCGGTGGCCAAATATCTCCCGGAAGGGCCGATGTATTATAAAGAAGGTACCTTGACCGACAAAGGGGTGGCTTTCGACGTCAAAGAAACTATTCGTTACGAAATGCTCCATTTCCTTTCCGACGAAGTGCCGCATCAAGCCGCGGTCACCATCGATTCATTGAACGAAAAAGCCAAAGAGATATATATCGAAGCCACGATTTGGGTCGAAAAGAAAAGCCAAATCGGAATCGTGGTCGGGAAAGGCGGGGAGATGATCAAAAAGATCTCGATGACAGCCAGACGCGATTTGGAGAAACGCCTCCATAAGCACATCGATCTTAGAATCGAAGTCCGACAAGCCGCCGATTGGAGGCAAAAAAGCGATAGGCTCAAAGCTTTTGGCTATAGCAAAGATAGATGAGAAAGGAGCTTATTCAGAAAGAAGGATACGTTCTTCACATCTCTCCTTATAAAGAAAACGACGCCATGGTTGCTTGCATAGGAGAAGAAGGATTGTTTTCCTTTTTGGCCAGAGGGATAAAAAAGACAAACAGCAAAAACGCCTCATCTTGCCAAATATTCGCTTATTCAAGGTTCTCCCTCTTTTCTTCGATAGACGGAAACAGCCTTTATCTTTCGGAAGGCAAGCCCCTTTTTGCCTTAAAAGAAAAAGACGACCTCCTTTGGATGAGCTGCCTTTCCTTCCTTTCTGAGATCAATTCACGGCTATTAAGCGAAGAAGACGCTATCAAAGCCTTCCCTTATCTTGACAAAGCGATAAAGGAAATAAACGAAGGATATCCGATATATTCGGCGTGTTTTCTATATTTCGCCAAATTATTGGCCATAATGGGCTATGGCTTGGAAGTCGATAGATGCGTCATCTCCGGAAACAAGAAAAACATCGTTGGGGTAAATTACAAAGAAGGCGGCTTCGTATCGGAAGGATATGCCGATTCGAACACCATTAGGATCGGCGGAAGGATGTTAAAGATATTGAGATACGCTTTCTTATTCCCTTTGGAAGATTTCGGTCGCGTTTCTTTTAACAAAGACGAATCGATAGCCTTGATATGCCAGCTAGCCTCTTACATCGAGAACCTAACCAACGTCAAACTCAAGTCAACATTAATGTTGGAACGTTGCTGACTTAACTTATATAGGGTTGACATTTCATATTCAAAGCCATTAAAATAATGCGTCCAAAAAGTTGGACTTTTTTTATTGAGGAAATCCATATGCCTAATAAATTCGATTTCGAAAAAATCACCCAGCATCTTCAAAACACCGGTTATGTCTTTCCTGGCAGCGCCATTTACGGCGGCTTGGCCAACACTTGGGACTACGGCCCTTTGGGTTCTGAACTAAAAAAGAACCTCAAAGCCTTATGGTGGAAGAAATTCGTCCAAGAATCCCCGACCAACGTCGGAATCGACGCCGCAATCCTCATGAATCCGAAAGTTTGGGAGGCTACTGGCCATGTTTCCACTTTCAACGATCCGATGTGCGATTGCAAAGCCTGCCATGCCCGCCATCGCGCCGATAGCCTGATCGAAAGCCAATATCCGGATGCCGACGTCGAAGGAATGACCTTCGAAGAGATGGATAAATTCATCCATGCCCATGAAGTCAAATGCCCCAATTGCGGCAAAAGCGATTTCACTCCGATCCGCAAATTCAACATGATGTTCAAAACCCATATTGGCGTCACGGAAGACAATTCATCGGTGGTGTATCTCCGCCCAGAGACCGCCCAAGGGGTTTTCACCAACTTCAAAGCCGTCCAACGTGCCTCAAGAAAGAAACTCCCTTTCGGGATCTGCAATGCCGGAAAATCATTCAGAAACGAGATCACGCCGGGCAATTTCACTTTCCGCACCCGCGAATTCGAACAGCTTGAGATGGAATTCTTCTGTAAACCTGGAACCGATTTGGAATGGTTTGCCTATTGGAAGAAATTCTGCCTCAAATTCGTCGAATCTTTAGGAATCAAAGAAGAAAACCTCCGTTTCAGAGATCACGAGGCCGCCGAATTGGCTTTCTATTCCAAAGCCACGACCGACGTCGAATACGATTTTCCGACCTTGGGCTGGGGCGAAATCCTAGGCGTTGCCGATCGCACCGATTACGATTTGGGCCGCCATCAAGAATATTCCAAGCAAGATCTCACTTATTTCGATCCAGAAACCAACGAAAGATACCTTCCATACGTCATCGAACCATCGATGGGTTTGGATAGGCTGATGCTTATGACCATGGTGGATTCATATGACGAAGAAACCCTTGAAGGCGGAGACGTCCGTACCGTCATGCACCTTGCTCCGGGGCTCGCCCCATATAAGGTGGCTATCCTTCCTTTGTCAAAGAAATTGGAAAGCAAGGCTTCGGAAGTCCTTAACATCTTAAACAAACGCCTATCTTGCACCTATGACGTCACAGGATCGATTGGGAAACGCTATCGCCGCCAAGACGAAATCGGCACCCCATATTGCGTGACGGTGGACTTCCAAACCATCGAAGACCAAACCGTCACTGTTCGCGACAGAGACACGATGAAGCAAATCAGGATGTCTATAACCGAACTTGTCGATTACTTTGGCGTCAAATGTTTCATGTAAATAGCCATTAGTAGTTTTATAGTAAAAGCCATATTAATTTATTAATATGGAAGAAAGGAGGAAAAATGCCATATTCAAGAGATTTGATCGATGATTTGCTTAAAAGCAGCGACATCGTAAGCGTAATTTCCTCCTATATCCAAGTCATTCAAAAAGGCCGTTCTTATTTGGCTATCTGTCCATTCCACGACGATAAAAACCCATCCTTGAACATCTCCAAAGAGAAGCAAATTTACAAATGCTTCTCATGCGGAGCCGGCGGGAACGCTTTGACCTTCGTCCAAAAATACGAAAAGATCTCCTTTGACGAAGCCGTAAGGAAATTGGCTTCGATCATCGGCTATGACGATCCAAGATTGATAAGCGAACGCCATGAAAAGAAAGTGGACGCCGATCTGGTGCCCCTTTATAAATGCATCAACGACCTTCAATTGTTCTACCTTTATGGCTTATCGACCAAAGAGGGGCAAGAAGCAAAAGAATATCTTTTTAAAAGAAACATCGATGAAACTACCGCCAATGCCTTTGGCATCGGCTATTCTCTCCTTGATGGGGAAAAGACGATCCAATACCTTCAAGCCAAGGGCCATTCGCTGAAATCCATCGAAGACATCGGGATCGCTTTGGTCAAAGCCAACGGCACGGCCGATTCCAACGCCGGAAGGCTCATCTTCCCACTCAAAGACAAAGACGGCCAAGTCGTCGGCTTCTCGGCTCGCAGAATAAGGGATGACGGAAGCAGCAAATACGTCAATTCCCCCGAAACCCGCATCTTCCATAAAAGCGAGGTCCTCTATAACTATGACATCGCCAAAGAAATAGCCAGGCACGATGGCTATATCTACGTTTTGGAGGGGTTCATGGACGTCATCGCCCTATCTAAGGCCGGAATCCGCTCAGCCGTGGCCTTAATGGGGACCAATCTAAGCGATGAACATATCAAAATGCTCCGTTTCCTCCGTGCCGAAGTACGGCTTTGCCTCGATGGAGACGCCGCCGGGCAAACAGGGATGATGAAAATGATCCAAAAACTATCCAAAGCAGACATCCCTTTCAGGATCGTCCTCAATCCGAATGATCTAAGGGATCCTGACGACATCCTCCAAGAATCAGGGAAAGACGTTTTGATCCAAATGATGAACAATCTGACCGATCCATTCGACTTCCAGCTGAATTATTACCTTAACGTCAAGCAATTATCTTCAAAAGAAGATAGGGAAAAGGTCCTAAGGTATTTCATCCCTTATCTTTCTAACATCCCCCCAGGACTTGAGAAGGAAAACAACATCGCCAAGCTTTCAAGGATAACCGGATATGAGGCCTCATTGATCAGGAGAGAGGCCAATTCGACAGAGAATAGGGAAGACGCAGAAGAATATTGCGTAACCCCAAAAACGAGCTACAGGCGGCTTAAAAGGGAAAACAAAGGCCGTTTGGACTTCGCCGAGAAGCAGATGCTCTATTACATGCTCCATAACCGCGAGGCGGTGGAATTCTTCAAGACATCGATCGATAGTTTCTACAACGAAACCTATCAAACCATCGCCAACTTCGTCATCGAATACGAGAACAAAAGGAACGCCGACATCGAGATATCCTTGCTTCTTAGCGACATCGAATCCAGCGAATTCGACAACGCGGACGAACTAAGCTCATTGGCCACGATGATCTCCGACGAAAACAGCTATCCGCCGTTCTCTTTGGAGAATATCGAAGCTTTGGCTAGGACCATCAAAGCGGAAAAAGACAAAAAATACGAAAAAGCGACGTTAGAGAAGGAATTGCTAGGCAAATCCAAAGCCGAACAAGCCGAAATCTATAAAAAAGCGTTGGATAAACGCCACATCAAAAAGGGAAACAACGACTAGAAAGGGGACAACATGGCCATCAAGAAAGCGAAAGAAACCACCGAAGAAAAGAAAACCGCCTCCAAAAAGGCGAGCGAAAAGAAAACAGCCGAAAAAAAGGCTCCAACCAAAAAGGAAACGCCTAAAAAGGAAGTTAAAAAAGCCAAGGAAAGCGAAGAAGAAACCGAAGATATCGACGTCTCTTTCGATCCAAGCGAAGATACCGAAGAATTGGAATTGTTCGATAAGCTAAAGAAAGAATTCCTCAAAAAAGGAAAAGCCAACGGCTCGATCGACCAAGAAGAACTCTTGGAAGCCACTTCCAAATTCGATATGTCAGACGACGACGTCGAGCAATTGATCGCCTTCTTTTCCGAAAACAACATCAAAGTCATCTCCGAAGACGAAGATGAACCCGACTTAGACAACGTCGAATTCTCAGAGGATTCCCTAAGTGAAGACGATTTGGGAGACGACGATATCGATTTAGACGACAAAGAAAGCGAAGAAATCGCCGAAATCGACGATTTTTCCAAAATCCAGCCAGGCGAAGTCAAAGTGAACGACTCCGTCAAAATGTACCTTAGGGAAATCGGCAAAGTCGATCTTTTGACCGCTCAGCAAGAAACGGAATTGGCCAAACGCATCGCGGAAGGGGACGAAGAAGCCAAAAAGGAACTCATCACCGCCAACCTCCGTTTGGTAATCTCCATCGCCAAGCATTACGTCGGACGTGGAATGCATTTCCTCGATCTTATCCAAGAAGGGAACATGGGTCTTATCAAAGCGGTGGAAAAATTCGATTACACCAAAGGATTCAAATTCTCTACCTACGCCACTTGGTGGATTAGGCAAGCCATAACCCGCGCCATCGCCGACCAAGCCAGGACCATCCGTATCCCGGTCCATATGGTCGAGACGATCAACAAGATGACCAGGGTCCAGAGAACCCTTGTCCAAGAATTGGGAAGGGACCCGACCGCGGAAGAAATCTCCGAAAGGATGGATGGCGCATTGTCCCCGGAACGCATCAGAGAAATCCAACGCATCGCCCTTGAGCCGGTCTCTTTGGAAACCCCTATAGGCGAAGAAGACGATTCCCATTTGGGAGATTTCATCGAAGACAAATCAGCCCAATCCCCGGAAGAATACACGACCAAATCCTTGCTCAAAGACGAATTATACGAAATCATGAAGGACCTTACCGAACGCGAGGAACGCGTCTTAAGGCTCCGCTATGGCTTGGACGACAACCGTCCAAGGACTTTGGAAGAAGTCGGTCAGGAATTCGGCGTAACCCGCGAACGTATCCGCCAAATCGAAGCCAAAGCCATAAGGAAGCTTCGCCATCCAACCAGAGTCAAAAAACTTGGCGATTATCGCGAAGTGGTCAATTTCTCCGGCCCTGATACCCATGGAAAATGATGAAAAGCCTCTCTCTACGCCTATCTAAGGTCGCCTCTTACGTAGATAAAGGCGCTTATGTGGCAGACGTCGGCGCAGACCATGGCCTTTTGACCATTTATTTGGCCAATGAAGGAATCGTTTCCTATATCGAAGCCATCGAAAACAAAAAAAGCCCGTTTTCAAGATTGGCAAAGGCGGTGGAAGAAAACGTTGGAGACAGAGAAAAGGTCAGCCTTTCCTTTTCTTCCGGCTTAGAGGATCTCGATCATAAAATCAACGAAGTCATAATCGCCGGGATGGGAGGGAGACTGATCTCTTCCATTCTAAACGAACATAAAGAAAAGCTAGCCAATGTCGACACTTTGATAATCGACGCCCATTCGGAATGGGATATCGTTTTGTTAACCGCGGCTAGGCTTGGCTACAAAGTCGAAGAAGGCTATTTCTTTTATGAAGACGATGTTTTCTATTCCGTTTGGAAACTAAAAAAGACGGATGAGGATATCGTCTATGACAAGTCCGAGCTTCTTTTTGGCCCGAAAATCTGCCAAAAAGAAGAAAAGGATCTAAAAAGGTTCATATCGGAAAAGAAAAAGCAATACGAAGAACTCTTAAGAAAAGACATCCCAACAAAGAGAAAAGAAGAAGTAAAAGAGGCTTTGAGCTTATTGGAGGAAATGCAAAATGAAAACCAGATCATTGATTAAGAAATTAGGCGACAAATTCCCAAAAAGGACCGCCGAACCCTATGATCATCCAGGTCTTCAAGTCGGGTCCTTCAAAGAAGAAACTACCAAAATACTACTATGTTTGGATTTTGACGACGAAGTCCTTCCTGCCGTTTTGGAATTCGAACCAGATTTGATAATCACCCATCATCCGTTCATCTTCGGGAAACTGAAAAACGTCTTGGAACATGATCCAATCAAAAAAGCCTTATACGAGAAGATGACCAAACTTGATATTCCGATCATGAGCTATCATACCAACTTCGATTTGGGAAAAGACGGGATGAATGACGCTTTGGCGGCCCTGCTTGGATTAGAAGACGTAAAGCCCCTTCTTACGGCCCCTATGGCCCGCGGAGGGCGTTTGAAAGAGCCGATGGAGATCCACGCTTTCGCCAAAAAAGCCAAAAAAGCCTTCAAAGTCGATTACGGCTTGCTTATAAACGAAGGCAAGAAAACGATCGAAAGCGTCGCTATCATCGGCGGCGGCGGATCTAGGAAATACATAAACGCCATGAACGAAGGATATGACATCTATATCTCTGGCGACGCCCCGCACCATTGCCGCAGGGAGATCGTCTTGAATCATTACGACTATCTTGATTTCCCCCACGAGATCGAGCATGTCTTCATGGATCAAATGGAAAGGATCCTCCTTTCGTTCGATAAGACGCTTGAAATAAAGAAAATCGATCACGAAAGATTGCCAGAGGTTATCTAGAGGCTTTTCAGATATCCTTGTATCTCTTCATATGCCGCCTTAGGGGAACTAGCACCCGACAGCAAGGCGGTTTTTTCATATTTCGAAAGATCGTATTTTTTCAATTCGTCAGAATCCAAAACCTGGATGACATCGGAATTTTCGTGGTATTTTTTAACCAAATGAGCCAAACGTTTGGCATTGGATGAATCTTTTGAGCCTATGATGATGAACAAATCGATGTCATTCGGGGCTTTGATCGCATTCATTTGCCTATATTTCGTCGAAGGGCATCTGCCATCAAGGGAAACGAGACGGGGATTTATCTCCCTTAATCCGTTTTCGATAGAGGAAAAGGTTTCTTCATCCAAAGAAGTCTGGGATATGACGTAATCGAAATAGCCAAAGGACGGATCCTTCGGATCGATTATGGTCACGTTTTTCAATGAAGAGGCCGCTTTCGCTTCCAAATGCCTTCTATCGACCACGAAGGCTATAGACCCATTCGCTTTTTTCATTTTCTCTAAGTTCGAAACGATATGCTCACAAGAGGCATCATAGACGATGAAACCCTTCTTTTTGGCGATTTCATCGTAGCTTTCCTTATCATGACCATGGGCGGAATAAAGAACGATGGACCCATTTGGAATCTCTTCCATCTGTTTGCATAGCGGTCCATCCTTCTCGTTTAAAAGAACAAACCCATCGCCGTACAATGGCCTCATGGCCCTTTCGTTATGGACCAACGACCCAACCAAATAAATCGGAGACCCTTTATGCTCCTCTCTCGCCTTTTTGGCCAAGGAAAATGCCTTAAGGACTCCGCTACAAAAACCTCTTGGATCGAATGAGACGATTTCCATGCCTCCCATTATACGCCTACGCGTTGCCAGTTTCCCTCTTTTCGCCTATAATTACCCCGATTATGGCAACTTTTTCAGCGTTTTCCCTCTCAAATCAAATGGTCAATGCCTTAAACAAACTGGGCTATGTTTCGCCATCTCCTGTCCAAACGAACGTCATCCCAAAGGCCTTGAAAGGCAAGTCGATCCTTGCCCAATCGGCGACCGGAAGCGGGAAAACCCACGCTTATTTGATACCTATCATCGAGAAAACCGATGTCAGCCTCCCTCGCACCCAAAGCATCATCATCGCCCCAAGTAGGGAACTTTCCAGGCAAATATACGAATTCGCCAAGGCCTTCGTCCGTTTCTATCCGAAGCTCAAAATAAGGCTTCTTACCAGCGAAACCGACGTCTCCCAAAACGAAGAAGGGCTCTCGATCCCTCCTCATATCGTCATCGGCACGCCAGGAAGATTGAAAGACCTTTTGGTCGATAAACACTCGCTTAACCTAAGCAATGTCAGAACAGTCGTTTTGGATGAGGCTGATATGTTGCTTGAGATGGGATATTTCGAAGATATCGAAGCTTTGTTCCAAACGGAGATGAGGGAACCTCAGATTTTGGTTTTCTCTGCAACCTTGAAGCAATCCCTCAAAGACGAGATAAGGCATTTCGTTTCGACCGATTTCCGATTCGAGGCCGAGGATACCGAGACCTCCTCTTTGGTCAGCCATCATCTTTTGGATATAAAACATTCCGACCCAAAGCAAGCTTTGTTTGAATTCCTAAAGCTAAGAAAACCATATCTTTGCATCGTCTTCGCTTCCAAAAAGGAAACGGTGGATGCGGCTTATAAGTATCTGAAGGAAAACGGGATGGACGCCATCTATTTCACCGGTTCCTTGACCGAGAGGGAAAGGAAAAAAGCCCTGCGCGACATCAAAGCCAACAAAGAATCGATAATAATCGCCTCCGATCTATTGAGCCGCGGGATGGATATAGCTAACGTCACCGACGTAATCAGTTTGGATTTGCCTTCCGATTTGGAATTCTATCATCATAGGGCAGGAAGAACCGGCCGTTTCGACAAGAAAGGCGATAGCTGGGTTTTCTACGATGATGACTCGCTTTCATTGCCAAAACAGTTGTTGGAGCAAGGAGTCAAATTCGATTTCTACATCTTCAAAAACGGGATTTTGAAAGAAGATCCGGTGGGATTGAACAAGAAAACCAAATTCACCAAGAAAAAGGCTTTCGAATCCGAAGAGGAAAAGAAAGAGATCAAGATCGCCAAAGCCAAAACCAGAACCGACAAAGTCAAGCCTGGCTATAAGAGAAAGAGGGATTTCGCCATCGATCAGGTGAAGCATAAATACAAAAGAAAGGCCATCCAAAGGTCGGTCAGAAGGCAATTGGAAGAGAATTTCCGCAAAGCAGCCAAAGACGCAAACGATGAATGACAAGAAAAACGCGATCCGAATGACCGCGTTTTATTTTAGTCGTTTTTCAGTAATTCCAATTCTTTTAAGAATTGTTCAACGATCTCGTTATTTGGTATTGTTCTTATTGGCTTGCCTTTTTCAAATAAAGTCCAGCTGTCTTTCGCCCCAGCTACCCCAATATCGGCGTCCTTGGCTTCCTTAATCCCATTGACCGGGCAGCCCATTATGGCGATCGTCTTGTCTATCGGATTGCCTTCCAGGTATTCTTGGACGATCTTCGCTAACGGAAGCAAATCGACTTGGGTCCGCCCACATGTTGGGCAAGATATCAACCGGGGGCCCCAAGCGAGCCCCAAATCGATAAGAAGCCTTTTGGCGGCTTTTATCTCCTCTTCCGGAGAATCGCTCAAAGAGATCCGGATCGTGTCTCCTATCCCTTCTAGGAGAAGCGGGGACAAAGCGGCCGCGCTCCTTATTAACCCAATATCCTTCGGTCCAGCTTCGGTCAAACCCAAATGCAATGGATAACCGAATTCTTCGGCAGCCATTTCGTAAGCTTCTATCGTATCCTTGACCGAAGATGCCTTCAAAGAGATAACGATGTCATAAAAGCCGATGTCTTCTAGGATTTTGGCTTCCTTTTTGGCGGAGCTGACCAATTTTTCGGCCAAAGTCGAACCTTCTGCCGTTTCATCCAATGAGCCGGCGTTGACCCCGATCCTTATAGGGATGCCCCTCTCTTTGCATTCGGAAGCGATCTTGACTATGTCTTCCTTCTTTTTGATGTTGCCGGGGTTAAGCCTTATGGCCGAAACGCCGCTATCTAGCGAAAGCAAAGCCAATCTCGGATCGAAATGGATATCCGCAACCAACGGACAAGAGATGCGAGGCATTATCTCTTTCAAAGCCAAAGCATCTTCCTCATCCATCACGGAAACCCGCATGATGTCGGCTCCCAATGCAACGCATTCGCTTATTTCCGAAACGATCTCATCGACCCTTTCGGTCTTAATCGAACACATGCTTTGGATAAGGACTTTGTTTTGCCCTCCGATTTGGATGTTCCCTAGCTTGATTTTTTTGGTGTTTTCTCTTTTCATGCTGACTAATTTTGAACGAAAGAATCTATCTTTCCTAGCATTTTCATCATTTTGTGGCATCTATTGCCTTAGCAAAATAAAGAAAATCTAGATAAAGTCATTTCGTTATGATAAAGTAGCAACGCTCAAAGAAAGAAGTGATTAACTATGGCAACCAGTAAACGCGATGAAATCATCCTCGCTTGCAGCGAATGCGGCGAACATAACTATCTTGGCACTCGCAACAAGAGAACCCATCCAGACAAAATGGAAATCAAGAAGTTCTGCAGCCGTTGCCGCAAGATGACGGTTCATAAAGAAATCAAGAAACTCAAATAAGGCCTCTTGGTCTTATTTTTGTTTTAGGGTATTAGCATGAAAATAAGCAAGCCATTCGAATCGATGTATTTCGCCAATACATACATAGTGGGGGAAGAAGGCGAGCCTTGTTTGGTGATAGATCCAGGCAGCAACGAAAACCATTGCTTGGACCGCTATATCGATAAGCACCATGGCGGAACCGTTTTGGCTTATCTTTTGACCCATGGCCATTACGACCACATATACGGACTTGCCAGCTTGACCCATAAAGCTCCCGTTTTCATTCATGAAGCCGATGTCGGATATCTCACGGATGATCGATACAATCTGCTTAAAGGATTGAAGATCGAAGGCTATGAGGCCCATCTTTTGGGAGACAACGAAACGATAAATATCGGCGGATATCGGATAAAAACGATCCACACCCCGTTCCATACCCCAGGAAGCGTCTGCTTCTATTTCGAAAAGGAAAAGGTTCTCTTCACCGGAGATACCTTGTTTCATCTATCCGTAGGCAGAAGCGATTTGCCCGGTGGGAACATAAAACAGATGGGATCGTCATTATCCAAGCTTAGAAAGCTCCCGGATGAGACCAAAATCTATCCTGGACATGAGTCAAGTTCGGATATCGGAACCGAAAAAAGGCTCAATCCGTACTTATCTTAGGAAACAACGCACTTTTCTTAAGAAAGAAATGAATGTAGAATACTATTGCTTTTTGCTTAATTAATGGAGAATCAAAACAATGAACGTCACTGAATTACGCCCAGGAAACTATTTCATCGATGAAGGCGTCCTTTATCGCTGCATCGATATCCTTCTTAACAAGACCGCGATGAGAAAGATGGTCGCGAAAGTCAAAGTCCAAAACGTCAGAACCGGCGCCATCACCGAATTGGCCCGCAACTCCGGTTACGATGTAACCGAAGCCCGCTTGGACAAAGCTGCTTCACAATATCTCTATGATTCCGGCATCACTTATTGCTTCATGGATCCAAAGACCTATGAGCAAATGGAAATCCCACACGCCCTTTTGGAGAACGAAGCCAAATACCTCGTTCCTAACCTCGAAGTCATGATCAATACCTTCGAAGGCGAATTGATCGGCATCATCCTCCCAGCCAAAGTCGCGATGACCGTCACCGAGACTGAGCCAGGAGTACGCGGAGACACCATTTCCAACGGCGGATCCAAAGACGCCACCCTTGAGACTGGAATGGTCATCAAAGTCCCCCTCTTCATCAATGAAGGAGATAAGATCTTAGTCGATACTTCAACCGGAAAATACGACGGAAGGGCTTAATTTAGATGAATCTTTTAGCGACAACCGAATTCGGATGGGACGGCCGTTGGTTCGGCATCGCCATCGCCTTCTTGGTAGTTGGCTTGATCGCCGGCTTCTTCGGAGCCAAAGCCTTATTCAAATCCCAACTTAAGAAGAATCCTCCGATCAACGAGAAGATGATCCGCATGATGTATGCCCAGATGGGAAGGAAACCAAAGGAATCCGACATCCGCGCCATCATGAAGAACATGAACTCCCAAATGTAGGGAAAACAACGAAAACGAAAGAGGCGAAAACATCACGCCTCTTTTTTCTCATCAACTTTATATATCTTTAGATATATACATATGCGATAATCTTACTAGAAAACTACTAAAAAACATTAATGTCGACCACTTTGGCATCCGATTGCGGAAAAGGTTGTTTTCACCTTTTAAGGTGAATATTCATCCGATGAATCCTTAAAAAATTTTGTTTTCGAGGCTTTATTATGTAATAATAATCCCATGAGCAACGAACTAGACAACAACAATATGGCCCAAACCGAAAGGGATGTCTTGAAAGCTGCGCAAGGATATACCGCCGATAACATCGAAGTTTTAAGCGAACTAGAAGGAATCAGGAAACGTCCCGGCGTCTACATTGGCTCGACCAATAGCACTGGCCTCCATCATTTGGTTTGGGAAATAGTCGACAACTCCATCGACGAAGCCGTAAACGGCTATGGGAACAAAATAACCGTGACGATCCACAAAGACGGATCCGTTCAGGTGGACGACGAAGGACGAGGATTGCCGATCGATCTACATCAGCAAACCGGGATTCCGGCCGTCCAGCTTATTTTCACCGCCCTTCATGCCGGCGGCAAATTCAATTCGAAATCCTATTCGACTTCGGCCGGACTTCACGGGATGGGCGCGACTGTCACCAACGCCTTATCAGAATGGCTTGAAGTCACCGTTTACCGCAACGGATCGATCTATAGGATCTCTTTCGTCAACGGCGGAACTTTGAAAACGCCTTTGGAAATCGTAGGGAAAACCAATAAACACGGCTCCAGCGTCCGTTTTAAGCCAGATCCTTCCATTTTCACGACCACGGAATTCAAGTGGGATACAATCTATAATCATCTCCAAGAATCCTCTTTTTTGGCCAAGAAAGTCCATTTCATCCTCAAAGACGAACGCACTTCGCTATCTCACGAATTCTATTACGAAAACGGCTTAAGGGAATACGTTGCGACCCTTAACCAAAACAAGAACCCATTAAGCGATATCATCGATTTCACCGACAATAATTCGCAAATCAGGATCGAATGCGCCCTTCAATGGTGCTCCCAGGATTACAACGAGCATATCCTAAGCTATGCAAACAGCGTCAGGACCGCCGGCGGCGGAACCCATGAAGACGGATTGAAAATGGGGCTTACCAAAGCTTTGAACGATTGGGGAATCGAAAACGGCTTAATCAAAGAAAACCAAAGGATAGACGGGACCGACCTAAGAGAAGGACTGACCTGCGTTTTATCGATCAAAATGCCGGAATCGCTAACCGAATACGAAGGCCAAACCAAAGGGAAATTGGGAACGCCAGCCGCCTTGCCGGCCTGTTCGCAATTCATCACCGAGCATTTCACCTATTACCTTATGGAACATAAGGATTTCGGCTTGGACCTCATAAAAAAATGCCAAGCATCCAAAAACGCCAGGGACGCTGCAAGGAGAGCCAGGGAAGAAGCCCGCGGCAACAAAAAGAAGCAAAACGACGTCGTCATCTCGGATAAATTGGCCTCGGCCCAATCCAAGGATTACAAAAACAACGAGCTCTTCATCGTCGAAGGCAATTCGGCAGGAGGCTCGGCCAAAAACGGCAGGGATAGGCTTCATCAAGCCATTTTGCCTTTAAGGGGTAAGCCGCTTAACACCGATTCGGTCACGATGGAAAGGATGTTAGCCAACGTCGAATTCGCGACCTTGATCCAAACCATAGGCGCCGGAGTCGGTCAAAACTTCGATGTCAACGAATCGAAATACGGGAAAATCATCATCATGACCGATGCTGACGTCGATGGTGCCCACATCCAAACGTTGCTTTTGACTTTCTTTTACAATTACATGAAGCCCCTTATCGATAACGGGATGGTTTATATCGCCTGCCCGCCTCTTTATCGCGTCTATAAGAAATCCGACCCAAAGAAATTCGTCTACGTTTGGGATGACAACAAGCTCGATGAAGCCAAAGCTCAAATCGGGGCCGGTTATGGCATAAACCGCTACAAGGGCTTAGGCGAAATGAACGCCGACCAATTGGCCTCGACGACGATGAACAAGAAAACCAGAAGGCTATTAAGGGTTGATATCCAAGACCCTTTGGTAGTCGAAAAGAGAATCTCGATCCTAATGGGCAAGGATCCTTCTTTGCGCCGTTCATGGATCGAAGAAAACATAGTCTTCAACGAAGAAGATTCGTTCATAAAGGAAGTAAAGGGGGTTAAGTAATGGCGAAAAAGAAACAGACGATCGAAGAAAACGTCATCGAAGATATCCTTGATTCATCCTTGGACGAATTGATGGGCGACAGATTCGGGATTTACGCCAAGGACGTCATCCAAGAACGCGCCATACCGGATGCCAGAGATGGCCTTAAGCCAGTCCAACGCCGCATAGTCTATGACATGTGGGATACCAATAACACTTTCGATCACCCAACCAAGAAAAGCGCCCATATCGTCGGCGACGTCATGGGCAAATACCATCCTCACGGCGACGCTTCCATCTATGACGCTTTGGCCCACCTTAGCCAAGATTGGCGGCTCCGTTACCCTTTGGTCCAATTCCAAGGCAACAACGGCTCGATGGATGGAGACGATCCAGCCGCCCCACGTTATACGGAAGCCAGGCTATCGGCGATAAGCAACGAATTGGTCCGCGATATCGAAATGGATACGGTCGATATGGCTTTGACATACGACGATTCTTCCTTGGAACCAGGCGTTTTGCCAGCCAGATTCCCCAATTTGTTCGCCAACGGCAGTTCCGGAATAGCGGTTGGATTGGCGACCGAGATACCGCCACATAACCTCAAAGAGATCTCCCAAGCCATTATCTACCGGATCAGGCATCCTAAATGTTCCGTTTCCGATTTGATGGAATACGTCCCAGGACCGGATTTCCCTACCGGAGGCATAATCCATGCTTCGGAAGGCCTAAAGCAGATGTATGAGACAGGCAAAGGAAGGATCTCCATCATGTCCAAAGCCGAAATCGTCGAAGAAGACGGACTGACCCAGATAATCGTTTCGGAAATCCCTTACGGGGTAAATAAAGCCCAATTGGTTGGCCAAATCGACAAACTAAGACACGATAAGGCCGTCGTTGGGATCGAAGAAGTAAGGGATGAGACAGACAAAAGCGGCCTCCGCATCGCCATCGATTTGAGGAAAGACGCCAAGCCAGAGGCCATCCTCAAATTCTTGATGAGCAAAACGAACCTCATGACGTCTTATTCCGCCAACATGGTGGCCATAGTCGACCAAAGGCCGAAATTGATGGATCTTTGCAGCTATGCCGATTGCTACATTTCCCATCAATTGGACGTCATAAGCAGAAGAAGCCGCTATCTTCTAAAAAAAGACAAAGCGAGGCTTGAAATAGTCTTAGGCTTGATCAAAGCCGTTTCCATCCTTAACGAAGTGGTGGAGATAATCAAAAAATCCGTTGACAAAGCCGATTCCAAAAAGAACATCAGTCAGGCATTCGGTTTTAGCGAGCCTCAAGCCGAAGCGATCGTGATGATGCCCCTTTATAAGCTTTCCCATACCGACGTCATCATTTTGGAAAACGAAAGGGATCAGCTTAGCAAGGAAGTCGAGTATCTAAATAGCCTCCTTTCGGACAAAACTCTTATCGAGAACGTCATCATCTCGGATCTCAAAGAGATAACGAAACGCTATGGCGACGAGAGAAGGACGCTGATCAAAGAAGACGAGATCGGCGATCTTTCGGTCGACCAAAGGGATTTGATCGTCAAAGAGGATTGCTATGTCGTCATCACCAGAGATGGCTATATCAAACGTTGCAGCATCAAATCGTATAAGGGATCCGGCGGCCATAACGGTGTTTTGCCAGGCACCAAGCCAACGGACGTGATCGTCTTCAAAGGCTTGGCCACCACCAAGGATTACGTCGTTTTCTTCACCGAATCCGGGAATTATTCCTATCTTTCCATAAACGAAATAAAAGAAGCCAAATGGAATGACATCGGCGGCCATATATCGTCATTGATAGCGATGGGGCCGGGAGAAAAGATCATCAAAGCCTTCGCCTTAAGGAAATTCAGATCAGACCTCTATGTCGTCTTGTTGACCAAGAAAGGGTCGATAAAGCGAATTCAACTATCTTTGCTTATGGCCAAACGCCATAACAAGGCCCTAGGTATCATAAGGATGTCGCCTAATGACATGTTGGTGGATATTACGGTCACCTCCGGCAATTCGAATCTCTTCATAATGTCTTCTTTGGGATATGCCTCTTTCTATAACGAAAACGACATCCCGTTGACCAACCCTAGGACGAACGGCGTCAAGGCCGGTTCCTTCAAAGGGGACGAGATGGCCGGATTGGTCGCTTTTGCCCCAGAGGAGAAAGGCAAGGTCATGCTTTTGACCGATAGAGCCCATCTAAGGGTCATCGATCCGGAGAAAACGATCGAAAAAGGGAATAGGCTAAATAGGGCAAGATTGGTTTACAACATGTTCAAATCCGAACAGCATCGCTTGATTTATCTAGACAAAGTCGGCGACAAAGAAGCCCCTTACACCATTCTTTGCATCCTCAATAACAACGAGAACTACGACGCCAAATTCGAGGATTTTTATCTGACTCCCAGCGAGAAATACGCCAAAATGGCAACGGGCTTCAAATCCAAAGACAGGATCGTGGCCGTTTCCAAACTCGACGATCTTTATATAACTTCCGATTTCGTTTCGCACGAATTGCCAAAGGAAGAAAAGACAGAAAACGAAGAAATCATCGAAGCCG
Organism: uncultured Eubacteriales bacterium; assembly: GCA_963652335.1. Classification (GTDB taxonomy): domain Bacteria; phylum Bacillota_I; class Bacilli_A; order RFN20; family CAG-826; genus UBA4951. The sequence goes on along the minus strand of CAVJSS010000003.1, from coordinate 29,222 downwards.
CGGAACCTGAAGAAGCCAGCAAAGCCAATTTCGAGCAGATTTCCTTATTCGATGAGGGGGATGGGCAATGAAAATAAAATATCTCCCGGACTGCCATTGTCTCCGTCCGACCGACATCCCTCCAGAATTCTTTAAAAAGCTCAATTGCAGATTGATTCTTTGCGATTTGGACAACACCTTAGCCAAAGCCCAAAGCAAAATCCCTCCCAAAGAGGCGATCGATTGGGTGAATTCCTTAAAGGAATCCGGTTTGGATGTCGCGATCGTCTCCAACGCTATAATAAGCAGGGTGAAGAAATTCTCCGCTTATCTAAGCGCCCCGTATTTAGGCTTGGCCATGAAACCCCATATTTATAGGATAACGAAATTCATAAGGAATCTTGGATATGAGCCAAACGAAGTCGTCTTTATCGGCGATCAGATGTTCACTGACATCGAATGCGCCAAAAAAGCCGGATTCAAAGCCGTTTTATGCGAGATAATCTCGGAAAAAGAGACCTTTTGGACCTACCATAACCGCAAAAAAGACATCAAAGTGAGAAAGATAATCAAAGAAGAGAAATCCGTTCCCGAATGGAGGGACATGAAATGAAACCGAAAAACATCGCCTATCTTAAAAGCCTAGCCAATGGTTTGACGCCTTCCATCAATATCGGCAAAGGCGAAATCGATAAAAATCTGATCAAAGCCATAAACGCGTCTTTGACCGCCCACGAATTGATCAAAATCAAGATATTGAGCAATTCCGAACTCAGCAAAAACGAAGTCGGCGACCTTTTGGCTTCGAAAACCGGATCGACACGCGTCTCGACGATCGGAAGGATCGTAACGTTATATAAAAGAAACGAGAAAGAACCGAAAATCGTTTTGCCTTCAAAGGAATGAAAATGAGAAAAAGGCTGATTCTTTACGGCGGGGCTTTCGACCCCATCCATAACGGGCATCTGAAAATCGCCAAAGAAGCGTCGAATAGGCTAAACGCGGACGTCGTTTTCATCCCGACCGCCAAACCTAGGTGGAAAGAGACGATGACTTCCGATTCAGATCGCCTTTCGATGCTAGAAATCGCTTTGAAAGAGGAAAACGATCCCCGCTTCAGCATCTCCACGATCGAAATGGATAGGAAGGGAGATAAGGAAACCTATACTTCTGACACCATCAAAGAATTCGAAAAGAAATACCCATTTTACGATCTTTGCCTATTGATCGGCGGAGACCAAGTCGAATTGTTCGATAAGTGGCATGAGCCTTATTATATTAAGGAGAAGGCCAAGATCTATTTCGTTTCCCGCGATGGATATATAAACCTCGAGGAGAACATCGCCAAATTCGATATGACTTATTTAGGCGATCTCAATGCCGGGGAAGTCTCTTCTTCGAAAATAAGATCGCTTAGCCATATCGATGCCCCGATAGGCGTTTTGGATTATATCGGCGGGCATTCCTTGTATTACGTAGACAAAATCAAAGCCTATGTTTCCAACAAACGTCTTAAGCATTCCTTAAGCGTCGCCAAGCTTTCCTATCAGATTGCCTTATCCAACAATCTCCCAAACCCAGGAAGGGCCTATATCGCCGGGATTCTCCATGACATAGGGAAGGAAATCTCTGATGAAGAAGCCATCAGAATGCTAGAGGGCTTGGATAAATACCCCAAATGGGCTTATCATCAATTTGTAGGAGCATATATCGCCAAAAATGAATTCTTCATCAAAGACAAGGAGATATTGAATGCCATACGGGTTCATTGCCTAGGGGCAGCCAATATGGATGAATTATCCAAAATCATCTATGCGGCCGATAAGATCGACCCGCTAAGAGGCTGGGATTCATCCAAATACATAAAGCTGTGCCTTAGGGACATCGAATTCGGATTCCTTGCCGTATTGAAAGCCAACTACGAATTCTTAAAAGGGAAAAGCGGTGGGAACCTAGATTCGGTTTCGTTAAGCGAAGAATGCTTCTCATATTATTTAGGAGGAAACAAATAAAATGGCCTATCCGAGAAAAGTGAATGTCGCAGTGAAGTGCCTAAATGAGCACAAGGCTGAAGACTTATCGATAATAAATGTTAAAAATCTTAATCCATTTGCCGACTATTACATCATTGCGACAGCCGGCAACATCCGCCATCTTGGCGCCTTAGCCGATCAACTTGACGAAGCTTATCTAAAGGAAAACGAGCCAGTTAGGAAAATCGATGGCAAGCCAGAATCAGGCTGGGTCATCGTGGATGCCAACGAAGTCGTCATCCATCTATTCACTGAAGAAAAGAGAAAAGAAATCTTATTGGAACGCTTAATCGAAATCGTCAACAAGAATAGATAGATAAATGTTAAAGCTGTATAGGCCTCGGATAAAACCGAGGCTTTTCTTATGCTTAAGCAAAATAGAGATTGATAGTGAATTCATTGATTAAGCAAAAATAAAACCGAGCTTTTTGAACAAATAAATTTTTGTTTTTCAATCGCACTAAAAAGAAATTTTGGCCAATTTTTCTAGTAGTAGTTTTTGATCCTAATGAAACATATTGCTTTTACACACCGTAAAATCTTCGAAAAGAGGCACTTCGCATAATGACCATTATGTTAACAAGAAGAAAAAAGAGCCGACAAATACTAAAGATGATATACATATGTTAGACTAGTCCACATTATCAGAGCCCGGTTTTCCACATAGATCAGAGCAATTTTCTAAACTACTAATAAACTACTAGCAACAATTTTTGAAAACAGGTATTTTCGCTCCTTTTTAGCCATTTTTATCGTTGTTATATATATTTTATCTATTTCTCGAAACTGACGAATTTAGCCATGTTTCGATGTCTCATTTATTTATTGTTCTATCGGAATTAAAACGGCAATTTAAAGCCTACCGCTTGTTTTCATTGCTATATCTAAATCAAAAAAAGACAACGCTTTTGACGTTGCTTTTCTTGATTGATTTTTTCTTAGTCTTTTATCAATTCATCAATTGCGGTCCCAATCAGATTGCTTGGTTTTTTAAGATTGAAATTATCCAATAGGGTCGCTCCAATGTCTCCGAAGCTAAGCCTATTATCCAGCCTCTTCCCGTTTTTATATGATGGGGAATACGCTAGCAAAGGAATCTTTTCCCTGGTATGGTCAGTTCCTTTGAAGGTTGGGTCATTTCCGTGATCCGCCGAGATTAGAAGCAAATCATCTTCTTTCATGTTTTCGATAAATTCTTTGATGCGTTTATCGAAAGCTTCCAAAGCTCTTGCATACCCCACTGGATTTCTCCTATGTCCATATTCGGAATCGAATTCGACTAAATTGACGAAGCACAATCCTTCCCAATCTTCGTTTTTGAGCTGATCTATGGTCTTATCCATCCCATCTTCGTTTGAAATCGTGGAAACGGTTTTGGTGACGCCATATCCATCGAAGATATCCCTTATCTTGCCAACGCAGCTAGTCATATATCCATTATCCATCAAGACGTTCATATCAGTCTCGACAGGTGGTTTCAAGGCGTAGTCGTGCCTATGCGGGGTTCTTTTGAAGTTGGTTCTATCGGTCCCGACATATGGACGGGCAATCACGCGTCCGACTCTCCATTCCGGTTTCATGCACAATTCGCGGGCGATTTCGCAGCAACGATACAATTCATTTAGTCCCAAGACTTCTTCATGTCCGCATATTTGAAGGACCGAATCGCTGGAAGTATATACGATAAGGGAATTTTCCTTGCATTGCTCTTCGCCTAATCGCTTCAATATTTCGGTTCCCGATGCGGCGTAATTGCCAATCACTTTATGACCGGTTCTTTTTTCCAATTCATCGATCAACTCTTTTGGAAACCCGGTGTCGGTGAAGGTCTTGAATGGGACTTTGGTCTCCACCCCCATCATCTCCCAATGCCCGGTCATCGTGTCTTTGCCGTTGGATTTCTCTTGGCAACACATAACATAGCTGTTTGGGTGGTCGCGGATAGGCTTAATGCCCTTTATGCCCGCCAATTCTCCGATTCCCATCATTTCCATAGTTGGGCAATTGATTCCTCCGACAGATTCGGCGGCGTGGACCCAGGTATTCGATCCGACGTCACCGAATTTAGCGGCGTCTGGCCCCTCACCGATGCCGGCAGAGTCGGCGATTATCAAGAATATCCTTTTGAAACGTTTGGCCATTTTGTTTTTCCTCCTAGAATCAATCGTTATGGGTTTTTCTTTTATTTGCGCAACCCGTATTTATCATAGGCGCTCATGATACGTTTGCTAGAAACATGCGTATAAATCTGGGTGGTGGCGATGTTGGAATGGCCAAGCATCTCCTGTACCATCCTCAAATCTGCCCCGTTTTCCAATAAATGGGTGGCAAAGCAATGCCTTAAGGTGTGGGGGCTTATGTCTTTGTCGATGCCGGCTTTTTCGGCGTAGGCTTTTATCTGCTTCCAAAAATAAATGCGGCTTATCGGCTCGCCATTTTTGTTTAGGAAGACATAATTGCTCTTTCTGAAACGGCTTTTGGAACGGACCTCATCGATATATTTGCTTAGATATTCCATGGCGAATTCCCCGATAGGGATGGAACGTTGCTTGTTCCCTTTTCCGATTATCGTTATGGTCCCGTTCTCAAAATCGATTTGCTTCAGTTTCAACGAAACCAATTCGGAGACGCGTAAGCCAGAGGAATACATAACCTCCAACATCGCCCGATCCCTGATCCCGCCTTTTTTGCTCATATCCGGGGCTTCCAAAAGGTCATCGACCTCTTCTTCGGTCATAACCAGAGGCAATTTCTTCGGCAGTTTCGGCCCTTTTAGCTTAGGAATATCCAAATCGATGATTTTCTCGCTAGAGAGGAACAAGAAAAAATTCCTGGTAGCGGACAACCTTCTTAAGATGGTGGGCGCCGACAATCCGGCTTCCGATTGTACCGTCATAAAGTCGGTTATATAGATGATTTTCAAATCGGAAGTGTCGGCTATGTCTGGGAATTCGCGGAAAAAGAGGGTCAAATCTTCCTTATAATCCTTAATGGTCATCGCCCCAAGGCCTTTCTCCACGCGGAGATATTGCCAATAGAGCTCTTCTGCCTTACTTATCTCCATTTTTCTTTGCCTCGCTGCCTCGCATTAACAAAGGCTTATCGTATTTTTTCTCCATCAATTGGTTCATCTTGGAGATGATAAGACGCGTTTTATCGCCTTCTTCGTAATCCGAATAATTCCAAAACGACATTTGGATGGCTTCTTGTTTCGGATCATAGAGATTTTGGAGGGTCAAACCCACCAAACGTACCATTTTGTTGCCGAAATTGGCTTTGTAGATGCTTTTGGCGGCCTCCAATAGCTCTTTTTCGGTCTTTATCGGTTCTTTATAGGTCATAGATTTGGATTTGGTCACGAAATCCGGATCCCTGAGAGTGACATCCACCGTTTTGGAGGCTTTCTTGTATTTGCTCAATTCGCAAATGATTTCATGGGCCATCGATTCGAAGACGGCGTATATCTCTTCGAGATCGTCGGTGTCGGAAGAAAGGGTGATGCTTCTTCCAATCGATTTCGGATCTCTTGGAGAGGGGTCCACCACATCATCGCCATAGCCATTGACATGTTGCTTGATGCATTCATATTGTTTGCCGAAGAATTTGATCAATTCGCGATCGTCTTTATCGGTCATTTTCTTCAAATCACCGATGGTTTCGATGGAGAATCTCTCTTTCAATCTGGCCGACGATTGCTTCCCAATGCCAAAGAAATCCTCGATAGGAAGCGGATATAATTTGGCTTCAAGGTCTTTTCTCCTTAGGATGGTGATACCCATCGGCTTTTTCATATCGGAAGCCATCTTGGCCAAGAATTTGTTCGGACCGACGCCAATGGAACATGGCAAGCCGATATCTTTCAATAAGCCTTGTTGGATTTCATTTAAGACCGACATCGGGTCTTTCTCGTTCTTTAGGCGCGCAGTCATATCGACGAATCCCTCATCGATGGAAACCGGCTCTACCAAACGGGAATATTTCTCCAAATAAGCGAAGAACGAATTTGACAAGATCCCATAATATCTGAAATCTACCGGCTTAAGGATGAGATTTGGGCACAGTTTCAAGGCTTGATAGGTGGGCTGAGCCGAATGAACGCCGTATTTGCGGGCTTCGTAAGAGGCGGTCGAGATGACTGCCCTGTATCCATAACCGCCCACTGCCAGAGGTTTCCCTTTTGTTGATGGGTCTCTTAACTGCTCAGCCGAAGCGAAGAAGGCATTTAAATCGATATGCATGATGATCTTGGCCATACGAATATATTATGTTAACCAAATCAGGGGATATAAAGGAAAATGCATTAAGAATGCGCGACTTTTACGTAAAACGCACATCTCCGAACAAGTGGCAAAACCAGTCTCTGATTCATTGGGGATGGAGCCATATTGTTTGATGAGCAACGAAATTGCCGAAAAATCATGAAACGCTATTTTCTGGTCGTTTGCCATCAAAACGATACCGGACAATTAAAAAGGCCGATGGTTTTATTTTTCCGCCGTGTATTTTTCAATGGCGGCTTTGGCGTCTTCCAACGCCCCTTTCAAAGAGGCGATGATCTTTTGACCTTCCTCGAAAAGGGAAATGCTTTCTTCTAAAGGAATAACCCCGGATTCGATCTTATCGACGATTTCCTCCAAACGGGCCAATTCCTTTTCGAAATCGATCTTATTCTCCATATTCGTCTCCTTCGACCACCGAGGTGATCTTTCCATCTTTCAAATGAGTCACGATCTTCGATCCGACTTCCACGTCTTTTACCGACTTAACGATATTCCCTTTATCGTCATAGACCAAGGAATATCCTCTTTTTAAGAGTTTATGATGATCTAAGCCGTTTAATTTGGATTCCAAAGCATCCAACTTGCCTTCTTTTTTAAGCAAGATGGTTTTGAAGGACAATTCCAGCCTTTTTTCAAAGGATGAAAGCTTTTCTTCCCCTTTTTGATACATCGATGCCGGACTTAAGAATATCGCCCGATTGGCCAACGAAGACAATCTGGCTTCTTCTTTTTGAATCCGCCCCTTCATATAGGAAACAAGCGAAGATCCGGTGTCCAATAAATTCATATAAATCTCGTTTTGGTCTGGCGTTGCGGCTTCGGCGGCCCCGGTTGGGGTGGATACTCTTTTATCTGCCGCATAATCGACCAAGGTGAAATCTATCTCATGCCCCACTGCGGCGATTTTCGGGATCATAACGGCCGCGAAAGCCCTAACGACCCTTTCGTCGTTGAAGGCATCCAAATCGTCGTTGGATCCCCCGCCTCTAGCCAAAATCAAGGTATCCAGCTTATCTTCCGAGGCCTTTTTCAAAGCTTTGACGATGTCTTCGGCGGCGTTTTTCCCTTGGACCAAGGCGTGATAGATATGGAGCTTAGCTATCGGCCAGCGTCTAAGGATGTTGGTTTTAAGATCCGCCTCGGCGGCGGAATCCTTCCCAACCACTATTCCAACGGAAGAAGGGAAAGGAGGTATCTTTTTCTTTCTTTCTTGATCGAACAAGCCTTCTTTTTGAAGCTTCTCTTTGAGTGCTTTTAAGGCTAATAAGGCCTCCCCTTGGCCAAAGAGAGACAAAGACATCGCGTTGAATTGGTATCTGCCTTTTTGGGCATAGAGGGAAACCGAGCCAAAAACGATGACTTCATCGCCAACTTTGGGCTTAAAGGTCATTCTATTGGCATAACTCCCCCACATAACGCAGGTAAGGGTCGATTTTTGATCCTTGATATCGAAATAGACGGCGCTTGGGTATTCTTTATAAGAGGATATCTCCCCTCTGACCGAAACGAAATTGAGTTCAGGGACCCTTTCTAAGATCCCTTTGGCCAAGAGATTGATGTCGGTGACGCTGTAAAAGGGACGTTTTGGCTCGATCATTATCGCAATATGTTATCCAAAATGGCGTTGATGAATTTGTAACGTCCATCATCCAAATATTTATGCGCCAATTCCAAAGCGATCGAGATTATGACCTTTTTGTCGGTCTTTTCATCGCGATGGTAATAATTGGTCAAAGAAAGCAAAAGAATGGCTTGTTCCACCCTATTCAACCGATCGAAGGTCCAATTCTTCATGTTCTTTTGGATCAATTCGATCTCTTCGTCTTGGTAACGGATGAAATTGACGATTATTTCTTTGGCGAACAATGGGATATCGGAGAAAGGCATATCGAAAACGTTTTCCAAAATCTCCTTTACGTCGACCTCCTCCCCCATGTGGCTATAGGTGAGGACATCGTAAAGGGCTATGGCGCTCAGTTCCTGGATTTTGTTTCTCGAATAATCTTTCATTTTCCTCAATGCCGTTTTTTCCGGCGCTTATCTTATCACATCTCCTTATTAAGGAGGAAGGCTTATCTGATGCCGACGACCTTGATAGAGACTTTCAATGGGACCGTCTCGCACATCAAAGCAATGGCAGAAGTCACTTCCTGCTGGATGTTAAGGCAGACGTTTTGGACGTTGGTGTCGCTTTTGATGACGACTTTCAAAAAGACTTCGACCTGCTCGTTTTTATGGATGACGATGCTCATTTTCTCGTCCCAGTCGAAAAGCCATTTCTTCCGGCTTTTGACGTCCAATTTGGCGCCCGGGACGCTATCGACCGTCCTTTTGACGATCTTTTCCAAACACAAACGGGAGATGCCGATCTCTCCTTTGCGGTTATAGTTGTTTATCGCTACGTAGCCACTTTTCATAGTTTTCCTCTCAAAAGGTTTATTTGACGATGTTTCTGACAAAGGAAGCGACCGTTTCCGGCTCAAAGCCATAATGCTTGATGAGATCCTTCATCGGGGCCGAAGCGCCGAATCTTTCGATTCCATAGACATTATCGGCGAAACGGTACCAACCGCTTGGGACTCCCATCTCCAAAGCGATTCTCTTTTCCTTAGGCAAACGAAGAACGGAATCTTGGTATTCCTTATCTTGTTTCAAGAACAGATTGATGCTTGGGATAGAAACGATTTCCAATTCGATTCCTTCTTTTATTAGGATGTTTCTGACTTCTTTGGCCAAAGAGACTTCCGATCCAGAAGCCAGCAATTGATAAGTCGCTTTATCGTTTTTGTCTAAGATATATCCGCCTTTAAGGGTTTTTTCGATCGATGAATTATCCAACGAAGGAAGATTCTGCCTGCTTAAAATGATGGAAGTCGGGGTCTTTTCGCTTTTTAAAGCCGAAATCCAAGCGGCGTAGGTTTCCCTTTCGTCCGCTGGGCGGATGACCACCGAATTAGGGATGTCGCGCAAAGCTTGGATGTGTTCGATAGGCTCATGCGTCGGCCCATCCTCCCCAACCGCGATTGAATCGTGGGAGAAAAGATAGATGGCCGGGACTTCTTCCAAAGCCGACATGCGGATCGCCGATTTCATGTAATCCGAGAAGACCAAGAAGGATCCGACGTAGGTTCTGACTCCCTTATGGAGCAACATCCCGTTTTGGATCGAGGCCATCGCGAATTCGCGGATGCCGAAATTCATGTTCCTTGCTTCTCTATGTTCTTTGGAAAAAGACGGATCGTTTGGGATCGCCGTTTTGACGGATCCGGCCACATCGGCCGAACCACCGAAGCTAAATGGGACGAAATCCCCCAATTTGGCCACTATCCTTCCGGAAGAATTCCTCGAGGCGTCCGTTTTGAATTCATTTGGGACGAATCCTTTCAAAAGCCCATCCATGTCAGGATTCAATGCGCTAAGGAATCTCTCATATTCCCCCTTATGTTCTTTTTCATATTCTTTTAAGCCGTTTTCATAGGCTTCATGGGCTTTTTTGCCACGCAAAGCGAACGTTTCCTTCAAGCGGTCATAGATTTCTTGCTCGACGGTAAATGGAGGCAAATCATACCCATAGAAGGCTTTGGCCTCATTCCCCATCTCTTCGCCCAGAGGCGAACCATGGGCTTTGTTGCTGCCGGCTAGCTTGGTCCCGTAGCCGATAACGGAATGGACGATGATGACAGATGGCTTTTCTTTGGATTCTTTGGCTTTATTCAAAGCTTTGCTCAAAGCTTCCAGGTCGTTTCCGTCCATCACTTCGTAAGTGTCCCAGTTGGCTGATTCGAAACGCAAAGCGACGTTCTCTTTCATCGAATTGGAGGTTGGTCCATCCAAAGTCGAGCCGTTCGCATCATAAACCAAAATGAGGTTGTTGAGCTTTTGGATGCCGGCCAAGGAGATGGCTTCTTGGGAAACGCCTTCTTCCAAACACCCATCGCCGCAAAGGCAATAGGTCTTATGGCTGCAAAGCTTTTCCCCATCGACATAGGAAGCGGCGATATGGGCTTCGGCCATCGCAAAGCCGATGGATTGGGCTAACCCCATCCCCAAAGGCCCGCCGGAAACGTCTACTCCAGGAGTGACTCCCACTTCTGGGTGGCCGGGCGTTTTGCCCCCGAATTGGCGGAATGCCTTCAAATCGTCGATGCTAACGTCATATCCCGCCAAATGGAGGATCGCGTACAAAGCATCCGAAATATGCCCGGACGATAAAATGAATCTATCCCTATTGAACCAATTTGGATCTGAAGGGTCGGCTATCAAATGATTCCGATAAAGCAAATAAAGGAACGGGGCGACGTCCAAAGCCATCCCAGGGTGCCCCGAATTGGCTTTGTTGACCTCATCGATTATCAACGCTCTTAATGTTGCGATCGCTTTTTCGTCGATCTTATCGAATTCCTTAGACATATTTTTACCTCCAAATGTTCTTTTTTATCAACGCAGATCTTCCCTTAATTCGATGCCTAAAATATCAAGTTGGTCTTTGGAAACCTTTGCCGGAGCGTGGCTCATTGGGTCGCTGGCTTGCAGATTCTTCGGGAAGGCGATGACGTCTCTGATGTTATCGGTTCCGGTAAGGATCATGGTCAGCCTATCCAATCCCAAGGCAAACCCTCCATGAGGTGGCACGCCATAGCGGAACGCATCGACGAACCAGCCGAATTTCTTGGCCACGTCCTCTTCGGAAAGGCCCAAAAGACGGAAGATCTTCCATTGGATGTCATGATCGTAGATACGCAACGTCCCTCCGCCGGCCTCATAGCCGTTGATGACGATGTCGTAAGCGTAGGCCAAAACGGATTCCGGATCGCTATCCAACAATGGCAAGTCCTCATCGCGCGGGCGGGTGAATGGATGATGTTCGGCGCTATAGACGCCTTCCTCCCCTTCCACCGGATCGAACATCGGGAAATCGACGATCCAAAGAAGGTCGTAGGTACCATCTTTGACCAAGCCCAATTCCTTAGCGATCTTGGTTCGAATCGCCCCTAAAGCGAAGCAAACGGCACGCCTTTCTTTGTGCGCTCCGATCAAAACATAATCGTTTTCCTTCAAACCCAAAGATTCTATCAATTCTTCTTTGGTTTCTTTATCCATGAATTTAAGGAAGGAAGATTCCAATTCGCCACCGACGTATTTGAAAGCCGCCAAGCCATTGACTTTGAATTTCTTGGCTTCCGAAACCAACGAATCCAAAACCTTCCTGCTGGCCTTATCGGCGTAGTTCGGGATGACGATCGCTTTGATATAAGGGGTCTCTTTGAATCCTTCAAAGACCGTCTTCTTCATGATTGGAGTGACATCCTTAAGCTTAAGATCGTAGCGGGTGTCTGGCTTATCGGATCCATAGTCATCCATCGCGTCCCAGAATTTCATTCTTCTCAATGGGAGCTTGATATCGACGCCAAGGATTTCTTCGAAGTATCTTTTTAGTAATTTTTCGGCCAATTCCAAGATTTCATCTTGGCTTAAGAAGGAAGTCTCGACGTCGATCTGCGAGAATTCGGGTTGTCTATCGGCGCGGAGATCCTCGTCTCTGAAACAACGGGCGATTTGGTAATAACGTTCGATTCCACCGACCATCAAAAGCTGTTTGAAGAGTTGAGGCGATTGGGGCAAGGCGTAGAAGGATCCGTTCTTGACCCTGCTTGGGACCAAATAGTCCCTAGCCCCCTCCGGAGTGGCCAAATTCAAGATCGGGGTTTCGATTTCGGTAAAGCCCAAAGAGTCGAAATAATCCCTGGTTATCTTCATGATTTTGGCTTTGGTGCGAAGCCTTTTTTGAACGATTGGGCGGCGGATATCGAGATAACGATACTGCAAGCGGGTGTCTTCCAAAGCATCCGTGTCATCGGCGATGATGAACGGAGTGGTTATGGCCTTGTTTATGACCGTGATCGATTTGACTTTGACTTCGACTTCCCCGGTTTCGAGTTTCGGGTTTGGGCTTTCTTTCTTTCTGACCGTTCCCTTGACGTTTATGACATATTCGTTTCTGACGTCAGGTATTTTCGCATCATCGTTGACGATAAGCTGGATTATTCCGGTAGTGTCTCTCAAATCGATGAAGGTCAACCCTCCTAATTTGCGCGTTTTGGCGACCCATCCGACCAATTCGACTTCTTCTCCGACGTTAGCTAAACGCAATTCGCCGTTATTTATGGTTCTTAGCATTTTTCTTCCCCTTCTCTTTCTGATTCTTCTCCGACGCTTTCTTCGAAAAGGGCATCGATCTCATCGACGAGATCGTCGAGATTCACTTCTTTTTGTTCGGCTTTGGAAAGATCTTTCAATTGACAAACGCCTCTTTCGTATTCGTCTTGGCCGATGATGACGGCGTATTTGGCGTTTCTTTTGGCCGCCTTTTTGAACATCGATCCCAATTTCAATGGCGTCAGCGCCGTCTCGGTCTTAAAGCCGTTTAATCTAAGCCAAGTCGCCACCATAAACGCGTCATCGATCATCTCTTCGCCAACCGGCATCACATAAATGTCGATTCCTTCGTCCAAATCCGGGAAAAGGTCCATTTCTTCCATCAAAGCGACGATTCTTTCGACTCCTATCGCGAATCCGACGCCTGCCATATCCGGCCCACCGAATTGTTTCATCAGATTGTTGTAATGCCCACCGCCGCATAAAGCGCCATAATCCTGTCCGGATTCGCTTTGGACGTGGATTTCGAACACGACTTCCGAATAATAATCCAATCCTCTGACCAAATTGTCATCGACTTCGTAATCGATCTCCAAATTTGCGAGGATACTCAAGGTCTTATGGAAACGTTCTTCGCTCTCAATGGAAAGGTAATCTTTGATTTTGGGCGCCCCTTTGGCGATTTCTTGGTCGCGTTCGACTTTGCAATCCAACATGCGCAATGGATTCAGATTGATCCTTTCATGGCAATCAGGGCACATTTCATCGATGTGCTTCGAAAAATATTCCTTCAAAGCCTCCCTATAAGCGTTCCTTGATTCCTCGTCGCCCAAGGTGTTTATTTTGATCGAGATGTTATCGAATCCCAGCATATTGAAGGATTGAGCCGCCAAAACGATTGCTTCGGCATCGGCTTCGGCGGTGTCTATCCCAATGGATTCGACCCCGAATTGGGTGAATTGGCGATATCTCCCAAGCTGCGGCCTTTCGTAACGGAAGGCCGGCCCTTCATAGAATATCTTGATCGGAAGATCCTCGGTCGCATATAGTTTGTTGCTGACGATGGAACGCATTACTCCGGCGGTGAATTCCGGGCGGAGGGTAACTGATCTGTTTCCCTTGTCCAAGAAAGTATACATTTCCTTCCTTACGATATCGGAGGATTCCCCGGTCCCCCTTTGGAAGACCTCGGTGTATTCCAAAATCGGCAGATTGAGTTCGTGAAAGTCATATAAATTGGCTAAGCTTTTGAATATTTCCCTCACATACCTGTTCTTTGAGGCGTCCAAAGCGTACAAATCGTGGGTTCCTTTGACTGGCGATGGGTTCATAACATTCCTCCTAATGGTTGATTCTTGATATTTTGCAGACTCCGGCGATCGTGGTTATCGCTCCGAACAATTCATCGATCGCGGCTGCGTTTTTGACGAATACCGTTACCGATATGTCGGCGGTGTTGGTGTTGTTTATGAGCTTTCCTCTCACGTCCTTTACCGGCACGCCTTTGGAAGACATGACCATAAGGACGTCGGCGATAAGGGATGGCCGATCGATGGCTTGGATTTGGATTTGGGCTGGGAAGGTTTGCCCTCCTAAGTCTTCTTTCCAATAGACCTCAACGCATCTGTTTTCCTGCCCGATTATGTTATGGCATTCCGGGCGATGGACGGTCAATCCTTTCCCTTTGGTTATGTATCCGACTATCTTATCCCCTGGCAATGGGGAGCAGCATTTGCCCAAAGTGATGGCCAAATTGTCGATACCGTGCACGTAAACCGGGTTTTTGTCATCTTTTTTCGGCCCTTGCTTGATGGCTTTTGGCAAAGTCGGTTTCCTTTTGTATCCCAATAAGCCAAGGACTGCCGATGGGGTTGGGTTTTTGGCGTTTATGGCCTTATATAACGATTCGAGGCTATCAAAATGGTATTCTGGCAAAGCTTTTTTGGTCAAAGCCTCTTCCAATTCGCCTTCTTCTATGCCACAGGATTTGGCGGCCTCTAACATCGCTTCTTTGCCTTTTTTGGATAATTCCGCGGCGTTGATTTGATCCATTTTGGCATTTAGGTAACGCTTGATATGGGATTTGGCCGAATTGGTGACCACGTAATCGAGCCAGGAGGCGTTGGGACCGGACGATGTCTTTGAGGTTTTTATCTCGCAGACATCGCCTGTTTTCAACTGATGATTAAGCGGCACGAAATTGCCGTTTACGATCGCCCCCGTCGCCGAATCGCCGATTTTGGTATGGATTTTGTAGGCAAAGTCCAAAATCGTTCCGCCTTGGGGAAGGTCTATCACTTTTCCCAATGGGGTGAAAACGTAGACGTTGGCGTTGAAAACGTCGTTGGATAAGGCGTTCATATAGGATTTGGCGTCGTTGGTTTCTTCCCCAGTCGAGACCAAGTCCCTGAACCAATGGAGCTTTTCTTCGATGTCTTTTTGCTCTTCTTTGGCGTTGTATCCGCCTTCTTTGTATTTCCAATGGGCGGCGACTCCGGTTTCGGATATCTTGTCCATCTCTTCGGTCCTTATTTGGATCTCATAGACATTTCCGTCCCCTGCGAGGATGGTCGTATGCAAAGACTGGTACATGTTTGGCTTAGGCATGGCGATATAGTCTTTGAAACGTCCCGGAACAGGCTTGTAAATCGCATGGATTATTCCCAATATCTCATAGCAATTAAGGACCGTTTCGGTGATGACCCTGACTGCCAAGATGTCGTATATTTCCTCGAATTTCTTTCCTTTTGTATACATTTTGCGGTATATCGAATAAATCGATTTGACCCTGGATTCGATCCTGAATGGTATCTTTCTTTGGAATAGGATATCGGCGATCCTTTTTTTCAAAGCGTCCAACGATTCTTTGCAATTCTCGCTGGATTCGGATAACAGCTTCGATATCATCTCGTATTTTTCTGGTTCGAGGTATTTTAGGCTAAGCTCTTCCAATTCGGATTGGATGGCATACATCCCCAATCGATGGGCGATAGGGGCAAAAACTTCCAAAGTCTCTTTGGCCAAGGCTTTTTGCCGATCGGGTTTCAAAGAGGAAAGGGTCCGCATGTTATGAAGCCTATCCGCCAATTTGATGATGATGACGCGAACGTCCTTTGCCATCCCCAAAAAGATCTTCTTATGGTCTTCCGCTTCGAAATCGGCTTCGGTTCGATGCGATAGCTTCATTCGTTGGATTTTGGTCAAAGAATCGACCAAAAATGCGACTTCTTCGCCAAATTTCTCTTTGATTTCGTCGATTGTTTCGTCCGTGTCTTCGACTACGTCGTGGAGGAAACCGGCCGCGATGGTGGCGGGACCGGCTTGCAAAGAAGCCAAAATATAGGCAACTTCGATCGGGTGCTGGATATAGGCCTCTCCGGATTTCCGATATTGTCCTTTGTGCTTCTCGGCGGCCAATTCGTAAGCGTCTTTGATCAGTTTTTTGTTCTTCGGATCGTTGATATATAGCGAAAAAACGGCTTCGACATCCAAATAAGTATGCATCTGATAGCCGCCGTTAAGGATCGATGTTTCTTTGTTCGCGTTCTCGCCCATGCGTCAATTATACGCCTGCACGCATGAACAAAGCCAACTATTTAAGCGACGATGATATCACTTACATCGGCCGAAATCGTCTTCCTGCCTTTGAATTCGTTCTCGTTCATCTCAAAGACAAGGATCAATTCCCCGCTTGAAGGGACGCTTTCCTTTGGATATTTGAAGGAGAATATCCTAACGTTTGGGGCGATATAAGTCTGAAGTCTTTTCCCATCCGGAGAGAAAAACAGCCTATCTGCCTCAAACCTAAGAGAGAACAACGGGGCCTTATGGCCTTGCCCGAAAGGTCCGAAAGACTTGAGGATCAGGTAATTGTCTTGGTTGATTTCATCTAAAGAAAGTTCGATGGTTTCTTTCTTTTCTTCTTTGAATGGATTGGAAAGGCAATAGATTAGGAAAGAATCTTTGAAGGTGTTGAAATCTTCTTCCTTCAAAGAGAAACCGGATGCATAAGCGTGCCCGCCACCGGTTAGAAGAATAGGCTTCATCTCATTCATGAAATCGGTCAATGGGCAGCCTTCTTTGCTTCTTAGAGAACCAACCAAAACCCCTTTCGTCCTTTCGGAAGGGGAATAGACCCCAACCGGTTTTTTGGCTTTGTCCAATATCTTGTTGGCCAAAAGGCCGTTGATGCCTTCCGGCAGATTGGATTTAAAAAGGATGGAAGGGGAAGAATCCTCGAAAACAAGGGAAGAAGCCGTTTTGCTCACAAGATCCTTCCTTTGCTTGTTTACGTCCGACATCCAGTCGGCGATCAAAAAGGCATCATCTCCGTTCGGATCGGTGAAATATTTAATCAAACGGTTTATTTTGCTCCCTAGGTTCATCCGGCCTATGGAATTGATGGTCGGAATTATTTGCATCGAAAGGGATTCCAAGGTCAGCCGATTGTTCTTCGAAAGCCGAGAAAAGGCGATATTGCCATCTTCTTCCATTATCTTCAAAGCCAAGCCCACCGCGTTGCGGTTATAGGAAACTATCTCCATCGCATCCGATATCAAAGAAGTCGCGCCCAAAGTCTCCAAATAGGAATCATGTCTTTGAAGCAACGAGACGGAAAAAAGATAAGAGAGGAATCCGGCGGAGATAGAAGGGGATGACAAGCCAACTGTCATCGGGTGGATCAAAGAGACGACATGATCCGGTTCCTTATCATAAGAATGGTGATCGAGAACGATGACATCGACGTTATTCTCATAAGCGACATCGATTGCCTCATTGGCCGTAACCCCATTGTCGACCGTTATGATCAAAGAATAGGATTTGATGATTTTCTTGACGTTTTCTTTAATTAGCCCATATCCGTCCAGATATCTTGAAGGGAGATAGGCTTTTGCCTCGATTCCGAATTCTTTCAAGGCTATTTTCATTATCGAGGCTGCCATCACCCCATCGCAATCGTAATCGCCATAGATTAAGACGTTCTCGTTTCCTTCTTTGGCTTTCTCTAAGCGCTTTATGGCTTTCTTAACGCAACCAAAGGAAGAAATGGAGGGGATCTTAGAAAAAGAAAAGGGCGCCGAAAATTCGGCGTACCCTTCTTCGTCAAGGTGAAAGAAATTTAATAATTTGTGAAAGAAATCCATTAGTCGTTGATGCCAATGAAAGTGGCTTCTTCCGGTTCGGATCCTTTCTTTTTGTTGGAACCTTGGTCCTTGTTCGTTTCCTTTTTGATCGGCTTAAGGGAGAGACGCAAAGCCTTGAGTCCCTTGGAAAGATAGATCGAAGTCGAAGAGAGCAAAGCGATGACCATGATGGTCGCAAAGACGATTCCAACCAATGTAGCCAAATGGAGATAAGCCCAGGATTCGACGCTTAATCCAAGATAGATAAGCGGAGCGCCGATTCCTAGGAACGCCAACATGATGATCTGCTCCAAAGATTGGCTGGTAGCCGATTTTAGGCACATCGAACGGAATTCGATGTTGTCTTTGTCTTTTTCCCTCGAATCGCGATAAAGCTCTTTTTCTTTGGACAGGATGAACAACCCGATAGCCACGGCGAATACCGCAACCCCCATCGGGGCCAAAGCCGATATAGCTGGGACGGTGATTCTGGTCAAGGCATAGAACCCGCTGGTCAATAAGGCTGCGCCAGCGGCCAAAACGGTCAAAGTGAAGCCGCGGGAGAATTTGTAGCGGAAGGAGAGGTAAACGGCCGTGATAGCCAATCCGACTCCGACTCCAAGCCAAACCGCACCAACTGAAGGCGTTCCGCCGATGCCAACGGTATTGGAAACCGTGACGTGCGTGTCTTCGCTTGGCAAAACGCCATCGACCGCGGCGGTCAAGGCGTCTCTTAGATTCGAATAGGTATTCGAGGTTCCGGAGATCGCGACCACGAATTCGTAATTTTCGTCATCTGGATAATAATTGGTCCAGTTGATGGTGTAATAATCGACGTCGATCGTTTCTTCTTCGTCGGAAAGATAGATGGTCGATTCTTCCAATTTGATCGAATCGGTCGGAAGTTTTTCGCCATTCAAGGTGATACTGTCCAAAATCTGGGCTTGGAATTGGGTTTCGTTTGAAACGATGAGCAAGGAATTCTGAGGGGCGCGGTATTCGACCACTGAGACGGTGTTATTGTCATATTGGGTCGAATAATTGAAGATGCTGCTGGTTGAAGAGAAAACGATCAATCCGACCATTGAGGCCAAAGCCAATACGCCGGCTACGATAGCGGTCGGTTTGAAGGCTTTGGTGGTGTCTTTGGAAGAGAAAGCACCGAAATAAGAAGGCTTTTCTTCATTGGCCAAGTTAGGGATATTGGCAGGATCGACGTTATAGATCGAACTTGGCTTGGCCGCAACCGAATTGGAATTGGCCAATAAGGCGGCATGCAAGCGCAAAACGATAAGGTTATAGACAGCTGAGAAGAAGGATCCCAAAACCAGCATCAATCCGGCTTTGCCGGCGACGGAAGGAACGAATCCATAGACGCAGACGCCGATGATTATCCCGACGATCGAAAGATCCAAAGTCGGGAATAAGCTGCGTTTCGCAGCCTCTTGATGGGCTTTCTTCGTCGAACGTCCTTGATAGAGCTGTTCTTTGAATTTGGAGAAATAATACATTCCGCCAAAGGCGCTTACCAACATCGAGACCAACAATCCGAACAAGGTTCCGATCCCAAATTGGGCACCGAACGCCGAATAGAGAAGCAATTCCGCCATCAAGGTGAATCCCATCGAGGAGAGGATGGCCAACGACCCCATTCGGTAATAGGCGACCAATAAGGCAATCAAGAAGGCCATGGCCACCAAGGAGGCGATCAAAGTCGTGTTGAAGGCCGGATGCATGGCCCAATCGCCGATGTTGATGAGCTTTTCGGCCGTGGCCTCGACGTCAGTCGAGAAAGCATAGGTGATATCGTATCCTTCTCCGATGTCCTCATAGCTTGAGGCATTGAAGAGAAGCTTGAAATAGTTGGCGGCCATATAAGCTTCCGAGGCTTTCGACGGATCGAATCCGTTTTCGGTCAAAGCGGAAGAAGAAGGGATGAGTTGGAATTCGGTATATTTCTTATCCTCGTCATCGGTATCGTACCAAGCGTAATTGGCATCTTCCGCAAAGATCAAACGGCGGGCCATGTTGGCATCGCCATCATCGCCGGTCGCGGTCGCTTTGGCATAGGTATCGCCTTCTTGTTTATGAGACCAAACGGTCAGATAGCAGATGGATTCTTCCTCTTCTTTGTCGGAGTCCGCGGAATGGTTGTTGTTTTGGCAGAATTTGATGAGGTTCCCAAAGTCTCCCGTGTCTCCGGTCTCATTGACGGGGATGACCACCGCTGGGACCTCGCCATTGGTGACGGTGACGTATTCCAAACGGGCCGTTTGGTCATCGAACATCGTGGTGAAACTGTCTTTGTAGTCGTAATCTTCGTGGGTATCGAGGGAAGCTCCGACGGAAAGGGATCCGCCAGAGAAAGAAAGATAATTCTGAAGATAGGTATATTCTACCTCTTCTTTTTGGGAGCGGACCCTGACGCGGATGGTGTCCGGGGCTTCTTTGATGACTTCGGCTTCGGTCCCCCATTCTTCCAAGCGGGCTTCGAATTCCTCGCCGACCAAATCGACGGCGGTTCCATCGTCATTCACGTATTTGTCAGCCGTGACGCCTTTGTATGTCGATCCCGCTTCCGAGATCTTGAAGACCAAATCCTTGCCGGATCCGTAAGAGATATCCGGATTGAGGTTCAAGATAGTTGGCCCCAATAAGGCGCCGACCCCTAAAAGGATGGCGCTTGAGAATAAGATATATCCGATTTTACGACGCATTTTGGGAGAATCCTCCTGATATTGCCTTCGCACGCATATGCACATAATGCAAAAACGCGCAGCAATGCAGTCATAAGCATACATCGTATATGCGCGTTAGGCAAACCTTATTTGAGATATACCCTCTAAAAGAGGGTGGTCTGATATGGCGATTTGAGGTGTTCGTAGGCTTTCGAAGTCGCGACGCGCCCCCTCGGGGTCCTGTTTATCAATCCTATCATCACCAAATATGGCTCATAGACGTCTTCCAAATTGGCGATTTCCTCCCCAATGGAGGCAGCGATTGATTCTAGCCCCACCGGCCCTCCATGGAATCTTTGGATCACCGTCTTAAGGTAACGGATATCGACGTCATCCAATCCAAGCTCGTCGATCTTTAAGGCGTTCAGCGCCTTCAAAGTCAAGTCTTTGTCGATGCTTTCCTTTTCTTCGTAATTGGCGAAGTCCCTGACCCTTTTGAACAATCTATTGGCGATTCTCGGGGTCCCCCTTGAACGTTCGGCGATGATTTTGGCGGCTTCTGGGCTGATTTTGGTTTGGAGGACTTTGGATGTCCTTCCGATTATCTTGGCTAGCTCTTCCGGGGTATAGAAATCGATCTTGGCCGAGATCCCGAAACGGCTTCTTAAGGCATTGGAAAGGTCACCGGCTCTTGTTGTCGCCCCAACCAGCGTGAATGGAGGGAGAGGCAGTTCCAAAGCCTTGCTTCCGCCATCCCTATTTACCATAATGGACAATTTGAAATCCTCCATGGCGCCATAAAGGACTTCTTCCACTACCCTTGGCAAACGATGAATCTCATCGATGAAAAGGACGTCTCCTGGCTCGATTTCGGACAAAACCGCGGCTAAATCGCCGGGCTTTTCTATCGAAGGTCCGTTGATCGTTTTGACCGAGCCTCCCATTTCGTTGGCGATGACATAGGCCATCGTCGTCTTCCCTAAGCCCGGAGGTCCATAAAGCAATACGTGGTCCAAAGCTTCTTCCCTTTTTTTGGCGGCGCCCAAAAAGATTCTGAGATTGGCCTTAAGCTCGCTTTGACCGACGTATTCGTTAAGCGTTTTGGGACGCAATGTGAGTTCGGAATCCAAATCCTCTTGGCTTAAGGAAGCGTCCAATATCCTCTTTTTGCTCATTGTTTCTTCCTCAGTTTCTTCAATGTTTCCCTAAGCAATCCTTCGGAATCCAACGTCGGGTCGCTTATGGAGGATAAAGCATCGTCGATCTCTTTGACCTTAAAGCCCAATGACTTCAAAGCGTCTCTCACTTCGTCATATTGCTTCGGATCGGCTTTCCCTCCGTTTTCGGATAGATGGCCTTTGAGGTCCAAAATGATCTGGGCGGCCGCTTTAGGCCCGATGCCAGGCAGCTTTTTCAGATAAGCGGTATTATTGGATTGGATGGCTTTGAACAAATCGTCGGCGGTAGTGCCGGATAAGGCATTCAAGGCGGTCTTTGGCCCGATGCCTTTTACCCCAATAAGCGATTCGAAGGCCTCTTTTTCCAAAAGGGTCGAAAAACCGGCGAGATAATGCTCGCTTTCGTTTATCACTTCGTAAGTGAAGATGGTGACGTTTTCCGAATAGGCGAAATCCTCGCTTCGGGAAACCAAGCATTCATAGGCCACGTCATGAACGTCGATCACCACCGAATCTTTGGCTTTATGGATTATTTTCCCAGTCAACGAATAAATCATGGATCTATAAGAAAAGGCATAGTAAGGCGATGGCTAGGCTAAGCAAGGCGCCAAGCGACAGAGCCAAGGCTTTGAGATAGCTCTTTTCCTCTCCCTCCTTTCGTGTCATTCAGAATAAGTGAAATGGAAGGAGCCGACTTTGACTTGGTCTCCTTCTTTGATTCCTTTCTTCCTTAAGGCTTCTTCGATTCCGATTTTTTGGAGATAACGGATCAAGCGTTCCATGCCTTCTTCTTGTTTCGTATTGATCAAAGAAACTTTTAGCAAGACGTCGTCTCCGACGATTTCCCAATGCCTCAAATCCGGATGCAATACTTCGAACGCATCCTTCTTTTCCTTGTGGGCATCGTATATTTTCATCGTTTCGGCCTTCTCCATCCCTTTGAGCGGGAATTGGTCGGTCGTATTGACCAGATGACGGGTTTTTTCCAATATGGCCTCCAATCCTTCATGGGTATAAGCAGATACCCCAAAGGATTCGAATCCGAGTTTTTTGTCGAATTCGGCTTTCCTTTCTTTCGCGCCATCTTCATCCATTTTGGAAGCGACGACGACTTGGGGGCGTTTTTCCAAATCGGCCCCATAGCCTTTCAGTTCTTCGTTGATCGCCAAATAATCGGCATAGGCGTCCCTTCCTTCTTCCATCGAGACCATATGGATCAAAACCCTAGTCCTTTCGATATGGCGCAAGAAAGCGATGCCTAATCCTTTCCCTTCGTGGGCCCCTTCGATAAGGCCAGGCATATCGGCCAAAACGAACGATTCCCCATCTTTCATGACGACCACCCCCAAATTCGGGGAGATGGTGGTGAATGGGTAATCAGCGGTTTGGACGTTGGCCTTGGTGGAAATGTTCAAAAAGGTCGATTTCCCTACTGATGGAAAGCCGATTATCCCGGCATCCGCGACCATTTTGAGTTCCAAAATCAATCTTTTCCTTTGCCCTGGGAAGCCGTTTTCCCCGATGCGAGGAGCGCGCTGTCTGGAGGATTTATAGCAAGCGTTGCCTTTGCCTCCCCTTCCGCCTTCCGCCAGAAGGACTGGGATATCGGCTTCTTTTATGTCGGCGAGGATTTTGTTCGTGCTGGCATCGCTTATGACCGTTCCCACAGGGACTTCGACCGTGACATCCAATCCGGCTCTGCCGCTCATCTGCTTTTTGTTGCCGTTCCCTCCATCCATGGCGATTATGGTTCTCGAATGACGGAAATTGTATAGGGTATTCAGATTCTTTTTGCCGATGAAATAAATCGATCCGCCTCTGCCGCCGTTCCCGCCGTCAGGTCCGCCGAATTCGCCGTTTTTATCATGCAGGAAAGAAATGCAGCCATCGCCGCCTTTTCCGCTTCGAATCTCAATCACGCAACGGTCGATAAGCATCATTCCCCCTCCTTGTAGTTTTTCTTGTTTTTCTTTATTTTGACCATGTCCTTATAAAAAGCCCAAGCGGTTTTTATCGGTGATTTGATGGTCGAATCGGGATCGTCGGTCCAACGAACCGGGATCTCGATGTATTTGCGATCGTTCAATTTCAGATAATAAAGGTATTCCAAATCGAAGGCGAATTCCGACGTTATCTGCTTTTTTATCATCTTTTGGGCCACTTCTCTCTCAAAGAGCTTGAAACCGCATTGGGTATCGTGGACCTTTATATGGAACATCCAACGGATCAAGGTTTTGGACCCAAAGCTCATCACCCTTCTTATGAAAGGGGCTTTGTTGACGATGACGGATCCTTTCATATGCCTGGATCCGACGATGCAGTCTTGCTCATCGAGTTTGTCCCAATAAGGATCCATGCAATGGAGGTCGGTCGCGAAATCCGCGTCCATGAATAGGACATAATCCCCTTTCGCGGCTTCGATCCCCCTTTTTATCGCCCTTCCTTTGCCTCTGTTCGGGTCATATTCCAAGAAACGGACGTTGTTAGGCAGATAAGATTTGGCTTCCGTGGCCAGATTTTCGTTTTCTTCATTTGAATTGTTGACCACGATTATGCATTCGTAATCGAATCCCAGTTTATCGAAATAAGGGAAAAGTTCTTCCTTCATATGCCGGAACAAGCGTTCGCTTTGGTTCCTATTCGGCAAAACAATCGAAAGTCTCATGGGTATATTATAACGTTGAAGTTATGAAAAAATAGAAAAACGGCTCCAACATGGAGCCGTCGTATCATCTGGCTGTTAGTCGGCGACAGGGTAGACGGAAACTTTTTTCCCTGAACGTCCATCGCGCTCGAATCTGACGATGCCATCGATTAAGGCAAAAACGGTATCATCCCCACCGATTTTGGCGTTGGTGCCAGCGTGCATTTTGGTGCCGCGTTGACGATAGATGATGCTGCCGGCGGTGACGAATTGCCCGTCCCCGACCTTGGCGCCTAAACGACGACCGGCCGAATCACGGCCGTTCTTAGTGCTGGAAACACCCTTTTTCGAGGCAAATAACTGAAGATCGATGATGAATTTCATGATGTTACTTCCTTTCTAAGGCCACAAGCTTCGGATAAGAAGCTGCGACGCATTGAATTTGGGTCATAATGGTCTCTAAGACCGCCTGATCCCTTTTGCTTGGGAGAGATAAGCAGCTAATGCTGCCGAATCCGCTCGATTCCTTGAAACTGAAGTTCTTTTGATCCAAGGCCCTCATTCCGCCTAGCAAGATGGCGCTTACCGAAGCGCAGACCAGATCGTGCCCATGTTCGGCCGACCCGGCATGTCCCTTGCAGACGATCGAGGTTATGGATCCATCCCTATAGGTGACTTCGACTTTGATCATTAGGCTTTGATTTCTTTGATGACCAAGCAAGTATATGGCTGACGATGACCTTTGGTCTTTCTTTCGTTGGCCTTGGACTTGTACTTGTAGATGCGGATCTTCTCGCCTCTGCCTTGCTTCTCGACCTTGGCGACGACTTCGGCTCCTTCGACATAAGGATTTCCGACGATTGTCTTTTCGCCTCCGATAAAGAGAACCTTGCTGAGGGTGACTTCGTTTCCGGCTTCGACGTCGAGCTTTTCGACGTAGATCTTATCGCCGATTGCGACTTTGACCTGCTTGCCGCCGGTTTCCACGATAGCGTACATGTTTTGTTCCTCCTATTTGGTGCTAATGACTCGCTCATGACAGCCACGTCAATGACGTTGTTAGGTGCTGGAACGAAGCGGTTGTAGCCCCAAAGCGGGGGCGACAACGTGTAAACTATATTGCCGAAACGGCTTTTTGGCAAGTTTATATTTATATATAATTTCGTCTCTGGCCTACGATAATGACTCCTAATTAAGTTTCCAAAGAACATGTATTTTATTTATTTGTCAAACAATCCTTCTTCTTGGAAAGAATAATACGAATCCCTTCCGATGATTATATGGTCCAAAAAAGAAAGATGGACATTGCTTGCGGCTTCCTTCAAAGAATTTGTAAAAATGATGTCTTCCTTTGAAGGCAAAGGCAAGCCGGATGGATGGTTATGGATCAAAACGAATCCGCTTGCGTTGTCTTTTAATGCTTTCGCTAAGGTTTTGGGGACCGAAAGAGAAGAAAACGATTGGTTGTTGAAAGACATAATGTGCTCGGACAATAAGGTTTTCCCCCGATTGAAGCTAAGCAAAATTATCTCTTCCTTGTCTTGATTCCTATATCTTTCCTTATAACTTTCGTATATTTCTTTCGAAGACGAAAACTTTTTGAACGTCTCTTTTTCAGCCCTTTTCGACAAAACGCCTATAGCTAATAATTCCAACGATTTCGTTTTGGAAATGCCTTTGATTTGGCTAAGCTCGGCCGGAGAGGCGTTCAATATATTGCTTAACGAAGAGAAATTAGCCAATAGGGAATCGGCTATCCCCAAGGCGGAATTGCCTTGGTATCCGGTCCTTAAAAGGATAGCCAAAAGTTCTCTGTTATTTAACGAATCGATTCCATAAAGCAAAGCCTTTTCCCTGGGCCTTTCCTCTTTGGGCAGCTCTTTGATTTTGATCATTTCCAGGTGAATTGCCATCCTCCTGGCAATTTGGTCGTCCCTGACTCCGAGGTGAACATCTTATAACAAACCACCGCCACAACGGCGATGGCCATGATGGCCAAAACGGCCGCTAAGGTCAATGCTTCTCCCGGAACGGTTTTCCTTAGGCTTTCTTCGCTTAATCTGACTCCTATCATAAAAAGACCTCCTGATTAGATATAACCAATCAAAAGGCCGTTTTACTTAAAGACTGGATAATTTCTCTTTCAAAGAGGCTAGCAAGGCTTCGTTTTTCTTCAATTTGTCTTCTTCCAAGGAGATCTTTTCTTTCGGGGCTTTGTTTATGAAACCTTGGTTGGACAACATCTTTTTGGAACGATCGATTTCGGACAAAAGACGTTTTTCTTCGTTGGAAAGCTTTATTTTCAATTCTTCGATATCGATGTCTTCTTCGACTTCCAAGGAATAGGAAGGATAAAGGAAAGAATTGGCTTTGGCTTCTTTGGAATAGCTTATTTCCTTAGCGAAGGCGAACCTTGAGAGGTATTTCTCGAATCCCTTGAATGGGGCTTTTGGGGAGATGGTCAATCTTACCGGGGCGTTTGGGGCCAAAGAATTGGAAGATTTGTAATTTCTTACGTCCTTGATCATCTTTTCCAACAATCTCAATGTCTCATTCCCCTTTTTGGATAAGAAAGAAGAATCATATTCCGGATAGGATTCCAAACAAACGGATTCCAAATGCTTCGGCAAGGAAAGATACATCTCTTCCGCGACGAATGGGGCGTAAGGATAGACCAATAAGATTATGTTCCTCATTAGATAGAACAAGACGTTTTTGGTGGCTTTTTCTATCTCTCCGCCTTCCAATAAGGCCACTTTGCTCATTTCAAGATATGATGAGCAGAAATCGTCATAGACGAAGTCATAAAGATAGGTGGAAGCCTGTCCGAATTCGAAAGCCTCCATCTTGGAAGTGACTTTCTTTAGCATTCGCATGTAACGGTCCAAGATCCCCTTATCCAAAGGAGACAAAGAAAGGGATTCAAGATCTTCTGGGATGAACCCTTCGCCCAAGATTCCTTCGACATAACGGGTGGAATTCCATATCTTGTTCAGATAATTCTCGGCGGCTTGTATCTTTTCTTCGCTATAGCGCATATCCAATCCAGGGGAGGAAGAGGTGGTGATGAACAATCTTAAGGCATCAACGCCATATTTGGCGATGACATCGATCGGATCGACCCCATTTCCCAATGACTTGGACATCTTCCTTCCTTGTGGGTCCCTGATAAGGCCGTGGATGACGACTTTCTTGAATGGGACTTGGTCGGTGAAATGCAAAGAATCGAAGATCATCCTGCTGACCCAAAAGAAGATGATGTCATACCCCGTCACCAAAACGGAGGTCGGGAAATAACGCTTGTAGTCTTCGGAATCGGTATTTGGCCAACCTAAGGTGGCGAAAGGCCATAAAGCCGAAGAGAACCAAGTGTCCAAAACATCTTCGTCTTGGACGTATTCATTCATATCCGGCTTATCCAAAGAGACTATCATCTCCCCGGTTTCCTTATTGTAATAAGCTGGAATCCTATGCCCCCACCATAATTGGCGGGAAACGCACCAATCTTCGACGTTTTTCATCCATCTGATCAAGACGTTTTCGAAACGCTTAGGGAGGAAACTGACTTTGTTTTTGCTTTTTTGGGTGGCTAACACCTTCTCTGCCAGCGGCTTCATTTTGACGAACCATTGGGCCGATAACATCGGTTCCACCACCGCATCGCTTCTTTCGGAATGGCCGACGGAATGGACTATTTCCTCTATTTTTATCAAATGCCCGTTTTCTTTTATTTCCTTAACCAAGGCTTTCCGGCATTCATAACGGTCCTTCCCTTTGTATTTCCCGGCCAATTCGTTCATATGGGCGCTTTCGTCCAAAACCTTGATGAATGGGAACCCATATTTTTTGGCTAAATTGAAGTCATTTGGATCGTGGGCCGGCGTGCATTTCATCGCCCCGGTCCCAAAAGAAATATCGACGTAACCATCTCCTAATATCGGGAGCAAGTCCCCGTTTGCTGGGTTTATGGCTTTTTTGCCGATGAGATGCTTATATCTTTCGTCTTTTGGGTTTACGAATATGGCCGTATCCCCAAACATCGTTTCCGGACGGGTCGTGGCGACGATGAGTTTCTCGTCGCTTCCTTTTACGTCATAGGCGAAATAGAAGAATTCCCCTTTGTCGTCTTTATGGATTACTTCGATGTTGGAAAGGGCGGTCTTTAGGACCGGATCCCAGTTGATGATCTTCTCTCCTTTATACAAAAGGCCCTCGTTATATAGGGTGACGAAGACTTTCTTCACGGCTTCGTTCAATCCAGGATCCAAGGTGAAACGTTCCCTGCTATAATCCACCGACAAACCCAAAGAAGCCCATTGGGAATGGATGATGGAAGCATATTCGTCTTTCCAAGACCAAGCTTTCTCCAAGAATTTCTCCCTTCCCAAATCATAGCGGGACAGCCCTTCTTTGCGAAGCTTCTCTTCGACTTTGGCTTGGGTGGCGATACCTGCATGGTCGCAGCCAGGAACCCAGAGGACATCGAATCCTTTCATCCTTTTGTAACGGCAGATTATATCGTCTGGAATCGTATCCATGACGTGTCCTAAATGAAGCTTTCCGGTCACGTTTGGAGGCGGGATGACCAAGGAAAATGGCTGCTTGGTTTTGTCTCCGGCCGTGAAATAGCCTTTCTTCACCCAATTTTCGTATTTGCCTTCTTCAACCTTTTTATGATCGTAGTGTTTATCGAGCATATTTTCCTCCAAATAAAACAAAATCCGCCTCCCTCATAGGGACGCGGCGCGCGGTACCACCCTGATTCCTATCTTTTGATAGGCTCTCTATGTCCTTAACGGCGGACCAACGGGAATTCTCATTCCTGTCTCCGGAACGACTCACCGTTTCCTCTTATCCCGCTTCCACCATCCGGGATTCTCTATCAAGGGGAAGGACGGATCCCTTTCTCTCATCGACGTGCTTATTATAAAGAAAAGTGAGATTATTACAAGCAAGGTTCCGTTTTTATTCCGTAGGTAAGTCTTACGTTTTCGATCACGCTTAGCCTAGCCCTCCGCATTTGATTCGGCTGCCGTATTTTCCGAACCACTTGGCGTAGATTGAACTGCTATCAATAAAGTAGACAACAGACAGGACGAAGATATACATTGAGTCCGTGTCTGTTGGACAACCCCCATGGGGGTTCGCGCC
>CAVJSS010000002.1:0-182879 GCA_963652335.1 uncultured Eubacteriales bacterium | reverse complement strand
TAGCTAAGCTATAACATTTGAAAACCTATAGAGGTAAAAATAGGGAATTCTTTAATTTATGACTATTCCTTTTTGATTTGCAGAGGCGGATGGCCCATGGCAATAAGCCAAGAAGAAGATATTGCCCTCCAGCAAGCTAAATCTTTCTTTGAAAGTTTAGCATCTGAAGATGTTTTTTCGTTGAACGATATCGCTATAAGAAGAGATGAAGGAAGAGCGAAAAGAATACTAAGGGCTTACGCAAGAACGATATCATCGCAAGCATCCAATGAATCCATAAAAGCCGATCTTAAAGAAAATGGCGATTCTATCAATGCCAGCCTTTATCATTATCGAGATGGAAAAGGCAGAGAAGCGGATATGGTCATTCAATTCAACGATGGTTCCTGGGCATTGGTTGAGGTGAAACTAACCGATTTGGAAGAAATAGACAAAGCATCTGAAGAGCTCGTCGAAATCGCCAATGACATCGAAAACAAGCGTCACCCAAAACCAGCGTTTTTGATGATAATAACTGCTGGAAAAATCGCTTTGAAAGACAAAAACGGAGTTTATCTGATTCCTTTGGGCTGTTTGAAGAACTAACTATTAAATGTTAGATGATATCGAATAAAAAGCAGGGACAACCCTGCTTTTATATTGTATTTGCAAAGGAATTAAAGCCCAAATTTCTTAACGGCTTCCAAACGGTCTTTGGCGTATTTCTCGCACTTATTGAGCAAGGTTTCCGCTTCTTCTGGATTGACGATAGGCAATTGGGCGAAACGGGTTTGATGCATCAAGAAATCACGGAACTTAGACCAGTCTGGGTCTTTGCAATCCATCTCTAATCCCGGCTTGCCTTCTTTGACTTTGCGAGGATCATATCTGAAGGTTTGGAAATATCCGCATTCGACGGCTTGCTTTTCTTCCAAAATGGAATTGCTCAATCCGCCTTTGATGCCATGGTTGATGCAAGGGCAATAACAAATGATCAAGGATGGCCCATCATAGGATTCGGCTTCCTTCAAAGCTTGGATAGCTTTGACTGGGTTAGCGCCCAAAGCGATCTGAGCGACATATACATGTCCATAAGACATAGCCAGCAAAGCAAGATTTTTCTTAGCCTCTTTCTTTCCGGATGCGGTGAATTTATTGATCGAACCGGTTTGGGAAGATTTGGAAGCCTGACCACCGGTATTGGAATAAAGTTCGGTGTCCAAGACCAAGACGTTAATGTCGGCTTCGTTGGCTAAGGCATGATCCAAACCGCCGTACCCGATGTCATAAGACCATCCATCGCCACCGACGATCCAAACGGATTTATCGACCAAGTCACGTTCGTATTCAAGCAATTCTTTGACGGCTTCGTTTTTGGAAGCCTTAACCGCCTCGGTCAATGAGCTGACGATGGTGCGGATGAATTCGCGATTCTTGACATTGGCAAGATATTGGGAAGCGAGGTCTTTCAATTCTTCTTCGACGTCATCGGCCGTAAGGGCATCAGAAAGGATTCTCGTAATCTGGGTAAGCTTATAATCTGTGGCGATACGCATTCCGAATCCGAATTCGGCATTGTCCTCGAATAAGGAATTAGCCCAAGCTGGGCCATTTCCGTTTTGATCGCGGACGAATGGGGTCAATGGGGTGGAACCGCAATAGATAGAAGAACATCCAGTGGCATTGGCGACCAGCATGTCTTTCCCGAATAACTGAGAGACCAAACGATAATAAAGGGTTTCGCCACAGCCTGCGCATGCACCGGAAACCTCCATATAAGGCATTAAGAAGCTAACGCCCTTAACGTTAGTGAGAGGGAATTTATCAGCCTTATATTCGGTGTGCTTATAGAGATAATCGGCGCCTTCTTCTTGGTCGAATTGTCCTTTGGCTTCGACCATTTCAAGAGCGAAGTGATCGTTTCCGAGCTTTTTGGCTGTTTGGTTGCCTAAACATTCGGCGACGCACAATCCGCAACCGACGCAGTTTTTAGGGGAAATTTGGATACGATATTTAAGTCCAGCGACGGAAGGTCCGCCCAAGGCGTTCTTCAGATCGGCTTTGACGATATCTGGGGCGTTTTCGACTTCCTTTTCATCCAATAAGAACGGACGGATCGTAGCGTGAGGGCAAACGAATGCGCATTGGTTGCATTCGATGCAATAAGTCGAATTCCATTTTGGAACGACGGCGGCGATTTCGCGTTTGTCATAGAACGTGACATTTGGGTTCATCGTTCCGGAACTCAATTCATGTTTACGGAAAACGGACGTTGGGATATCATCGCCATCCAAATTCGCCATGACATTGTAATAGTCGTCGAAATATTCGTCTCCTGTATTTGATTTTCTGCGAGCGATAGGGAGCTCAATCCATTTAGGATCCACTTTGACTTCTTTTAATCCTTCGGCACCGGCATCGATGGCTTTATAGTTCAAATCAACGACGGCCTGGCCTTTTTTGGCATAGCTCTTCAGAGCGAACTTTTTCATCCATTTCTGAGCTTCGTCATATGGCATAATCTGCTCGTTGAGTTTGAAGAATGATGCTTGGAGAACGGTATTGGTGCGACGTCCTAGCCCGATTTCTTCGGCGATCTTGTTGGCGTCGATGATATAGAATTTCGCTTCGCGTTCGGCCAAAAGATGTTTCATGCGGTTTGGCATGGAAGCAACCAACGTTTCCTCGCTCATATCTGTATTCAAAAGGAAGGTTCCGCCTTTCTTTAGATTGTTGATGATGTCGAAACGAAAAATGTAGGTATCCAAAGAGCAAGAAATGAAATCAGCATCTTTGACGTAATATTCGGAATGGATGGGATTCTTGCCAAAACGGAGGTGAGAACGGGTGACTCCGCCGGATTTACGGGAATCGTATTGGAAATAGGCTTGGGCGTATTGATGGGTAGCATCGCCGATGATCTTGATCGAGCTCTTGTTAGCGGAAACGGTTCCGTCGCTTCCGAGTCCATAGAACAAGCAGGAAGCGTAATCGTGATCGATCGAAAAATCCTTGTCGGTCGGCAAAGACAGATTAGTCACATCATCGTTGATTCCGATGGTGAAGGAATTCCAGCGATTCGGATTGGACAAATGGTCGTAGACGGCTTTGACATCCTTTGGCTGGGTGTCTTTGGAAGACAATCCGTAACGGCCGCCAAGAACTTCGATATCGTTTCTTCCTGTCTGAGACAAAGCGGCGACGACATCAAGATACAACGGCTCGCCAGTGGCTCCCGCTTCCTTGGTGCGATCCAAAACCGCGACTTGTTTGACGGAAGATGGGATGGCTTCGGATAAAAGTTTGGCGCTGAAAGGACGATAAAGATGAACTTTGACCAAACCGACTTTCTCGCCTTTTTCATTCAAAGCATCGACGACTTCACCTGCGGTTTCGGTGATGGAGCCCATGGCGATTATGACTTTGGTGGCATCCTTGGCACCGTAATAGACAAATGGGGCATATTCTCTGCCAGTCAAACGTGTGGCTTCGGCAAAGTATTTGGAAGCGTAGTCGATGACGGCTTCATGTTCTTTGTTTTGAGCTTCGCACGCCTGGAAATAGATATCGTCGTTTTCCGCCCCGCCGCGAGTCACGGCATGGGTGTGAGGATTAAGGGCCGACGCCCTAAATTTTTCAACCTTATCCATCGGAAGCAATTTTTTCCATTCGCTAGGATCGATGAATTCGACGTTCTGAACTTCATGAGAAGTGCGGAACCCATCGAAAAAATGGATGACCGGCAATGATGAATCGATGGCGGTCAGATGGGCAACAGGAGCCAAATCGGCGATTTCCTGGACCGAACCGGCGCAAATCATGGTCGCTCCCGTTTGGCGGCAAGCATAAATATCTTGATGATCGCCAAAAATGGAAAGGGCGTGGTTAGCCAAACTGCGGGCGGAAACATGCAAAACGGCTGGGAGCTCTTCTCCGACCCATTTATAGATATTCGGGATCATGAGCAGCAAGCCTTGGGAAGCCGTATAGGTTGTGGCTAAAGCGCCTCCTTGCAAAGCGCCATGGACGGCGCCGGAAGCGCCTGCTTCAGATTGCATTTCCACGACCTTGACGGTCGAATTGAAGAAATTCTTCTCTTTTTTGGAAGCCATGACATCGACCAATTCAGCCATTGGCGAAGATGGGGTGATAGGGAAGATTGCGGCAACCTCGGTAAAATAGTAACTTTCTTGACCGGCTGCGGTGTTTCCGTCAACCGACTGGAATGTTTTCTTGATTTCAGACATATGAAAACGTTCTCCTTAATCGCGAAAAGTATACAACGACTTCATTCTTTCATTAAAGAAAGAACCGCTTACATCGCTTATGCCAAATTGATATATTTGCTATCAAAAGACCAAAAGATTTAGGTCTTTCCGGCCTTCAAAAGAGAAAAATAGCCGAAGACCGATTAAATATAGAACTTTTCGCTCATCGTTTTTTTGATGACGAAACCAACCAAATCAAAAATCATGATTATCAGAATGGCAATTAAGGCGATTGCGAAAATCGGCGTCATGTCCCCAGGGTTTTCGTTCCGATATAAGTTGATTGCGGAACCCAAGCCATAAGAAGTGCTGCCGGTTATTATTTCAGCCATGATCGTCGTTTTGAATGACAAAGCAAATGAGGACGCTAGGCCAACCAAAACGTATGGTAAGGCCAACGGAAGGCGGATTTTAAAGAAATTGTCGATTTTCCGGCTTGAATCCAATCTCATCGCCATTTCCACCTCATTCGGCAAAGAATTCATCCCGCCGACAAAAGATTCATATAGAATCGGAAGAGAAAGCAGAACCGCTATCGCGATCGGGGCGTAGTCACTTCCCAAAACAAGCAAAAACAAAAACACGAAGGCCGCGGTAGGCGCGCTTTTAAGAACCACGAACAAAGGTTTGAGAAATGTCTGAAGTCGTTTGAAAGTCCCAACGACAAAACTCAGGAGCAAAGATAAAACAAAGGCAATCACAAAGCCGATAAGGGTTCTTGCCAATGACATCCAAATCGATTTCCAAATATATGTTTTAGATAGCAAATTCCAAAATTCTTTAAAAGTATCAATAGGATTGGGAAATATGTAATTCCCTTTACCTATTATGAAAGAAATAACCCACCAAAGAAGAAAGACGAAAAGAAGGCCATAGAAATAAAGGCTAAGGTTGTTTCGCAATATCTTCTTTAGTTTCTCCATATTCATCTTAAATAGATTTCATCCGTTGTCGAATCTTGGCCTAGTGTATTCAAAAAGCTATCGATGGCTAATTTGTTTTGATAGGCATATTTAAAACCGATCCCGATTTGATTGTTGTCCGATAATAAGGATTTGATGGTAGCTGGATTTCCTATTTTCAATACCACCGCTTCGTTTTCCAGCCCAGATTCCTTTATAGCCTCATCCAAAGAAGAAGGATCTTCCAAAAGATCTTTCATATCATCTTTTATTTCTTCCAAGAATTCTTTGGCTTTCTTTTCATCTGCTGAATCGGAAACAAAAATAGATGCCTGCATGATTTCCTTGCCATTCGTTTTTGCCTGGTACATAGATTGAAGATTGGCATATACGAAAGCCGATGGGTTTTGACTTAAAGCATTGGCCAAAGCTGGCTGAGCCATCAAAACGTAATCGACTTCGTTGTTGGAATCTGATTCGTTCTTTCCGCTTATAAGGCATCTCGATGCGGCATTTACGTCCGTCACATAATGAACGTTGGTGAAATCGAAAACATCGCCATACACGTATTTGAACAAATAATCAGGAATCGAATTTTGCTGAAAAATGACGATGTAATCGTCTTTGTCCACCGTGCCGTTCAAATCCAATCCCGTGGAAGCCAAAAAGAAATTCCCGAAAGTCACAGTCGCTGCCAGCTTATATGGAGCATTTGTGTTTTGAATCATTTTAACCCCTGCGTTAGTTGGGAGTATCACCACGTCTTTGCTTCCTGATTGGAAATAAGAAGTCACGGTTTGAGCGTTTGATATTTCGACGTTTTTGTCTCCCAAATATTCATATAGAGACAACGCCGGAGCCCCATTGGGGGAAGCGATGGTCAATTCAAGATTATTTGAATCCCCACAAGAAGCAAGAAGGAATAACGGCAACAAGGCAAATATATATTTTTTCATGGTTTTTCCTTATGGATATTATATGGGTGATCCGCTATCATTAATGTGATTTATGTCACATATATTAGAAACATTAACCAAAGAAGATTTTGCTCTTTTCGAAAAAAAATCGATCAAAAAAGGCGAGATCTTGTTTATTGAAGGCGAATTATGTAGTTCTTTAGGTATCCTTCTATCCGGCTCTTTGATTATTTCTTCCTACACTTTTGAAGGAAAGGAAATAGTCTTTAACACAATAAACGAAGGAATGATATTCGGAAACAATCTCCTCTTTTCGATAAACCCATATTACAAAGGAAACGTGGCCGCCTTATTGCCATCGATCATCTATCTGATAAATGAGAAAAATTTATTATCGTTATGTTCCAAAAACAAAGCGTTTCTAAGAGAATATTTATCGTTGTCTGCCAACATGACGATTCAACTTAACGAACGGGTAAAACTGCTTTCATTCAATTCTTT
Source organism: uncultured Eubacteriales bacterium (assembly GCA_963652335.1). Lineage (GTDB taxonomy): Bacteria > Bacillota_I > Bacilli_A > RFN20 > CAG-826 > UBA4951. The sequence continues at coordinate 176,312 of CAVJSS010000002.1, read as the reverse complement.
GGAAGAAAGGATCGCTTATGATTTCTTTTTGAATAACGGGACGATAGCGTATAAATCAATCACTGATTTAGCTAAGGATTTGAATGTCGAACGAGAAACCTTGTCTCGCTATATTTCCAAAGCGATATCAAACAAGCGAATTAAAAAGGAGGACCACCGTCTAATCGATTTGAATAAATGAAAAACCGGACTAAGCCGGTCTCTGTTTATATATGGTGATTCCTGAGGGACTCGAACCCGCGACCCGCTGATTAAGAGTCAGCTGCTCTACCAACTGAGCTAAGGAACCAACGCTTGGTAATTTTATACTTGGTATCCAAATTTAGCAAGTAAAAGAAAAGGAGCCACAAGGCTCCTTATCTGTTATCTTCTATATTATTATGCTTGCAATTCGATGTTTTTCACGCGAACTTGAGCGGCGAAGTTTGATAATGTCGCTGATTTTGCGGCTTCTGACAAAGTGATGGTGATAACATGATCTGCAACATCCATCTTAGCCCCCGTAGGAAGATTTGATTCCTTAAGTCGTGAACAATATTCATCCGAGCCATAGCAATCGCAAGTAAGAAGAAGGCGAGAGAAATCGTTATCACAACTAATAACAAGATTGGCGCCTTGATAGATTCTCAAGTTATACTCTGAAGCATTCCAAACGCGATGATTTTGTGACGTTCCTTTTTCGTTTTTGATCACAACTCCACTAGAAGAAGTGTACGTAGTATAAGCAGGAGTTTCGTTGCTATGATCATCCGTTTTCGCTATCGTATTGTTGGCTTTGCTAAAGGAAGCATCAGCAACTTTGGTGTAAGTCTTGCCAGTGACAACGCTAACAGCGAATTCAGCTTTCTTGGTTGTATCGGCAGTAGAAGTGGCTGTGATGGTAACAGAACCTTCTTTGACGCCAGTGACTTTTCCGTAAGAAGAAACCTTCGCTACGCTTTCATCGCTGGAAGACCAGGTCAAACCTTGATCGGCAGTAGCTGGCAAAGTGGAACCGGTCAAAGTAATGGAATCGCCGGTCGCAACTTTATTATCGCCAGCAACGGAAACTGATTCGACTGCGTCATAGTGGGCTGTGACATCGAAAATACCCATGTTGACATTCTTATCGGATCCGGTGCCGACATAATAGAAGGAGACATCGTATTTGCAGCCAGCATAAATCTTTGTTTTTTGGTTGGCGACAGTTACGTTATAGACGGAGTCATAGTAATAAGTCTTAAGTTTGGCACTCGAGAATCCGCTGACGCTGAAGCCGGCATATCCGGCAACGCTTTCGGCAGTGACGCCAGTCAGTTTATAACGCTTGGATTTGGTAGGAGAAAATGTGGTGTCAGTTTCTTTGGCAACTGAAGTGATGTTCCAAAGGCTTGTAAGTTCATCAGCAGTGAGTTCGATTGGATCGGATAATTTTGGTGCATCCTTGGTGGATTTGGCCACGGTCGCTTTAGTAATTTCGAATAAGCCCCAGTAAGCAGTGCAAGTACCGGTTACGGTAACGTGATCGCCGACTTTGAATTCTTCGGCCAAGGCACCAAAAACATAAATGGAAGCTTTTCCATCATCAAGCATCCAACCTTTGGTTCCTTTTTGGGCAACAATGCCGGAAAGAGCAACGTCTCCGACTGAAACATCGGAAATTCCACCATCATATGTAGTGGTTGAACTTACGTCTGAATCATCTTTGGCGTTATCGCATGAAGCCAAGCCAAAGACGAGAGCGGCCGTAAGAGGTAATAGCATGATCTTACGATTCATTTTAAAATTATTCTCCTCTCTATTACTGATATATTTTGGCACGGCAAAAGAAACAAGGAAACTATTTATTTATAAATAACGGCAAAATTACAGGTGTATCTCAAGCTAAAACGAATGAACCTTATTTCTTCTTTTTCTTAGGCGATCCTTTGCGCTTGACGATCTCGGCAGAAATGAGTTTTTGGAGGATCCTGAGATCTTTGTCATCCAAATATGCCGAAGTGTCCACCAATCCTCCGGCGCCGGTCATTTTGGCATAAACGAAAGATTGAATGGAACGGTATTCGGACACTTCTTTCTTGCTTACGGCTATTCTGGGTTTCTTGGGTTGCTTGGCTTTTTCTTCTTCCAATTCTTTGATTTTTTCTTCCAAAGGAGCAAGAAGGGATTTCATGTTCAAATTTTGGTCAAGCATGATCATCGGAGCGAATTCGCTTAGCTCGTTTCCCAATATTTCAGGATAGATGCCCAGCTTCCTTGAAAGAGCATCCAAAGAAACGAACTTCCGCCTGTCGTTTTTGATCTCGGAGTGGATCTTTTTCAATTTTGTTAACGATAAGCTCGCCATATATAGTCATTATATGCGATTGTTTCGGCATATTTAACCAAAAAAGGCCACCGAAGCGACCTTTATGAACGATATTGGCTTCTTTTAGGCCTTTGGGGTCATCAAGAATTTGTAATCGACTTGGGCTGAAGCCTTTCCGTAAGTGATGGTAGCCGTGAAGGTAACCGCGACCTTATCGCCGCTTTCTGGATAAGTGGCAGTCCAATATTGGTAATCGTTGGTTTCGTCATCGAAGACGGAATTGTGTTTCCAAAGGGATGCTCCATCCCCGGAAATCTTCCAAGTGACGCTTGTTAAGACATAATCAGAAATGACATTTCCGGAACTATCTTTTACTTTCGCCGAAGCGCTCATCGAATTGGCGAGATATAGGGCTCTCTTATAAGGAAGCTCATTGACTCGCTTGGAAGAGAATGAGGTACCGGAACCGGAAATGATAAGGGCGTCGGTGTCAGCCGCTTCCTTAACGATTTCCTTATCGGATGTAGTGCCATCTCCACAGCCGGTCAACAACAGACCCGCTGTGGCGGCCAATAGTCCAAATGCTTTGTAAAATTTCATTTTCGTTTTCCTTTATTAGCTGATTCTAACGGCGTTGCCGATGCTTCTATCATAGCTGAAAGCCTGAATCTGATAGTTGTCGTAGTATTTGGAAAGATAAGCTTTGAATTCCCAAACTTGGTTGACGCCGAAGTCGTCTTTGGTCAAGCCGATGCTCGCATCCAAACGGACGTTGCAAACGACGTTGTTGCTGCCTTCCAGATAGGCGTAGATCGTGGTGGCAGTTACCAAGCCAGTAGTGGAATTGGTGCTTTCCCTATAATAGCTATTGACCTCAACGGTGTTTCCGTCATCGTCGATAACGGTGCCTGTGACAGTGCGGATTTTGACGCGAAGCTTGGTGTAATAGCCATAATATTGGCTCAATTCTCCATAAGTGGTTGGCGCGGAAGAAGAGACATATGGATCCATATCGGCGCTTGGGGCGACCGGGAGATAATCCTTATAAGCCTCGTCTGTCGATTTGATGACGACGAATTTGTATTTGCCATAGTTAGCGACGCTAACGTCCGTCAATTGGATGTTCTCGGAAGTCTTTGGATATTTGGAGGCGCGGCAATAGAAGGAAGCGATGTCGCCGGCGTGGATCTTGGATGCCAATGAGGTATTGAACCCAGCGTAGACATATAAGCATTCCAAGGCGTCGCTTTCATCTTGATCCAAGTCACGCTTGAGGTCTCTGATGACGAAATTGTCGCCCATCATGCCAACGACCAATCCGGTGATATGGAGGTATGAGCCAGATGATCCTTCTTGGAAATCGATGCCGATTTCGGAGAAGTGGTGACGGACATAATAGCAAGTAACTTCGATAACGGTCGTGGAACCGACGAAATCAGGATCGTTTTGCCCATATATTCTTCCACCGCACTTGGTTCCCCTTTCCTCGGCAGCAAGGAAAGAATCAAGATAATTCAAGGAAGAATCGGTGAACAATTGGTTTTTGGAATAGCATTGTTCGATGCATTCCAAATTGTAAAGTCTCCAGGTATTTGGATGAGTGGCATCATCAGCCGATGTCTTATACCAAACGAAGGCCAAGGCGCGAGATCCGGATGAATCGACAGTCCCATAAGTATCGGCATCGCAGACTAAACAGAAGTCCACCGCCTTTTCGAAGACCGAAGCCATCCATTTGGAAGCTTTGACACCCCAGGCTTCGACTTTGGCAGTCGATTCAGGGGTATTGATTCCAAGGAAGCGGCATTTAAGATAGGTCCCATCCAAAGTGGTGAAATTGGCGGTATCGCCATCGGTCACGCTGACAAGGGTGGCCTTGCCATAATTGACGCCATGCTCATTTTTGATATTGAAATTCGTCGTGGCATAGCTATCTTCATAAGCAAATTTCAGCTTGTCGGTTTCTGGAGTCGTATATAAGGCATTTGTGTCGGTGATATCCGGGCAAGTAGGAGTTTTGTCACACCCGGCCAAAGCTCCTCCCAAAATGGTCAAAGAGAGGAGAAGTCCTACTAATTTTTGTATTTTTTTCATGAACGTACGTAATCCTTCAAATCGCTGTTGTTGTAATAATAATCGATGACTTCTTGTGGGCTAAGCTGTTTGCCAGACGTATCGCCAATGAACAATAAGCTCATGGCTGAAGATACGGCTTCGCGGATTGCGGACGAGCCAGAGAATCCCGGATCGACGAACTTAGTCCAATTAGAAGAATCATTTAAATAATAATCGGAATTCACCTTAGCCACATAATAGTGCAAAGCCTGGGCCGTAGTCGGTTTTTCGGTGGCGGTTTCAGGATTGTTGCGGGTTAAGGCGTCTTGGTATTCTTGGGAATTCTGAGCGTATTCGCAAGAAGGATAATACGCACTTCTTGAAGCAAACAAGCCATTTTGGAATTTGGCCAAGTATTTGAGCAATTTCCAAGAAGCGACTCTTTGGGCAACGGTTCCAACGTCCATCAAGATGAGGTTGGTTCCTTGCGAAATGGCGTATTTATGATCTTCGTCCTTATAAGGAATAGGGGCGACGCCGACTTGGAAGGCATCTCCGGTAGGGGCGCTATTGGCAGCGCCGGCAGAAGAGCCGATCGTCATAAGGGATTGCCAGTTTTTGAAATAGCCAGACGAATATTTGGTCGTTCCGCCATATTCGGCAGGAATGGCCATGCCACATTCGTTGTGAAGCTTTTGCATAAAAGTCAAACCATCGACGGTAGCTTGGTTATTGAATGCCATATATCCTTTTCTGGTTGACGAATCGAATTCGGTGTAGGTTCCGCCCCATTGACGGATCGTGGTTATGAAGAAATTCGATTGGGAATCATAAACGAATGGGTGGAATGTATTTTCCGTAACGGCAGAAAAATCCAAAACCACGTCAACCCCGACAGGAATTTCGGTCACCCTAGCATAAAGATTCCCGTCGCTGCCTAAAATCTTTTCGTAAAGCCCTTTGTTTTTCAAAAGATTCAAGATGGCGTTGGAGACAGTATAAACCTCATCCCAAGTGGATGGGACTTTGATCGATGAGTCCTGAGCTGAGGCCCAGTCAAAGAAAGTCTTGTTGTAATACATGACTTCCGTCGATTTGTTGAATGGGACGCCCAAGGTATAAAAGCCAGACCCATCTTCCTTCTTTTCGATGCTTTGATTTTCGACCATATAGTCGGCATAGAAGTCGTCCATTTTGAAATCTTCTCCGTCGTTTTCGAAGAAATAATCCAAACGAAGGATGGAGTCGTTGTTGACATAACTGGCCATATGGTCAGGATAAGCAAGCGTGACGCCTGGAATTTTGCGCTTAGATGCTCCTAGGTTAATAGCCTTTTGAAGGTTATCGTATCCGCCTTTTCCCTCTAATTCCACCTTGATGCCGGTCTCTTCGGTGAAGAGATTGACGACTTCTTCAAGGTAACCACCGATATCGGAACCAAATGGGTGCCACATTTGGATGGTGGTACCATTGGTATCGATGCTAAAGTCAAGATCGTATGGATTGACTTTGGTCGTTTCGCAACCGGACAAACCGATCGCAGAGCTAATTAGAGGCAAAAGGACCAATAATTTCTTTTTTTTCATGTGGGTCCTCCTTTGATTATTAGCTACGGACGTAGGCAGAAATATTGTTATAAGATTCATCCAAAATCGTATCGATGGAAGTATTTTCGATCATGACTCTCGAAATGACGGAGCTTACTTCGGTACGGACGACGGATGAACCATTGAATCCGACATCGACGAATTTATGCCATTTGGAGTCATCGGCATCATAGATTTCGGCGTTCGCTTTGGCCGCCTTTTTCTTATTGGCGTCGTTTTCGTCGGATGGGACAGCGTTCAAGAATTCTTGGTAAGTCGTGGAATTGTAAGATGATTTAGTGGCTGGATAATATCCGGTCAAAGCGCAGAATAGGCCATTGGTTTCGCCAGTGGTCAAATATTTGAGGGCTTTCCAGGAAGCTAAAATCTGCTCATCGGTCCCCTTGTTTAGCATCGCTAAATTGGTTCCTTGAGAAATGACATATTTGTGGTCTTCGTCTTTATAAGGAACGGAGGTGACGCCGGAAGTGGTCTTCAATTTGGCGTCGGTATAGTGGCTTAAGCCAGCGGAAGAGCCAACGTTCATCATGCATTGGTAGTTCTTATAGAAATCGGAGCAATAAAGGGATGTGCCGCCGAAAGAGGCAGGGATGGCCAAAATATGCTTATTGGAAAGATCGCGCATGAATTCAAGCATGGCTTTGCATTCGGCATTGTTGTAAACGGCGTATCCTAAGCCAGTCGAAGTATCGAGCTCGGTATATTTCCCGCCCCATTGACGCAAGCTGCTGATAAAGAGGTTGGCGGTTGAGTCATAGCCAAGGAAATAGAAGGTACTGGCTTCCACTTCCATAAGGTTGCAAAGAACATCGACTCCCTTTGGCAAATCGCTCTCTTTTTCATAGCCGATCCCATCGGTGCCCAAAACCTTTCCAAAGAACGGAGTGAGCTTTTCGACGGCGATTTCTCCATAGGTCTTGACTTCATCCCAGGTCTGAGGGACTTTAGCAATACCCCAGCCTTTGACGATATCGGAATTGAAGAAACCTTCGTTATAGACAAGAACTTCGGTGGATTTGTTGAAAGGGACGCCTAAGGTATAGCCGGTGCCATCTTCTTTGAATTCGAGCTGTTGATTTTCTTCCATATAAGAAGGATAGATGTCATCCATGAAGGATTGGCCTTCGCTATCGGCGCTGAAATACGGATCCAAACGAAGTTGCATATTGGAAGCGACATAAGAAGCGAAATGATCTGGATAGCCAACGACGATATTCGGATAGGTACGTTTCCCTGCTCCCAAGTTGACGGCTTTTTGGAGATTGTCATAACCACCTTTGGTGACATGATTGATTTTAATGCCGGTCTTCTCTTGGAATTCAGGGAGGATCTGATCATCAAGATAGCCAGTGATATCGGATCCAAAGCCGGTCCACCAGTCGATTTCGACGCCGTTGACGTCAAGATTCATGTCAACCGGACGTTCTGGATCGAGGGTTTCGCCGCCGCAGCTTGTCAAAGCCATGGTGAGCAAGGCACCGACAGCCAAGAATTTGAATTTGTTTTTTTTCATTTTAATTTTCCTTTTTATCCAATTTTCAAGTTTTCGAATCGATTAACCTTTGATACCCGAGCGGGAAATGCCACGCATGATGTATTTGCGGAAAATCAAGAAGAAGATAAATAGCGGAGTCGTGACGACCACCGAACCAGCGATCTTGACGGTATCGTAGGAAACTTCGTTGTCGGTTGATTGGAATAAGCTCATAAGTCCGTTGGAAACGAGTTTCATCGACCATCCAAATACCTTGTTGTTGCCAGAAGCGACGAGATTCGGCCAAATGTAGGAGTTCCAAGCGCCCATCAAAGAAAGAATCATGATGGTGATGATGGTTGGCATCGCGATAGGAATCATCACTTTCCATAAATAGGCGAAATGGCCATAGCCATCGACTTTTGCCGCCAGGAACAGTTCGTTCGGAATCTGTTGGAAGGTTTGTCGCAGATAGAAAATGTAGAAGACCGATACGCCATGGACGAATATCAATGACGCATAAGTGTTTTCCCAACTTAATCCCATGACGGTCTGGTAGTTGGTGATGACCATCATTTCGCCAGGAATCATCATGGTACCTAGCAAAATAGTGAACAGAATGTTTTTGCCTTTGAAGTTGCAACGGGCGAAAGCGAATGATGCCAAGACCGTCGTAATCAAAGTGAAGAAGGTCCCGATTATCGAAACATAAAGGGTATTTCCATAATAGAGGCCGAAGTTGATGCTCTGCCCAGAGGCGCTTCTATAGGTGAATACGGCGGTGAAGTTATAAAGGGAATAGTTCGCCGTGCCAGTCACTTCATGGGTGGCAGGAGGAATAATATGGAAGATGTTGTTGATCGTGTCGTAATTATAGTTGCTAGGATCACGGAAAGACGTGACGACCATGAATACGAATGGGATAAGGATGAATAAGCCAATCAAAGAAAGGAAGAAATAAACGAGAATCTGTCTGATTGTTTTGGAGGCTTTGTATCTCCTCATCTGAGCCGGAGTGGCGAAATACATTTCGTGCGCCATATCAATACACCACCTTTCTCTTGCTCACCTGCATCTGAACGAGGGTGATGAGCAATATGATGACAAGCAAGACGAAGGAAGCTGCGGCGGCAACGCCGGTCTTAGTCGGGTCTTGCATGGTAACGTAGATATAGCCGACGACCGTTTCCCAATATTTTTGAGTGGAGCCGCCAAAGTAATAAGCGCCGCCTCCGAACAAAGATATGATCTGAGTGTAACTCTTGAATGCGCCAATGAAGGAAGTAATGGTAATATACAAGATTTGCGGAGATAGAAGAGGAACGGTGATGCGGGCGAAGATCGTGCTTCTGGAAGCGCCGTCGATCTTAGCGGCATCGTAATATTGGTTGTCGATTGAAGCTAGGCCTGATTCAAAGACCAAGATCTTGAAGGCCAAGCCATTCCAAACGGCATACATGATGATAGGGACCAACATCGCTGCCTTCGGAGCGTCGGCCGTGAGCCATGATTGGGCTGAGACCCCGAATATGCTCAAGAATTTGTTGAATAAGCCCGCTCCCGATGCCGAGAAGATGAGCTTGAAGACCATACCCAGCGCGATCGTGTTGGTAACATAAGGCAGGAAGAACACGGTTTGGAAGAAACCTTTCAAGGGCTTGATCGAATTCAGGAAAACCGCAATCAACAAGCCGATGATGATTGTAAGAGGGACGGAAACGACAACGATGATCGCCGTATTGGCCAAAGAATTGAGGAATTCCTGAGATGTCAAGACGGTAACGTAGTTGCCAATGCCCCAATAAGGCATTACCTGGCTGCGGGTATTGGCTAAAGCAGCGAAGTAGTTCGTCAATGCGAACGAACTGTTGGAGCCAGCCATGAATTTGAAGTTGATAATCCACGAAATCAAGAAAGTGTTGATGATTGGGTAGATCATGAATAAGAGCAAGAAGAACAAAGCGGGGATCAAAGCAATCCAGGCTTTCGCCCATTCTGGGAGTTGGAAACGGGAGGCTTTGCGGGTGGTCAATGTCTGATGAAGGATGGCTTCGGTAGACGCAGCCAATTGTTCTTCACTCGGACGAGCTCTCCAATAAGCCAATTCCGTGGCGATTTTCGATTTAGTCGCCGCCATTATTTCAACCTCTCTCCGCCTTCCTCAAAGACGTAGAATCGCTTAGCCGCGAATTTCATGTTCGAAACCGATCCAACGAGATCGCTTTCTTCGCTTGGTATGATGATACGCAATTTGTAATTTTGGTTTCCGCTGACGTTTCCAACCACCGAAACGTCACGTCCGATATGCTGAATCATGTCGACATCGACAGGAACGACGTTTTTGGAGCTCTTTTTGACGGTAGCGGAGAAGTGCTCCGGACGAACGCCGATGAATACCTTGCGGTCAGAATAGGATTCGATATGAGTCGGATAAGACAATTTGGCGACTTCTGGGTTTTCTTCCCTGTCGGCAGGGATTATTTCTTTGCCTTTGGAATCGAATTTCTTTTCCGGCTCTTCGTAAATGACCTTATCGTAATTTTTCTTATAGACAGGATCGTCATCGAAGACTTCACCGTTTAGATAAAGCTTTCCGTCTTTGATTTCGCCTTCGAAGATATTGATGGCCGGATTTCCCAAGAATTTCGCAACGAACATATTGACTGGTTCGTTGTAAACATATTGAGGCTCTCCGATTTGTTGGATGATGCCGGCTTTCATGACGACGATCGTATCGGAGATGGACATAGCCTCCTCTTGGTCATGGGTGACAAAGACAGTGGTGATACCGGTCGACCTTTGGATACGTTTGATCTCTTCACGAGTCTGCAAACGCAAACGGGCATCCAAGTTGGACAATGGTTCGTCGAGAAGCAATACGGATGGCTTTTTTACCAGCGCACGAGCGATGGCGACACGCTGTTGCTGACCGCCGGATAATTCCTTCGGCTTGCGATTCAAATAAGGCTCGATATCGACCACTCTGGCGTTTTCATGGATCAAGGCATCCTTGTCGGCTTTGGATAAGCGCTTCTTATTGGCGATTTTAGCCGCCGCTGGATCACTGGCTTTCAATTCTTCGAAAGCGGATTTGGCGGCCTCGTAAGCAGCGATGGCATCGGTAAGGCGTGCTTCTTTTTGGGCGCGAGTCGCTTCGGCATCGGCGATGAGGGTTTCATTGGCCGCATATTCTTCTTCCAAGGCGCGAACGGACTTGCCTTTGGCTTTGTAGCGTTCGATCAAAGCCGGCAGATTCGGTTGGCGGACAGTGGCTCTTTTGAGACTTTCTTCAAAGCTCTTCAAATCGGCTTCAGCTGATTTCATCTCGTCTTTTTCGTTTCCATAGGCGCCAGGCAAACGAACGTTGTCGAGCGGGAATGAAATGTTCTGATAGACGGTGAAGTGCGGATATAAGGCGTAGTTTTGGAAAACCAAACCGATTCCGCGGTTCTCTGGTGGAACGTTCGTGACTTCTTCACTACCAAAGTAAATATGGCCGCCGCTTTGCTTGTGCAACCCAGCGATCATATACAAGGTGGTGGACTTACCACAGCCAGAAGGACCTAAAAGTCCGACGAGCTTGCCGTCGGGAATGGTCAAATCAAATTTGTCTACAGCAGTGACTCTGGAACCCTTCTTTCCAGAGCGGCTGTCAAACACCTTTGTAAGACCTTCTATTCTTACTTCCATGTTTTTCCTCCCGTGCTTTTCAGCACAGTCCTTTTTAATACGTTCTATAGTGTAGCAAAAATAGAGCCTCATCCTCAAGGCAATTAAGCATCCTTTACGTAGTAATCAGCGTGAACATGAATTCAAAAAGAAAGGCCGTAAATTTACATTTAAGGCCTAAACGTGTCGGAGGTTGGTTATTTGACTTTTTTCCACTTGGCCCTTTCTTCATCTTCGAGGGCTTTTCTTCCTTCTTCGATTTCTTGCTCGGCATGAGCCATTCTTTCTTTGTAGAACTTCTCGCCGGCTTCTTGTGCGGCTAAATCGTCATAGAAAACCGAATCTCTTTCATTGACCACCATCGTTCCGGCAATCATATCGTGCACCGCTTTCTTCTCTTTGGTGAACAAGGAGCACAAATAAGAAGCAAACATCCCTATCGAGATGATGGAAACGCTATAAACAAGCGGCAAGAACAAAACGAGAATGACAATCAAAGCAATCGAAGGTAAGGAACGTAGCAATATCTGAAGTTTTTTGATACGGAACCCGCATTTATTGACTAAGCACAAATGGAACATTTTTTTCGATAATGTCTCGCCGTTTTTAAAGCAAAGAGGGATGATCGCATAGATAATCAACAAAGCAATGGGAATCGAAATCGACAATGGATAAATCAAATTATAAGCGGCGGCTTTATTGTAAGTTGGCAGGAAGAAAGGCTGATTGAACAAATCTTGAACGGCGTTATAATAAACGGACCTTTCTTCATTAGAACAATAGAAGCGAAGAAGTCTGGTTTTGGCCTCATCGGTAAGTTTGCCGTCAACATACAAAGAATCTTCCGGAACACCTATCAAATCGTAGTTTTTCATTCCGTCCATAACCTGATATTGCCATAAAACGCAGTCTTTAGAAGGCTCTTGGATCTTTCTCAGTTCCTCTTCGTCATAAAGGTTCTTTTCGTCTTTCAAGCCCAAAACGAAGACGTTATACCAATAATTGTCATAGGCGATATCCTTGTTCATCTTCGGGAGATAAACCAGATAATAATTGATCATTATCCCTTCGTAACGTTCGTAATTGCTATAGTCTTCATATATAGCCAGATCGCCGTTCTCGTCATCGTAATACAATCCTGAATCGACTTGATAATCATGGATGTCGCTCGTTAATCGTTTGCCGGTTTTGCTATTCATGAAGCCAAGCTGAACCAAAGCGAATATCCCTAAGCCAATGAAACAGGCAATGAGGAAATCGATGACCGCTGCCAAAGTCCTAAAACCAGGATTCGCCTTAACCAATTTGTGCATCGGTTTCCTCCTCATTGGCCTTTTTATAACGTTTTATCATCAAATCGTCTTCTCTGATAACCACCGATGAAGCGATGTAATCGTGTAGGCAACGGCGTTTTTTGGTGAAGACCATCAAAGCCGAACTAACCAATAAGACGATGATTATCGAAGTGAGCGAAATAATCAGATCGTTCATGATAACCGCTATCAAAGAAGTAATGATGAAAGGTATTGTCCTAAGGGACGTTTTCCATTTTTCCAACGCGACTCCGGTTTTGCTATCGGCGACCGCCAATTTCATAAACAGCTTTCCTAACGTCCTTCCTGGAATGTTGGAAATAGGGATGATGAAATAAAAAATGAGGAATGGGACATATAAGGAAATCGACTCGACGATTATATAGCCTTTGTTAAGGGTAGCTTGGGCCGCTTTATAATACGGACGGCTCATAAGTTTATCTTGGGCCTTGCCATAGGCGTCCCTATAAAAAGAGAGCAGGCTTTTCGAAGCTTCCTCCGTCAATTTCCCATCTTCTCCGAAAAGAGATGGCTTCAATATGCCTAATTCATTTAACAACGAATTGCCATCGGCATCCTTTTGATAATCAAAATAAGACGAGCGGTTCACATATTCGTCTGATTCCGGCAACCCCAAAACAGTCGTATTGTATTCTTTGATCGTGAAATTAAGCGGTTCTGGATTATTTTCGTTTAATCCTCCTTCATAATTCAAATAATAATAGATAACGGTATCTTCATAAGCGTTATATGTTTCCGATGAAATGTCTTTTATCACGTTATCCTCGTCTTTGTGAACCAAGCCTGAACTGACTTGATATATAGTCATGCTTTCTTGGGCTTTCCTTGAACCCATCGCATCGATCAAGGTAGGAAATTTGTTCGTGGACAAAAGGAAAAAAATCAAAATAAAGCTGCCCACAAAGAAAACCATATCAATCAAACAAGCCGTTATCCTTAAAAGAAACGGAGCCAGCCTGTAGCCTTCTTCGGTGATGACGTCATCTCTTTTCACAAATGACATCTTAGACATTATTTATCCTCTTTCCCGTTTTCGAATTCATCGAAGGAAGATCCATTCATATCACGATTATCGAGCGAATCCAAATCGATTAAGGATCTTTGGTTCAATATGGCTTCCGAATCGACGACCTTGATTATCTCATTGTTAACGGTTTCCATAACATTATGATCGATATCGTATTGCTCGGCTTCTTTATCAGAATGAAGCAATTTCGATTTCTTTTTGTCATAAACGAGGGTTCCGCACATTCTATCGGCCAATGTTCTATAATTGCCGGTTTTGTCCCTTAAAGCGAAAGCGAAATCGATGAACAAAAGGATTATCGCCCCCATCAAGGCAAACATTTGATAATTCCTAGGAACGAAAACGAACGGACATAAGCATATTGCCAAAACCCAAGGTCTAAGGAACCTTTGCCACCACTTGATTTTGACGCCGTTTTTCTGCGCGATTCCAATCCTTGTTATAAGCTCCCCCAACATTTCCCCATTTGGAGCCGCGAATGGAATCAAAAGGAAGAAAGCGACAAGCGGGATCGAGAAAGACACGACGTTTGTGACCCAATTGACTTTGCTATAAGCCCTGGCTATAGGAACCAAATAGCTTTGTTTGGAAAGCAATACGGCGGCATCATAGAAAATGCCGCTGGCAGTATTAGACGTCGTCCCATCGACGAACAATTTGAAATATTTGGTCAATGTGGCGGTATCGTTCGCATTGATCAAAGATTGATAATTCCTTGAAACAACCGGTTTGGCTTCGACATCCACCGCGCTTCCATCAGTGTTCAATCCATATTCGAAATATCCGTTTTTGGATGTATAGGTTGCTGGGTCTTCGATATTTATTGAACTTAAATCGCTAGGAAGTCCCATGATTTCGCTGCAGAAATACGCTCCGGTATAATAATCCTTTGCCGCTACTCCATTCACGGAATCGATATGCGGACTATTTGGCAAATAGTCCGTGTAAAAGAGATATACGGCATCCAAATAATATTCGAATCCTGGTTTAGCTTGGGCATTGGAAGGGACGACATCATAATCTAGGATATCATACGTTTTCGCCCAAGATCCATCTTCGCTTTTATCGATATTGTAAAGATGGCTGGTTCCATAGAATTCCATGGCTTCTTGCCATAAGGCTTCCCCGCCCAAAGAGGTAAACAAGCCCTTGCTGCCCCAAAAGGCGAACAAAACATATCCGATAATGGCCGCCAAAGCGAAATCGATCGCGAATGAGACGAATCGTTTGGTCGGCAAAGCTAAAGAAAGGTTCTTTGGTTGATTCATGTTCTTATCATAAGATAAGAAAACATTTAACGCAACGAAACTCCTAAAGGCATATAAAAAAGGCACACATACGTGTGCCCTTCTTATTGATTGTTCAAATTAATGAATGATGTCGCTGACGGTACCGGCGCCGACAGTACGTCCACCTTCACGAATGGAGAATTTGGTGCCTTGTTCGAGGGCGATCGGGTGGATAAGGTCAACGCTGAAGGTGACATTATCGCCAGGCATGACCATATCAGTACCAGCTGGCAAAGTGATGTTACCGGTAATATCAGTGGTACGGAAGAAGAATTGTGGACGATAACCGTTCAAGAAAGCAGTGTGACGTCCGCCTTCTTCTTTGGTAAGAACGTAGACAGCGGCGGAGAATTTGTCGTGTGGGACGATGGATCCTGGCTTAGCAAGGACTTGGCCGCGTTCGACTTGGTCATGTGTAACGCCGCGGAGAAGAGCTCCGACGTTATCGCCGCCAGTGGCGAAATCCAAGGTCTTACGGAACATTTCAAGACCAGTGATGACGGTCTTTTGGGTTGGCTTGATACCGACGATTTCGGCTTCGTCGCCAACGCGGGCGATACCACGTTCGACTCTGCCAGTGACGACGGTGCCACGACCAGAGATGGTAAGGACGTCTTCGATTGGGAGCAAGAATGGTTTGTCTTCGTCACGCTTTGGATCTGGGATATAGGTATCCATAGCTTCGAGAAGTTCTTTGATGGACTTGCAAGCATCGGAATTATAATCGGTGGCCATACCGGCTTCGCGAGCGGAGCCACGGATGACTGGGAGTTCGTCGCCTGGGAAGCCATAGGAGCTTAAGAGGTCACGGACATCCATTTCGACTAAGTCGATCAATTCTGGATCATCGACGAGGTCGGTTTTGTTAAGGTAAACGATGATATAAGGAACGCCAACCTGACGGGCGAGCAAGACGTGTTCGCGGGTCTGAGGCATAACGCCATCGGTAGCGGCGACGACAAGGATGGCAGCATCCATCTGGGCGGCGCCGGTGATCATGTTCTTGATATAGTCAGCGTGTCCCGGGCAGTCGACGTGAGCATAGTGACGGGTCTTGGTTTCGTACTCTTCGTGAGCGGTGTTGATTGTAATGCCACGAGCTCTCTCTTCTGGAGAACTGTCGATATCGCCGTAAGCTTTGTCAACAGCGTTTCCTTCAGCTCCGCCAGTGGCTTTGCCGAGCATGGAGAGGTAGTGGGTGATCGCGGCAGTCAAAGTGGTCTTGCCGTGGTCGACGTGACCGATGGTGCCAACGTTAAGATGGACACGGTCACGGTTGAATTTTTCTTTTGCCATGGGTGTTTTTTCCTCCGAAAAATGGTTTTTGACAATCCGTTAATTATGATATTTCAACGGGCTGTTTTTTACAACATTTACTAATTTATAAATTAGTGTTGGGCTTTCTTGACGATCTCGTCTTGGATGAAACGCGGGGTTTGTCCATAGTGGGAGAAAGTCATCATGAAGTTGCCGCGTCCTTGGGTGAGGGAACGCAAATCGGTTACATAACCGAACATTTCCGCCAATGGGACTAAGCAAGAAACCTCTTTGGCGTTGTTGCCACGCTGGGTTTCGCCGTTAAGTTGGCCACGGCGACGAGAGATGTCGCCGATGACATCGCCATAATATTGGTCTGGGATCGTGATATCGACCTTCATGATAGGCTCAAGGATTACCGGACCGCATTTGTCTCCAGCGGCTTTCAAAGCCATTGAAGCAGCGATCTTATAAGCAGCTTCCGAAGAGTCGACATCGTGATAAGAACCGTCGAATAAGGTCGCCTTGACGTCGATTACTGGGAAGCCAGCGATGATGCCCCTGGTAAGAGCATCTTCCAAACCTTGCTGGGTTGGCTTGATGAATTCTTTTGGAACCGAGCCACCGACGATGGCGTCGACGAATTCGAAGCCTTTCCCTGGGTTTGGCTCAAAACGGATCCAAACATCGCCGTATTGGCCATGACCACCGGACTGTTTGACATAACGGCCTTGGGCTTCTCCGGTCTTGGTGATGGTTTCGCGATAGTTGACCTGCGGAGCGCCGACGTTGACTTGAACGTTGAATTCGCGGCGCATACGTTCGACCAAGATCTCGAGTTGCAATTCACCGACGCCGGCGATGATCGTCTGGCCGGTTTCTTGGTTGGTGTGAACGCGGAATGTTGGATCTTCTTCGGCCAATTTAGCCAAAGCGACATTCATCTTTTCGATGTCGGCTTTGGTCTTTGGCTCCACCGCTTCTTCGAGAACCGGCTCTGGGAATTCGAGTGATTCGAGAACGACTTTGTTGTTCGGATCGCATAAGGTATCGCCGGTAGTCGTGGTCTTTAAGCCGACGACCGCGCCGATTTCGCCTGCCTTAAGCTCTGAAACCTCTTGACGATGGTTGGAATGCATAAGGACCAAACGGGCGATACGTTCTTGGTTGCCATTGGAACTATTCAAGACATAGGAACCGCTCTTTAAGACGCCTTGATAGACACGGACGTAAGCCAAACGGCCAACGAATGGGTCGGTGGCGATCTTGAAGGCCAATCCGACGAATGGAGCCTTATCGGTGACGGTGCAAGTGAAGTCATTGCCTTTGGCATCGACGCCTTTTTCCCCAGGGATATCAAGTGGGGAAGGGAGATAATCGATGACAGCGTCCAACAAGAGCTGGACGCCCTTGTTTTTGAAGGCTGTTCCGCAGAGGACCGGGAAGAATTTCCCAGAGATCGTGGCTTTGCGGATGACGGCTTTGATTTCTTCGACGCTTGGCTCTTCGCCGTCTAAAACCTTCATCATGAAGTCATCGTCGTAAGCGGCAAGCTTCTCGATCAATTCGTTGCGATAATAGATGGCTTTGTCCATCAATTCTTCAGGAACTGGCTTGATGACTGGCGGGATGTCTTTGTCTTTGAGGTCATAATACCAAGCTTCCATCTTCACCAAATCGATTTCGCCGGTGAACATGGATTCGCGGCCGATAGGATATTGGATGGCGGCATAATCGACGCCAAGTCTTTCTTTAAGGGTTCCTAAACACATTTCGAAGTCCGCGCCGATAGCGTCCATCTTATTGCAGAAGACGATTCTAGGGACTCCGTATTTGTCGGCTTGGCGCCAGACCGTTTCGGTTTGAGGCTCGACGCCGTTTTTGGAATCGAGAACGGTGACTGCGCCGTCTAAGACACGCAAGGAGCGTTCGACTTCGACCGTGAAATCGACGTGTCCCGGGGTATCGATGATATTGATGCGATGGCCCTTCCAGAAACAAGTCGTGGCGGATGAGGTGATCGTAATTCCGCGTTCTTGCTCTTCTTCCATCCAGTCCATGGTGGCTGCACCTTCATGGACTTCGCCGATCTTATGGGAACGGCCGGTGTAATAAAGGATACGTTCTGTGGTAGTGGTTTTGCCGGCATCGATGTGAGCCATGATACCGATATTACGGGTGTGAGGTAAGTCGAACTTATCTACGCCTGTGAGTATGTCTTCAGCCATTTTCTTTCTCCTTTATTACCAACGATAGTGAGCGTAAGCCTTGTTGGCTTCGGCCATCTTGAGGACATCTTCTTTCTTTTTGACGGCTCCACCGGTTCCGTTGGCGGCGTCGATGATCTCGGCAGCCAATTTGGCATCCATGGTCTTCTCGTTGCGCAAGCGGGCATAAGTGACCAACCAGCGAAGGCCCAAGGTTTGCTTCCTGGCTGGGTTGACCTCGACTGGGACCTGATAGTTGGCGGCGCCGATACGACGGACTTTCAATTCGACTTCAGGCATGATGTTGTTGACGGCGGTCGCAAAGACATCCATGGCTGGTTTGCCGGTCTTCTCTTCGATGGTCTTGAAGGAAGTATAGATGATCTTTTGGGCGGTTCCGCGCTTGCCATCATACATGACGCGATTGATCAAGCGAGTGACCAATTTGGAATTGTAAATTGGATCTGGGAGAACATCTCTGTGTTCGATTTTGCCTTTACGTGACATTGTCTATTTCCTCCCTTATTTGCTCTCATGTGGCTTTTTGGTGCCATAGAGGGAACGTCCTTGGCGTCTGGCTTCGATGCCGGCGCAGTCCAAGGTGCCGCGGACGATGTGATAACGGACACCTGGCAAATCTTTGACACGACCGCCACGAATCATGACGGTGCTGTGTTCTTGAAGGTTGTGGCCTTCCCCGCCGATGTAGGCGGTGACTTCATATCCGTTGGACAAACGGACACGAGCGTATTTGCGAAGAGCGGAGTTTGGCTTCTTCGGGGTCATTGTGCCAACACGAGTGCAAACGCCACGCTTTTGGGCGGATGGCTGGTTGGTCTGTTTTTTCGTAAGGGAATTCCATCTCTTGCCGAGGGCAGGAGTCTTGGATTTCTTGACCGCGCTTTGGCGGCCTTGTCTTACGAGTTGGTTGATCGTAGGCATTTAGATTCTCCTTTGAATAACATTTCGCTAATAAAGCGCCCTAAAAGGGCAGTGTGCGAACGTTGGTAATCTTACGTATGTAAAAAGGTTCTGTCAACACAAGAATCCATCGAATTTTTCATGTTTTCGATACGCACGGAAGCGTGGACTTCTTGAATCGCATAGTTTTACCTCTTGGCGAAGACAAAAAAGAGGCGATTTTTTTCGCCTCTTATTTTGTGTTTTATTGAACTTCTTTGGCCTCGTGACGATCGTGAGCTTCGATATAGGTATCGCGTACTTCGTCCATCTTGTCTAAGACAGAGAAGGCAGCAATGCTCTTTTTGGAGACTTCAGGATCTTCGGCTCCGGTTCCGGCAGGGATCAAACGTCCGGTGATGACGTTCTCTTTCAAGCCATGGAGACGGTCGGTCTTGGCTCTGATCGCGGCATCGGTAAGGATACGGGTGGTCTGTTGGAAAGAAGTAGCCGAGAGGAAGGATTCGGTTTCCAAAGCGGCCTTGGTGATACCTAAGACCATTGGCTTAGCCAACGCTGGGCGTTTGCCAGCCAATAAGGCTTCTTGGTTGACTAAGGTGAAACGGTCAGTGTCGACTTTGGTGCCTGGCAAAAGTTCAGTATCCCCGGCATCGATGACGACGAGCTTGCGCAACATCTGACGGACGATGACTTCGAGATGCTTATCCGAAATGCCAATGCCTTGGGCGGCATAGACTTTGCGGATTTCTTTGATCATATAGACTTGGACTTTCTCTTTGGAAGAATATTCAAGCAGCTTCTTAGGATCGATTGCGCCTTCGGTGATCTTTCCGCCAGCTTCGACGTGATCGCCTTTCTTGACGCGGAGACGAACGCCATATCCGGTGAGATATTCTCTGATTTCCGGAACGTCGGATTCGGCGGTCTTGTCAGCGATGGAGCGGACCGAAACCTTATAGCGGCCGTTGCCGTCATCTTCGATGTTCTCGATGGTGCCATCGATTTCGGAAATGAGGGCTTCGCCTTTAGGGTTGCGGGCTTCGACGAGTTCTTGGACACGCGGGAGACCTTGGGTGATGTCGCTTCCGGCCATGCCGCCGGTGTGGAAGACTCGCATGGTCAACTGAGTGCCAGGCTCACCAATGGATTGAGCGGCCATGATGCCAACCGCTTCGCCTAATTCTACCAAACGTCCAGTGGCCATGTTGCGACCATAGCAGTGTTGGCAGACGCCGTTTTTGGTTTGGCAAGAGAAGAGGGAGCGGATCTCGACTTCCTCGATGCCAGCAGCGGTGATCTTGGCAGCGTCGTCTTCGCTGATCATGGTGTTTCCAGGAACAATGACCTCACCAGTCTTAGGATCGACTATATCGTGCATGGAGAAACGCCCGATCAAACGTTCGCTCAATTTGGCGACGATGGTGTTTTGGGCGGTATTGACGATGGCGCGAACCTTGAAGCCGTGATCGCAATGGCAATCGACTTCACGGACGACGACATCTTGGGAAACATCGACCAAACGACGGGTAAGATAGCCAGAGTCAGCGGTCTTAAGAGCGGTATCGGCGCCACCTTTACGGGCACCGTGGGTGTTGATGAAGAATTCGGCGACCTTTAAGCCTTCGCGATAGGAAGAAACGATAGGAAGTTCGATGGCTTCGTTTTTAGGGTTGGCGACCAAGCCTTTCATGCCGACTAGCTGTTTGAAGTTGGCGATGTTGCCACGAGCGCCGGAATCGGCCATGATGACCAATGGGTTGCGCTTATCTTCTTTAAGGTATTCGGCGACCTTGTTTTCGACGGCTTTGGAGACATCGTTCCAAACGTCGCAGACAGCCTTATGGCGTTCTTTGTCGGAGAACATGCCTTTCTTATACAAAGCAGCGATCTTGTCGACTTGTTTATAGCCTTCGGCAACGCATTCGTATTTGAAATCGTTGATCGATTGCTTGTTGGGGTCGGAAGATTTGAGGTTGATGTCGCTTCTGGCAACGGTGATCGAAGAGACCGTCGAATATTCGAATCCTTGGTCTTTGATCTTGTCCAAGATAGCGGCCGTTTTGGAAGGACGGATGGAATATTGGGAGCCATCAGGTTCGTAGGCATCTTCTCTCATATCGTATTTATGGAAGATCTGATCGATCAAAATTCCCAATCCCTTCTTGGCGATAGGGGAACGGAGAGGAGTGGCCTTGATGGCTTCTGGCAAATTGGTTCCATAAGGAACGAACCAGGATTTGACCGTTTCCAAAGAACAAGCAGGATCGTCGTTGATGTAATGAAAGTCGTCAGGGAAGATCTCGTTGAAGATGACCTTGCCGACGGTGGTAAGCAAATATTTGTTTTTCGCATAGAATGGCAAAGCGTAATCCTTGACGTTGTCTGGATCGCTTCCCGGAGCGAAGGTCTTATGGATCGAAGATGATTTGATGGCGATACGGTCATGCAAGCCGATCGAATGGGTTTCGTAGGCACGGATGACTTCGGAAACCGAAGCGAATGCGCTTCCTTCCATCTCGGCGAAGTTCTCGGATTCGGCCGCTTCTTCTTCGGTCGCTGCCTTTTCTCCGACATTATCCGAATCGATTTCGATCTCTCGCAAAGATTTGGCATGTGCCAAGAAATCGTCGGCGCTTTCTTCCATCGTCAACCAATAGTTGCCCAAAATCATGTCTTGGGATGGGACGGCGATTGGTTTGCCGTCTTTTGGGCCAAGGATGTTATTGGAAGCGAGCATCAAATTCAAAGCTTCGAATTGAGCTTCTTTGCTTAATGGTACGTGGACCGCCATCTGGTCACCGTCGAAGTCGGCGTTGAAGCCAGTGCAAACGAGCGGGTGCAAACGGATGGCCCGGCCATCGACAAGGGTCGGCTGGAAAGCTTGGATGCCGAGTCTATGAAGAGTTGGAGCGCGGTTAAGGAGAACCGGGTGTTGGCCGATGATCTCTTCGACGATGTCAAAGACCACCGAATCCAAACGATTAATGGAAGCATCGGCTTCTTTGTAAGAATGGACGATTCCACGTTTGATCATCACCGAAGCGATGAATGGACGGAGAAGCTGGATGGCCATCTCTCGTGGAAGGCCACATTGATACATTCTGAGATTCGGGCCGACGGCAATGACGGAACGGCCGGAATAATCGACACGTTTGCCAAGCAAATTCTGACGGAAACGGCCTTGTTTGCCTTTCAATCCAGAGGACAAAGACTTCAAGGTACGTCCGGTAGGGCCAGTGACTGGCTTGGAACGACGTCCGTTGTCGATCAAAGCATCCACCGCTTCCTGCAACATACGGCGCTCGTTCATCAAAATGACTTCGGGGGCGCGCATGTCGATCAATTTCTTCAAACGGGTATTGCGAGATATGACGCGACGATAGAGATCGTTCAAGTCGGAAGCCGCGAAACGGCCGCCGTCCAAAGGAAGCATTGGGCGAAGATCTGGAGGAATGACTGGGATGACATCCAGAATCATCCATTCAGGCAATTGGTTTGATTCACGGAAAGCTTCGATTACTTCGAGTCTCTTAGTGAGCTTTTGGCGTTTTTGGCCAGTGCTGTTTTTAATTTCGCCTCTTAGATATTCCGATTCGGCGACAAGATCCACTTCATGGAGCAAGCGTTTGATGGCTTTGGCACCCTCTCCGAATTCGGCATCGGTGTGGCGGGAGATGAAAGCAGCCGTCGAGAAGAAGTCGAAAGTCTCTTCAGGGTTGGCCATTCTGCGAAGGAGTTCTTCCGCACGGAGGGCATCGGCGCTGCCTTCAGCTAAGCTAGGCTGGAATTCTTCGATTACGTGAGGGAAAATCTCTCTTGCGCTCTTTTCATCCAAGAACTGTTTGTATTTCAAGACGTTGGAATTGCCTGGATTAAGGCAGATGTGGGCCGCGAAATAGATGACTTCCTCAAGTTCTTTGGCGCTGATATCCAAGACAAGTCCCATGCGGGATGGAATGTCTTTCAAATACCAAATATGAGAGCAAGGGGAAACCAAATCGATATGGCCGAAACGTTCGCGCCTCCATTCTTTCGAAGTGACCTCGACGCCGCACTTTTCGCAGGTGATTCCTTGATATCTGATTTTTTTGTATTTGCCGCAATGGCATTCGTAATCCTTTGACGGACCGAAGATCTTTTCACAGAAAAGGCCTCCCGGTTCCGGTTTTTGGCTACGATAGTTGATGGTTTCAGGCTTGGTGACCTCGCCATGGGACCAAGAACGGATGGTTTCAGGAGAAGCAAGGCCGACTTTCATCGCCGCTAAATTTTTGATATCGAACATGATTCAAATCCCTCCTTATTCCTTCGAGCCGCCGTAATAAGAGGCGGAGCCGACGCTCAATCCCTCTTCGGCGATTTCTTCATCGTGGTTGACTTCGACTACATCTTCTTCTTTTTCTTCACGCTTGGTGGAAAGGTTGCGGATGGCGGAATTGACTTTCCTTTCTTCGATCAACGCCTCTTTGGCAAGATCGTCCATATTGATCGGATAGCCTTCCTGATCGGTAAGGTCAACGCTCATGCCAAGGCCGCGAAGTTCTTTGGTAAGGACTTTGAAGGCTTCTGGCATGCCTGGGTTAGGCAACTTAAGACCTTTGATGATGGCCTCGTAAGCCTTTCTGCGGCCGACGCGGTCATCGGACTTGTAGGTGATGATTTCCTGCAAGATATGCGAAGCTCCATAGGCTTCGAGGGCCCAGACTTCCATTTCGCCGAAACGCTGGCCGCCGTTTTGAGCCTTGCCGCCCAAAGGTTGCTGGGTGACAAGGGAATATGGTCCAGTCGCACGTGCATGCAATTTGTCGTCGACCATGTGCACGAGTTTGATCATGTACTGGACGCCGACGGAAATGCGTTCTGGGAAACGTTCGCCGGTTTGGCCATCGTAGAGGATGGTCTTTCCGTCTTCGGAAATGCCGGCTCTTTTCATCAAATCGGTTATTTCGTCGCCGGAAACGCCATCGAACGCCGGCGTGGCGATCTTTATGCCGAGCTTTTTGCAAGCCAATCCCAAATGGATTTCGGAAATCTGACCGATATTCATACGAGAAGGGACGCCCATCGGGGAAAGAAGAATGTCGATTGGGGTGCCATCCGGCAAGAATGGCATGTCCTCAACAGGCAAGATCTTGGAAATGACGCCTTTGTTGCCGTGACGCCCGGACATTTTGTCGCCTTCGGAGATTTTTCTCTTTTGGACGATGTAAACGCGGACCGCTTTAAGAACTCCGGCCGGGAGTGGGTCTTTCTTTCGAACGAAGACCTTGACGCCCAAGACGATTCCGGCGCCGCCATGAGGGACGCGCAAGGAAGAATCTTTTCCGTCTTTGATTTTCTCGGCGAAGATGGCCATGAGAAGCTTTTCTTCTGGGGTTGGCTCGGTTTGTCCTTTTGGAGTGGTCTTGCCGACCAAAATGTCGCCTTCTTTGACTTCGGCGCCAGGAATGATGATGCCATCTTCGTCAAGGAAGGTCTTTTGATCTTCGCGGACGTTAGGGATGTCGCGGGTGATCTCTTCGTTGCCGAGTTTGGTTTCGCGGCATTCGATCTCGTATTTTTCGATATGGATGGAGGTGTAGGTATCTTCCTTTACCATCCTTTCGGACATGATGATGGCGTCTTCGTAGTTGTAACCATGCCAAGTCATATAAGCGATGAGGACGTTTTGTCCCAAAGCAAGTTCGCCGTTTTTCATGGCTGGGCCATCGGAAATGATCTGATTCTTTTGGATCTTGTCTCCGACTTTGACGATCGGGGTCTGGTTGATGCAGGTACCACCGTTGGCACGTTCGAATTTTTCGAGGTTATAGATCCTTTCGCCGTTCTTTTCTTTGACTTTGATGGTCTTGGAATCGACATAGGTTACTGTTCCAGCTTCGATGGAAACGGCCGCTAAGCCGGAGTCCTTGGCAATGATCGGTTCCATGCCGGTGCCAACATAGGCAAGGGATGGACGGAGAAGAGGAAGGGCTTGACGTTGCATATTAGCACCCATCAAAGCACGCGTGCCATCGTCATTTTCCAAGAATGGAATACAAGCGGCAGCGATGGAAATGATTTGCTTTGGCGAAACGTCGACATAGGAAATCAAGTGCTTAGAAGCACGTTCGGATTCTTCGTCGTGACGGCAGACGCATTCGTCTTCGATGATTTCTTTGACCAACTTCTTTTCGCCGCCGATCATAATTTCCTTCGGTTCGCTTAAAGCGATGTTGGCTTCGGCGATATATAGGCCTCTTTCGTCATCGGCTGAAAGATATTCGGCTTCATCGGAAACATAATCATGGCCATCGACGTGATAGACGATGCGATATGGGGTTTGGATGAATCCATAATCGTTGATTTTGGCGTAGGTTGAAAGGTTATTGATAAGACCTATGTTTTGGCCTTCTGGCGTTTCGATAGGACAAATACGGCCATAGTGGGTATAGTGGACGTCACGGACTTCCATGGAAGCGCGATCCCTGGTAAGACCGCCAGGACCAAGGGCGGAAATACGACGCTTGTTGGTCAATTCTGCCAATGGGTTGGTTTGGTCCATGAACTGGGATAGTTGCGAGGAAGAGAAGAATTCGTGGATGGAGGTGGTAAGTGGGCGGATGTTGATCAATTGCTGAGGCTTGGCTGATTCAAGCTCGGTGATGGACATCTTTTGTTGGACGGTCTTTTCCATTTTGGTTAAGCCAATACGGAATTGGGTTTGAAGCAATTCGCCAACGCAACGGACGCGTCTGTTGCCTAAATGGTCGATATCGTCGGTTTGTCCGAGTCCATCTTGGATATTCATGAAATAGGAGAAACAAGCAATCATGTCGGACACGGTTACGCGAGTCAGAGTTTCGTTGAGATTGGTGCCGACTATGGTGACGACTTTGCCATTGCTGCGATCATTCGCATGGACTTTGACCATATTGACAGTGCTATGATCGTCGATCAATTCGTTGACTTTGACCTTTTTGGTCATCGCGCCCTTTTCAAAGAATTCGATATCTTTGAGATAACTGACGTCGGCTTTGGTGAGTTTCCTTCCTCCAAGATAATATTCGCCATTGGAATCGGCTAAGATTTCGCCATCGACGCTGACCAATGGTTCGGCTAAGATCCTGCCTGGCAATCTTTCATAGATTCCAAGTTTTTGGAGATATTTGAAACGGCCTGCTTTGCCTAAATCGTACCGTTTCCCATCGAAGAATTTGGTGACCAAGAAGCTAAGAACGCCTTCTTTGGTGAGAGGTTCGCCTGGCTTTAATTTGCGGAATATTTCCTGCAAAGCTTCCATGTCCGTCTTGTTTCCGGAATCCTTCTCCAAGGTATCCTTAAAGGAATCGGAATCCCCGAACAAATCCTTCAAATCCTTTTCTTTGGAAATGCCAAGGGCTTTGAAAAGGATTGTGGCAGGCATTTTTCTTTGACGATCGATCCTAACCCATAAAAGGCCCTTGAGGTCGCTTTCGAATTGAAGCCAAGTGCCACGGGTAGGGATGATTTCGCCATTATATATATGTTTGCCGCTCTTATCTGGGGTATCTTGGAAATACGCGCCAGGGGAACGGACGATCTGGGAAACGATGACACGTTCCGATCCGTTGATGATGAAGGTGCCGGAATCGGTCATCATAGGGACATCGCCCATGAAGACTTCGCCGGATTCCTTGACTTCGCCGGTGATTGCGTTGCGAAGGCTTAATTTGACTTTGAGTTTGCTTGAATAAGTAAGGTCGCCGCCTTTGCATTCCAATGGGGTATAAACCGGCTCTTCGAATCTGGAAGAAATATAATCGATGAAGAAATTCTCGGCATAATTCGAGATTGGGAAGACTTCCTTCATGACTTCATCCAATCCTTCTTTCAAAAACCAATTGAAGGATTTGACTTGGATCTCGACCATGTAAGGGATATCCAATGAACCAGAGATTTTGGAAAAGTTGATTCGATCGTTTCTTCCTAATGGGTAATTTTTGTAAGTAGTAGCCTTATTTGCCATTACTTCGCTCCTTTCTTAGTTGCTTTTAGGACTCGGTATCCTTTATGTGATGCGAGCACGCTCACGTTTCCGAAAAGATCGTTCAGGTAATCCTTGACGCTGTCGGCGCCTTGTTTGCGCCTAATCACGATGATTAATGAACCGCCCGGACGTAAATGCGCGCTTGCGCCTTCATATATAGCGTAAGTCACTTTCTTCCCGGCTCTTATCGGAGGGTTGGATACTATCGTGTCGTAACTGGAGTTTATGTTGTGGTAAACGTCGCTTTCGACGATCTCGACTCTTTCGGAAACACCATTCAAAACGGCATTTTGCTTTGTTAAGTCAAGGGCAGTCAGATTCACGTCGCACATGGTGACGAATCTCGAACTGTCGGTTGCGGCCAGAATTAGTCCGATTGGGCCTGCTCCGCAGCCAAGGTCAAGAATCTTATTTCCAAGATCAGCTTGGACGATGGTTTCAAGCAACAATTTCGTGCCATCGTCCAAACTGTCTTTGGAGAAGGTTCCATCAGTGCCGTTAAAAGGGTAAGACACGCCATTTATAATTGCGTTATAGTGGTATGTTTTGCGGTCTGATATGTCTACGTTATCGAAATATTGCGGCATATTTCAGACTCCTTTTATATAGCATAAACCCCCTCCCCGCGAGGCGACGGCTTTGCAGGGAGGGGTTGAAGTTGGTCAAAACAAACGAAAGCTTATTTGATTTCGACTTTGGCACCAGCGCCTTCGAGAGCGGCTTTGTGGGTGTCGGCTTCGACTTGGCTGATGTGCTCTTTGATGGCGCATGGGGCACCATCGACGAGTTTCTTGGCATCCATCAAGCCAAGGCCGGTGATGGCCTGAACGGCTTTGATGACGGCGACTTTGGATCCACCGACTTCCTTAAGGATCAAAGAAACTTCTACTGGTCCTTTGGCGACGGCTTCTTCTTCGACTGGGGCAGCGGCGACTGGGGCAGCGGCGGAGACACCGAAGGTCTCTTCGACCAATTTGACTAATTCGTTGAGTTCGACGACGGTCAATTGTTTGAGGGTGTCAATAATTTGTTCGTTGGTTAATTTCTCAGCCATGGTAATTTCCTCCTATAGGCTAATTAAGCGGCTTCCCCAGCAGTGGCTGGTGCAGCTTTTTCCGCGATAGCGTTCACGGCGACGGCGAACTTGCTGATTGGAGCGTTCAGGCATTGGCAGAACATGGATAACAAGCCTTCCTTGTTCGGCATCGTTGCGAAATCTTTCATCCCGTTGGCATCATAAGCTTTGCCATCGACTAAACCGCCTTTGACCACGAGAGCGTCGTGTAAACGGGCGAATTTGCGGATGACGGCTGGGCCATCGGAGATTTCCTTGGAGAAGATGAAGGCGTTGGGACCTTCGAGGTATTCCTTCAAATCGGAAGTGCCTTTGGCTTCAAGAGCGCGCTCGACGAGTTTGTTCTTGTAGA
Source organism: uncultured Eubacteriales bacterium (assembly GCA_963652335.1). Lineage (GTDB taxonomy): Bacteria > Bacillota_I > Bacilli_A > RFN20 > CAG-826 > UBA4951. Next base: position 147,750 of record CAVJSS010000002.1, on the reverse strand, counting down.
CAACCATGTGGCATCCCTTCTCTGCAAGTTTGCGACGAAGTTCGGTTGTTTCCTTAACGGTTAATCCCTGGTAAGAGACAACGGTGAGAGAACCGCAGTTATCAAGAGCGGCAGTTATTTCGGCAACTGTCTCTGCTTTGGCGGCGAGAACTTCTTTGTTCATGCTAATTCCTCCTTTCTTTGTGGGTCGACTATGTGATGCTTTCTATAACTAGTGAGTTTAGTTTGTGAAATTGAATGACCTCAACAACGTGTAACTATTAAGGCACTTGCCCGTTGTTATCTTAGGTATAGCAAGCAATTCACCAATGCAATTGGCCTCAAAGGCTGCTAGTTGCGGCCTTCGAAAGCGATTTTGATGCCAGGGCCCATGGTGGTATGGACGACGGCGTTTTTGATGTAGGTGCCCTTGACTGTGCTTGGGCGGCTACGGACGATGGTTTCGACGATGGCATTGATGTTTTCGGCAATGGCCTTTTCGTCGAAGGAGCAGCGAGCGATGGAAACGTTGAGGTTGCCGTCTCTATCGACACGGTAAGCGATTTTGCCACGTTTGATTTCTTTGATGGCGTCGCCGATATTCATGCTGACGGTTCCGGTCTTAGGGTTTGGCATCAAACCTTTAGGACCCAATAGGCGGCCCATTTTTCCCAATTCGCCCATCATATCCGGCGTGGCGACGATGATATCGAAATCGAACCAGTTTTCTTTTTGGATCTTTTCGAGCAATTCCTTGCCGCCGACGAATTCGGCTCCGGCGTCTTTGGCTTCTTGCTGTTTGCTCATGGTGACGGCCAAGACTTTCTTGGTTTTGCCGTTCCCATTAGGAAGGACGATGGTGCCACGAATCAACTGATCGGCCTTGGTCGGATTGACGTTGAGGGCGAAGCTGATATCGATGGCAGAATCGAACTTGGTGGTTGAGGTTTTTTTGAGTAAAGCGGCGGCTTCGTCGATGGAATACAAGCGATCCTTTTCGATGAGTTCAGCTGCGTTGCGATATTTCTTGCCTGACTTCATGCTGAATTGCCTCCTTAGTCAACGATGGCAACGCCCATTTGGCGGCAGCTGCCAGCGACGATCTTTTCCGCAGCCTCGACATCATTGGCGTTGAGGTCGACCAATTTGTATTCGGCGATCTCGTGCAATTGGGCTTTGGTGATTTTACCCACGATCTGTTTTGGGTTGCCGGATCCCTTTTGGATGCCGGCGGCTTTCAAGATTAAGCCAGTTACTGGGCTGGTCTTGACCTCAAAGTCAAACGACTTGTCTTCATAAGCCGTGATGATGACTGGGACGACCTGTCCCTTTCTGTCGGCGGTCTTCGCATTGAAGTCCGTGCAGAATTTGGCCATCTGGATGCCTGCCGATGCAAGCTTTGGTCCTGGCTTGGCTTCTCCGCCTGGGAGTTCCATTTTGAGGACCTTAACGATTTTTTTCGCCATGATTCTCCTCCTAAATTCGAGAATTATGCAGTAGTCCGAGCGATCGTTTCCGCTCTCCTACGCTATGCGCTCTTAGTCGCACGAGTGATAATATACGCTCGTAGGCACACTAAGGCAAGGAGAAAAAGAAAAACGCCCACTTTCGAACGAACGTTTGTGCATCATGCCTTACGCCAAAGAATGCTTATGGAGACCAAAACCATCAAAAGAGTCAACCCAGTGTCAGCCGCCACGGCAGCTAGCAACGGGAAGTTAGGGACAAGGATCGCAAGAATCAAAATCGTCGCCTTGATCAACAAGGAAGTTGTGATTGCCCCAAGTACATAATCGCGACAGATCTTGGCTATTTTCAAGGATTTGCCGACTTTCATGATGTCATCGTCCATTATAACGACATCGGCGGATTCCATGGCTAGATCTGAGCCAATCCCACCCATCGCAAAGCCAACATCAGCCAAGGCGATCGAAGGGGCATCGTTGATCCCATCTCCAACGAAAGCGACATTCTGGCTTTCTTTGAATCTTTGAAGATGTGCGAATTTGTCTTCCGGCAAAAGTTCGGCGAAATATCCATCCAGTCCAAGTTTGTCCGCAACCTTTTTGGCATTGGATTCCTTATCGCCGGTAAGCAAATATATTTTCTTCCCTTTAGCGTGTAGGAAGTCCACTAAATCCTTTGAGTTTTCTTTTATTGTGTCCCCAAGGCAAATCGAACCGACGAATTTGTTTTCATAGGCGACATATACGATGGTACCGTCAGTGTCGTTTTCGGAAATTTCGATATTCAAATCGTCGAAAAGCTTTTTCGAGCCAACCGCGATTTTTGATCCGCGATAGCGTAAAATGGTTCCTTTCCCGGCGATTTCTTCGTAATTCTCGATTTCGGAATCCGAGAAATCATCAGGAAGGTATTTCTTTAATGGCGCCGCAAGCGGATGGTTCGAACGAGATTCGCCAATCGAAGCAATCTCCAATAATCTCTCGGAAGTGACCTCTTTGGGGTCAACCTCAAGCAAAGAAAAACTGCCTTTCGTCAAGGTTCCGGTTTTGTCGGTGACAACCGCCTTGATCTCGTTTAGCTTATCAAGCAAATTGGCTCCTTTTATGACTATTCCGTTTTTGCTGGCCAAACCGATCGAAGCAAAATAGCAAAGAGGGACCGAAATGACAATTGCGCATGGGCAAGAGATTATCAAAGCCGAAATGCCGACGAACACCCAATGCTGCCAAACTGTTGAGTCGTCGATTCCAAGGAACAAAGGAGGAACGATGGCCAACAAAACAGCCAAAGCGATGACGATTGGAGTATAGATTTTGGCAAATTTGTCGACGAACCGTTTTCCTTTTGATTTCGATTCCTCCCCTTCTTCGATTAGATGGATGATTTTGGAAACGGTCGAATCCTCGTATTCGCTGGTCACTTTGACGGTCAAGGAGCCATTAAGCAGGACGGTTCCAGCATGGATTTGATCGCCTGGCGCAGCATCGATAGGAATGAATTCGCCCGTCAACGAAGACATGTTGATCGACCCATTTCCTTCCGCAACGATTCCGTCGGCAGGCATGACTTCGCCTACTCTTACGAGAAATTCGTCCCCGATAATAAGGGAAGAAGGCTCGCAATCGACGAATTCCCCATTGACTCTTTTGTGAGCTATTTTGGCTCTTAATCCAATCGCTTTGTCGATGGCTTTCTTTGACTTTGAAGTGGCCAAATCTTCTAGCATCTCCCCTATTTGAAAGAGAATCACGACCATAACGGCATCGAAGAACTGATTGTAATCCTTGCCGAAGAAACGAAGGCAAAAAGCCCCGATTGTGGCCAAAATCATCAAAGTTTCCTCTGAGAAGAATTCATGTTCTTTGACCATGTCTTCCACCGCTTCGATAACCATGTCATATCCGATTATGGCCAAGGCGCACAAATTGACAGCAAAATTCCACCAGATCCCGATCTTATCTTCGCTGCAAGCAGTCAATCCTAATACAGCGAAGACTATTACGATCGCGACTCGGACCAATTTGATTATCCATTCTTTTGATTCATGCCCACCATGTTCGTGATCGTGGTGGTGTTCGTGGTGTTTATGTTCGTGTCCAGCCATGGCTAAAACTCCTTCGAATGTTCGAAAATCGCATTGATGATAGTCAGAACATGCTCATCATCAAGCCTATAAAACACTTGCCTTCCAATTTGGCTATAAGAAACCAAGTGGGCACTCTTTAGGTCCTTGAGTGCGTGAGAAACGAGAGATTGGGAAAGGCCAGATTCTTCCGATATGGCATTGACCGATTTTTCTCCAGTGGTCAAAACATAAAGTATTTCCAATTTTGAAGTCCCAGATAAAGCCTTCAAAATCGATGAGACTTTATTCAATTGCTTGGTGGTTAATTCCTCCGACATATGAACACTCCTTCATATTTTCGGCCTTATTCTAATATGGCTTCTCGATAATACAAGAAAAATATGAAACTTTTTTCATATATTAGAGAAAAATAAAGGGCGAACCATTTTGATTCGCCTTGCATTATTAAGCTTTTTCGATTTCGGAGAAGTCGACATCAACAGGAGTAACGCGGCCAAAGAAGGTTGTTTCGACACGAACCAAACCAGTGTCGCGATCGATGAAGGTGATTACGCCTTCTGTATCTTCGAGAGCGCCGTGAATAATCTTTACGTTGTCACCGACATGGTAGTAATCATACATTGCGGAATCGATCATGCCCATTCTCTTAAGAACCGGTTCGATTTCTTCACGTGAAACCGGGGCAGGCTTTTGGCCACCGCCGGAAGAGCCGATGATACCGGTGACGCCAGGTGTGTTACGGACGACATACCAAGAATCGTCGGTCATGATCATTTCGACGAAAATATAGCCAGGATAGAAATTCTTCATTCTGGTCTTGCCGGTAGGAAGGCCGTCTTTCATGACTGGTTCTTCATGCTCGGCAACCAGGACACGGAGGATGTAATCCTGCATATTCATGGTTTCGATACGTTTTCTTAAATTGGCGGCGGTTTTGGCTTCATGCATAGACATGGTGGTAACCGCGTACCATTGCTTTTCGCTTAATTGGGCTGACATATGATGGCTCCTTAAGCGCCGAATGCGCTTTTAAGCTGGGAAATAATGTTATTTGCAAGCAAATCCCAGATTGAGAGGAATATAGCGACGAAAACGGCGATAACGATGACTGTGACGATGGCTGGCCAAAGCTCATCGCGTTTTGGCCAGCGAATGCGCTTGCCTTCTTTGATGACTTCTTTTGCGTATTTTTTAGGCGATGTCATATGCATTCCTCCTATTTGCTTTCCTTATGCAACGTATGACGGTTGCAGTTTGGGCAAAATTTCATGATTTCGAACCTTATGGTCCGATCGTTTCGCTTGGCGATGCTATAATTTCTAGACAGACATTCGGAGCAAACCAAAAACACCTTTTCCCTACCCATAAACCATTCACCTTAGCGTGCCAATAGATTAATCGCATTCTCAATGCGTGTCAAGAACGTGCGTCTAGTTCACACTGCGTAAAAGTAAATCAGTCCGGTTTTTTGATGAGCTTCTTGGCTTTTTCCAAAAATTGCTGATAACGAACATACACTTGTCTGTACGTTAATTTCATCGCTTCCGCTATTTCGACGAATGTCAATCCGTTTGCCTTCATTTTGGCTATTTCCAAAGTTTGATGAGGAATGGCTTTCGGAAGCTTTTTTATCGCTTCTAAAGTTTCATAGTAATTTACAAAATTCTTAGGGTCGTCAATCGTATCTTCAATTGACAAAACATCATGCAGACAAAAATCGCCATCTTCATTTAAAGAAGCATCCAAAGAAGCGACGTATTTTTTATCTCTCTGCTTATTTTGGTCAAATCTGATCAAATTGAAACGCAGAGAGCTTAGATAGTAAGTGTGAAAACGCACGGTCCCGAAGCGATATCCATCCATGCATGACCAAAAAGTCGATAGGGAGACCGATGAAACTTCCCATAAAGAATATCTCGCTATGATTCCTGGGTAGGCACGATTGATATCGCCTTTGCGCGAGGGTCCTAAGAATCTGCGTATTAGCAACGTATACGCAGTGTTGTCTCCTGCTCTCGTTAGCAAAAGAAGTTCTTCATCCGTGAGTGGATCATACTTATCCATAAGATTCCTCGAAAGAGAGGAACTCAGTGTCTGCGGTTGTGATCGATTTGCGCGAATAAGGTACAGGCCGCATTGCTTGCATTAAGCGAATTGACGTGCCCATACATCGGGATTTTGACGACAAAGTCAGAATTGCGCAGAACGAGTTGGGAGATGCCAAATCCCTCAGAACCGATGATGACACAGATTGGGGACTTGTAATCAATGTCATCATAATTTTGAGTGGCTGAGCCATCGGTAGCAACGATCCAGTAGCCATTGTCTTTCAACGTTTTGATGGCTTGGGAAAGGTTGGCTACCTCGCAAACCTTGACGTATTCGATCGCTCCGGTTGAGACTTTGGCCACCGTTTGATTAAGAGGGGCCTGCCCTCTTTTCTTCATGATGATTCCGTCTACTCCGAAGGCGTCGGCGCTACGCAAGATCGCACCTAAGTTATGTGGGTCTTCGATTCCATCTAACATCGCAATAAGAGGAAACCGCTTTGTTTTCGCGTCGTTGATGAGCTCGGCAAGGGAATAAAGCCGATACTCTTCAACTTCGGCCACATAACCTTGGGTGAATTTGGTCTTGGCAATTCTTTCAAGCGTCGCATCCGGCACATATTTGGCTTTTGCCCCTTCTGAGATCAGTTTAAGAGCAAATGAATCAGACTTAAGGCGTTCAGCGATATATACCGTCTTTGCATGATTGCTTGCAACAGCCGCTTCCACTGGGTTCTTCCCATAAACGATATTACCCATATCTTCCCTCCTTAAGTTACGAATAATTTAATTTAATAATTGACAATTCTGTATATATTTAATAAAAAATATGACAAATATATCTGTTTTATAAAATTAGCCTATGACATATTTGCTGGTTTTGTCATATCTAGAAGACGCCGCGTTCGATTAATTTGGAACGGATTTCGTCTGATTTGGCGAAATCTTTGTTGGCTTTCGCCTCATTGTATTCTTTATAAAGAATTTTATCCGATTCGCTAAGATTGGGGATATTCAGAGCAATACCTAACATTTCGCATGAATCCAACACCAAAGAGAATGCGTTCTTTAGCTTTTCGACATCTATCGGACGAGTTCTGAAGACCATGTTCAAGTCTTTGTTTTGCTCATATAAAGCAGTCAAGGCGTTAGGGGTGTTCAAGTCGTCGCAAAGGGCATCCAACACCTTGTTTTCTTCAGGCTTGTTCAATTTTTGGACATCAACTCCATCCAACTGTAATTGAATGCCAACCATCTTGGTGGATTGAATAAGCTGCTGATATTTCTTTTGTGCCTCTTTTATCGTTTCTTCGGAAAAAGAAGCCGGGGCTCTATAATGCGCAGCCAAAATCATCATCCTAAAAGGGATGCCGCCATATTTTTCGACGACATCTTTCATCAAAATGACGTTGCCTAACGATTTGGACATTTTTTCGTTATCGACGTTGATGAAGCCATTATGCATCCAATAATTGGCAAGTTTGTTGTGATTATGGGCTTTGGCTTGGGCCATCTCGTTTTCGTGATGAGGGAATTTCAGATCGAAACCTCCGCCATGAATATCGATAAGCCCGCCTTGGTCCTTGAAAATCGAATTGATCATAACGCAGCATTCGGTATGCCATCCAGGCCTTCCTTCGCCCCAAGGAGAAGCCCATTTGATTCCTTCATCGGTTTCCTTCCAAAGAGCAAAATCTATAGGATCCTTTTTCTTTTCGTTTACGTTTATCCTGGCGCCTGATTCGAGATCTTCTATGGAATTGCCGGATAATTCCCCATACGAAGGAATATCGGTGACCTTAAGATAAACGTCTCCGTCAATGGAATAAGCTGCTCCGCTTTCGACAAGGTCGTTAACATATTCCAATATTTGTGGCATATAGACGGTCGGGGTTGGCGCCACATCAGGTTGCATCGATCCAACCGCAGCAACCAAACGACGATATTCGGCGATAACGGAATCGGTCAATTCCTTTTCGCTTATGCCTAATTCTTTGGCGCGTTTGATGATTTTATCGTCAACATCCGTATAGTTCGATACGAATGTGACATCATATCCCAATCGTTTCAAAGTCCTACGAAGAACATCGAAAACAATGACTGGGCGGAAATTCCCGATATGAGGATCATTGTAGACAGTTGGTCCGCAGCAATAGATGGAGGCTTTATTGGGAATTAGCGGCTTAAACTCTTCGAGTTTGTTGCCTAGGGAATTAAAAATGATCAGCTTTTTCATGGCTTAATTCTAGCACGTGCACCCAAAAAGAAAACCACGGCAATAGCCGTGGCTTGCTTTCGTCAAAAATTAGTCGGTAACGGCCTTCCCTTCGGAATGAAGGTAGCCGGTTATCTTGCTTTCTACCAAAGTGGTGATGGCTTCAAGACCTGGGGTAAAGAGGGTGCGAAGATCGTAGACTTCCGGTTTCTCTTTCATGACCTTACGCATGTTGCCGGTAAAAGCGACGCGCAAATCGGTTCCGACGTTGATCTTGCTGACTCCGCGTTTGCAAGCTTCTTCAAGCATGGCTTCTGGGATGCCGATAGCGGCTGGCATATAGCCGCCGTTTTCATTAATCAAGGCCAAAGACGAGGCTGGAACGGAGGAAGCGCCATGCAAAACGAGTGGGAGTCCTGGAAGTTTCTTCTCGATTTCATCCAAAATGTCGAAGCGGAGTTTCGGATTGGTTCCCGGCTTGAATTTGTAAGCGCCATGAGCAGTTCCGATGGCGATTGCCAAGCTATCGATTCCGGTGCGTTGGACAAAGTCGACGGCCTGATCGGGATGGGTGAAGCATCCATATTTATCGTCGACGTTGACATCGTCTTCAATGCCGGCGATGGCGCCTAATTCGGATTCGACGACAACGCCTCTTGCATGAGCATATTCGACGACTTCTTTGGTGGCTTTGATGTTCTCTTCGTAAGGAAGGGCAGAGGCATCGATCATAACGGATGTGAAACCGGCGTCGACGGCTTGTTTGCAAAGCTCGACGGTCTTGCCGTGATCTAAATGCAAGCAGAATTCAGCGTTAGGGAATTCTTTGGCCGCAACATCGCAAACCGTGCGGATATAGAGCGGGTTCATGAATTTCCAAGCGCCGGAGGAAACCATGATGATGATAGGGGCTTTTAGATTGTTCGCGGCACGAAGGATGGCGCGCATAACATCGATGTTATCGAAATTAAAAGCACCGATTCCGTATTTTCCGTCGATAGCGCGACGGAACATTTCTTTTGAGGTTACTAATGGCATTTGATATCTCCTTATAGCACCCTTATTTTAGCGTGCGTGCAAAGCAAAGGAACGAAACCTATCGTGTAAGTGTTTACAATTAGAAAAAACTGCGGTGCTCGAATATATTGTGAATAATGATTTACCCTGGTATCCATTTATTGAATTTCCGCGATGTCGGAGGAATGAAAACCAAAGATGGAAGAACCGTCAAAAATGGATATCTTTTTCGCTCAGCCTATATTCCAACGGACATAGATAAAGAAACGATAAGCAGCGTGGAAGCCTTAGGTCTTAATACGATTTTCGATTTAAGGGATCCATTCACTTTATCAGGAAGAACCGATTACCCATTCAGCAATATAAAAAACGTCAGCCTATCTTTGCTGGAATCGATAGATTCAAAGTTCAAAGAAGACAAATTGGACTTCACGGCCATCGATGTCGGCTTATGGGATTACAGCAATCCGACTTTCAGAGAATTCAAATCTAAATATCAAGAATATTTGAAACTCTATAAGCAAATACCTTTTTCAAAAGAATTCACAAAGATATTCGAGGCTTTGGATCATCATGAAAAAATATTGGTTCATTGCCAAGGAGGCAAAGATAGAACAGGAATTTTATTCTTTGTTTTGCTCAACGCTTTAGGTGTCAACGAAAAGGATATCGTCAAAGACTATCTTGCTTCGAATTTCTCTCGAAAAAAGAAGAATAAATGGAGAATCCAAGAATCATTCAAAAAGAGCCATAAGCTATATTGCGCCTACTACATGAAAAAGTTGGTCGTAGTTGAAAAAAAATATTATGAATTGTCAATAAAAGCGATTATCGAGGAATATGGGTCATTTGAAAATTATTTATCAAAACATTTCAATGTGACCAAAGATCGAATCGAAAATTGGAAAAATTTTTATTTGGAACGATAAATAGGATCTGAAAATCCTCATTATGAAAAAGTGAGCGTTCGTTCACCATGTTTTTGTTGGACTTTCGTGTCTTTAATGCGTTAGTGTATGTGTATACATGCGATGAACGCCGAAAATTCCATAGCCTGTGAAGGTATCGATTGAACGCACACATCGCAGAAACAAAAATCTTTTTTCTAGGAGGTAAAAATGAAAAAAGGTACTAAATTCGGAGCTATCCTGCTCTTAGCTGGATCTGCCATCGCCATGGCTTCTTGCGGAAATACCAAGACCGGAACCGCAGCCGACGTTGAAGCAGCCAGCAAATTGACGCTTGCCGAGCTAAAGGAGAAATCCAAAGCCGAATTCGAAGCTCAGCCAAACGAAAAATTTAAAGTCGTTGGCTTGACTTCCGCTCTTCAGAAGGTCGCCACTTCCGTCGCCGCCCAATGCGATTGGATCAAATATGGCACCGACAATGACAATATCGACGTTAACAACAGCTATAAAGACGCCGCTTTGTTAACCGCTTTGCAAGCCGCTGACAATCAATATTTCGCCGACTATGTCTTAGCTCAGGACGCCCGTTCATTTGCCACCCTCGTCGATGATGGCATTCTTTATAACTATTCGCCAGCCGACAAGAGCGCCATTGGTTTGTCCGATGAAGATTGCAACCCTCTCAAAGGCATTCACTTCAACAAATTGTTCTGGACCAACACCAACTTCGAAAAGGTCAACGGATTCAAACTTCACAACATTTGGCAAATGACGACCGCCGCGAAAGATGCCAATAAGGCCGATGCCATTACCAAAGTATCTTTCCAATCCCCGGAAACCGAACAAATCAACATGTCTTTCTTGGTCTCCGTTTTGAGTGAGAAAGAACAAGACAGAATCAAAACCGCCTATAAGAACTATTTCGGAAAAGAATGGGCAAAGACCGATAAGTACGAATCCGCCGGCGCCCAATGGCTCGATCAATTCCTCGATACCATCTCCCGTTGGCATTCTTCCGATGGCACTGCCATGAAAGAAACCCAGCTCAAGGATGACTGGGCCGCTGGATATGTCTATTATGGCGCTTTCGCCAAGATGAAAGACGCAGTCGGTAAGAAATATGCCGTCGACATGGATGGAGATGGCAAGACAGACACTACCAATTTCGAAGTGACTTGCGATGGCAAAACCTATACTTACAACGAAGCCGAAGTCAATGCGATGACTACCGTCAAATGGGATTGGACCATCGATGGATTCAACGGATTCATGTATTGCATGGATTCCCAAATCATCAACAACGCCAAATTCCCATATACCGCCGCTTTATTCGCCCGCGTCTTGCTTGAAGAAGAAACTTACAAGGCCGCTATCTTCAATAAGAGCACCCCGGGAACCGATGGCAACGCCGGTAACCAATATGGTTATTATTATCCAGGAACCGCCAGTTCTTCGTTCAACTACGCCGCTGGCGACTGGACCAAAGAACAACATAAAGCCAGAGAAGTCAACGAAGACTTTGACTATCTCAAGACCGTCAAGAGCTCAACCGTCAACGCCATCGTTGCGAAAGTGACCAAAGCCTAATTCTCCCGAAACTGGGAAGCTAATTGATTAGCATTTGAATCAACGGGGATTATGGTTGGTTCCACGATCCCCGTTATTACTTTTTAAGGAGAAACTTATGACTACTGCCGCCGCTACTGTCAAACCAGGTTTTGGCAAACGTGCGAAAAAGGTCATGAACTCAATCGGCCAGTATCTATCTCGACCGGCTAATCTCATCATCGTGATATTTGCGATTATCCTTGCCATTGGAGTCGTCTACCCACTTATAAGGATGGTTCTCAATTCGTTGATCATCCAATCGGGAGCCGAAGCAAAAGCTTTAAACGATGAATTCGGCACATCATTGAGAAAAGGGAATTTCACCTTCTTGATGTGGCCATACTTATTAGCCAATAAGGGAACTGCTGGCTATTCCGCAAGCTATTTCTGGGCACCATTATATAAATCCATATTGATGTCATTGGTCGCTTGCGCCGTCGCCGTTATTGGCGGCGGGGTTGTAGCGTTCTTGATCACACGCACCAATTTGCCGTTTAAGAAATTCTTATCAACGGTATTCATTTTCCCTTATATCATGCCTTCATGGTCAATCGCGATGTTCTGGGTCAACTTCTTCAAGAACACAGCCATTGCTTCCGCGCCTGGCATAGGCATGCTTCAATCGCTGACAGGGATATGCGCTCCTGAATGGCTGACTTATGGATTTTGGCCATCGGCATTCTGCTTAGGTATCCACTATGCTCCATTCGCATATATCCTTATCGGCGGTATTTTGCGCAATATGGATGCCAATCTTGAAGAGGCCGCGACCGTTTTGAAAGCTTCACGCGGGAAAATATTAAGAAGGATCACTTTGCCTATCGTTGCTCCGGCAATCGTTTCAACGGTCTTGTTGGTCTTCTCTTCTTCCATTTCAAGCTATACCGTTCCTTACATGTTGAACGTCAACAAATCCTTCACTTCTATTTCCATCGCCTTAAGAAGCGCTTTGTCATTAGGAAAGAACGGCGAAGGTTATGTAATGGCTACGATATTGATGATCTTCTCGATGCTTATCTTGGTATTGAACAACTGGTTTACTAAGTCTCGCCGTGGGTTCACCACCGTTTCGGGGAAATCCGGCCAGATATCCAAGATCAACCTTCGTGGTTGGAGATGGCCTATTGCCATCATCGTCATGATCGTCGTCATCTTCTTTGCGATCGTTCCGCTTGTCTCATTCATTTTGGAATCCTTGGAATCCACTCCGGGCGACATCCATTCCATCGACTGGAAATTTTGGTTCTCGAAAACAGACACCGTCGATGACGCATATATCTCGGCTCGTGGTTTATCAACCGCCGGTATCTTTTTCAATAAGGATATCCAATCCGCTATCGGGCGTACTCTTTTGATCTCGGTCTTCGTCTCTCTTATCTGCGGCACGACCGGTATCTTGCTTGGCTATGCCGTTGCCAAAAAGAGAAGATCCAGATTCGCAAACGCCGTAGGTTCTTTGGCCTTCTTGCCTTATTTGATACCTGCGATGTGCTTCAGCGCCGTATTCTTCTCCTTGATGAAAACATCAGCGTTTAGTTTCTTGGACGTTTCGACGACAGGATCGGAATGGTCAGCAATCGCCATATGCGTTCTGTGCGGCGGAATCAAATTCGTTCCGTTCGCATCCAGAAGCGGCACCAACGCCATGCTGCAGCTCTCTGGGGAAATCGAAGAAGCCGCCATCATCGTGAATACCCCATGGATCAAACGTATGACTCGCGTCATCTTCCCGATACAAAAAGCCAGTTTCTTGTCTGGCTACTTGCTCCCATTTATCTCTTGCATGCGCGAATATACCCTGTTCTCGTTGATAACCAGCAACACGACGTTGGCAACGAATATATTGGAATATTTCAACCGAAACGGCATCGAGCAGCTTGCCAATGGCATCAACTTGGTCATCGTCGTCTTGGTTGTCGGCATCAACTTGTTAGTCAACAAATTGACCGGAGCATCTATCGATAAAGGCGTAGGAGGATAAACAAATGCCAAAAATTGTATTAGAACACGTTACCAAAAAATGGGGCGATTTCTATGGCGCAAAGGATCTTAACTTCACCATCGAAGATCGCGAATTCATTACCTTGCTAGGCCCTTCTGGCTGTGGCAAAACGACTACATTGCGTATGATCGCTGGATTGGAGACTCCAACCTCCGGACGTATCATCATCGGCGATAAGGTCGTCTTCGATTCCGAATCAGGCATCAATTTGAGCCCTGCCCGCCGCGACATCGGCTTCTTATTCCAAAACTATGCCCTATGGCCGCATATGACGGTTTATAAAAACATCCGCTTTGGTTTGGAAAACATTCTCCTTGAAGAAAACAAATTGGACAAGGACGGAAACGTCATCCTCGTTCCTGACAAGGATTTGATCGATGGCTTAAAGATTTTGATCAAAGACGAGCAAGATCCGACAAAGAAAGCCGAATTGGAAGCTCGCCTAAAAGAAGCTGAAGTCACTCCTTCCGTCCCTGCCACCAAAAAACGCCACCTCACCAAAGATGAAATGGAATCCCGCATCGAAGAAGTCTTAACGATGCTTAAGATCACAAAATTCCGCGATCGTTATCCAGCGGAACTCTCCGGCGGTCAGCAGCAGCGCGTGGCCATCGCTCGTACCTTGGCCACAAAGCCGAAGGTCTTGTTCATGGACGAGCCTCTTTCGAACTTGGACGCCAAGCTCCGTGGTGAGATGAGAACCGAATTGAAGCGTCTTCACAATGACACCGATTCGACTTTCATCTATGTCACTCACGATCAGTTGGAAGCCATGTCTTTGGCTACAAGAATCTGTTTGATGAACGATGCGGTAGTCAATCAAATCGATCCTCCGCTGACAGTTTACAAACGTCCAGCCAATCTTTTTGTCGCCGACTTCGTCGGCAACCCAACGATGAATTTCATCCCAGGCACCGTAACAGCCGTTGGCGCCGACTGTGTATCCGTCTCGTTCTTAGGCGTCGATGGCCTCTTCCATGCCTCGGAGATAGTCGCTGGATTAGACGGCTTGGCCGTTGGCAAAGAAATAGTTTTGGGCATCCGTCCGGAATTCTTGCCTATCGTCAAAGAGAGCAAACTTTCAGGCTTGGCTTACAGTACCTTGCCTACCGGCATGGAAACCACCGTCAAGATCGATTTCGGCGGCGATATCCTTTCCGCTGTGGTCTTCGGTTCAATCGACTATGCCACTGACGAAAAAATCAACTTCGACATCGTCGGAAATGGCATAATCCTCTTCGATTACGAAACAAAAGCCAATTTGGCTTTGGGTTCCATCGACATCGTCAACGTTGGCGAAAAGCCAGCTGAAAAAGCCCACAAGATCGAGTTGGTCGCCAAAGGGGCTGCCGCCAACGAAAAGGTCAACGAGAACAAAAAGAAGAAAGGCATCAAAGCCCTCTTTGCAAAAAAGAAGAAGGCAGAAGGCAAAGCTGAAGAAAAAGCAGAGTCATCTTCCGAAACGAAAGAAAAATAACATATCTTTCCATTAAAGGGGTCATGGTATTCCATGCCCCCTTTTTTTACGATAAAATAGCCGTTAATGAAACTCGATGATCTATTGGAAGAAAAAAAGAAGCAGGCTGAAGACCAGAAGCTTTCCAAAGAGCCATATATAGCAAAAAGGCCTAACCTCATAACCCGTTATGCCGCTGCGTTATTGGATTTGATCGTAGCCATTATACTGGTTGTTGGGTTCTTTTTCGCTTGCCGCTATACGATTTTGGATCCGATGGGTCATCAAGACGACGTGGATTTCGTCCATAATGCCTGCGCAGAATCTTCTTTGTTTGTCGAAAGCAATGGCGGGTATTATGAAGTGACTGACGAAGGAAAATACGATTCTTCGAAAACACCTGAGCAAAATTATGAATTAAGAATCGTTTATTATTACACCAACTGCGATTATCCAATCCAACTTAAGATGAAAGAAACCTATTTTGCCGAAAAAACCGCGGCAAAATACTGGAAAGAGCTTATTCCTGACGAACGATACAATCTCGAAAAAGGCTCGACGATGGGGCAAATAGAGGCGTGGATGAATTCTCATTACCAACGCGTAGAAGGGTTTGAAGATACAAACAACAATGTTGTGGTGGGTTTCTTATCCAAGCAATACGAAAGCGCCATAGCCAAATTCGTCGCTAATCCCGAATATGTAAGACATACCACACATGCTACCTTAACCGAATATTTCATCGTTTTGATTTCCGAAATTTTGGCTTTAGGGATCTATTACATTTTGCTGCCGTTGGTTTTAAAACGCGGAGCAACTCCTTTCAAACTTGTCTTCAAAATAGCCGTAATCGACAAATATGGCCTTAAATTAGCTAGCAAGATGCAGATTCTGCTCAGATATTTCGTTTTGATCGTGATAAATTTCATAATACCTACAATTTGGTACTTCTTCATGCCTTCTGTCGTCGGATATCTAGCGATGCTTTTCCCGATGGCTGAGATAATGTTCTTAGGCATCTCCCATAGCAATTCCGGCATCCATGATTACGCCGCAAGAACTTATTTGGCCGACTTCAAAGACAAAAGATTGGTTTTAAAAGGCAATAATACTTTATCGGGGACGCCAGAAAAGACAAACGAACCTGAAACAAGAAAAGCCAAGGGCGTCAAAAACAAATGAACCACCATTCATAAGAAAGCGCTTTTCATTTCATCAAAAAACATATGGGTGGAAAATGATAGCGACAAATATATAGGAGAAACAACATGGCATTAGTAACCACAAAAGAAATGTTCAAAAGAGCCTACGAAGGCGGATACGCCGTAGGAGCTTATAACGTTGACAACCTCGAAACCTTCCAAGCCGTCGTTCAGGCTGCGGTCGTAACCAAGTCCCCAATTATCATCGCCATCACCGAAAACGTCATCAAATATTTCGGAATCACTTATCTGCGTGCCATCGTCGATAGCGCCGTTAAAGACACCGGAGTCGAAATCGCCTTGCATTTGGACCATGGCAAATCCGTCGATATCTGCAAATATTGCTGCGATAATGGCTTCACATCCGTTATGATCGATGCTTCCGCCCTTCCTTACGAAGAGAACATCAAAGCCACCAAAGAAGTCGTCGAATACGCACACGCCAGAGGCGTCGTCGTCGAATCCGAATTAGGTGCCATCGCCGGCATCGAGGATGGCGAAGTCACCGGAGACAAATATGGCGTTTTCACCCATCCTGATCAGGCCGTCGGCTTCGTTAACCGCACAGGAATCGATAGCTTGGCAATCGCCATTGGAACTGCTCATGGCGCTTACAAATTCAAGCCGGGGACCAATCCGAAGCTCCGCTTTGATATCTTGGATGAAATCACCGCCAAACTCCCTGGGTTCCCTCTCGTTTTGCATGGAGCTTCTTCCGTCCCTCAGGACGCTATCGCCCGCTTGAACAAATTCGGCGGTCAGATGCCTGCCGCTATCGGAATTCCAGATGATATGTTGCGCGAAGCTGCCAGACGCGGCGTTTGCAAGATCAACACCGGCACCGATTTGCGTGTCGTCTTCACTGGTTCGATCAGAGAATTCTTCATCGAGCAGCCAAAAGAATACGAAATCCGCAAATACACCACGCCAGCCAGAAACGATGTCCAAAAGCTCATCGAGAACAAGATGAACAATATCTATGGCTCCGCTGGCCACGCCGTCGAATCCAAATAAACGATCAATTTCAATTTAGGCCAGGGTATCCTGGCCTTTGCTTTATTTAAAGGAGCATTTATGTACGATTATCATGATTTAGGTTTCGTAAACACGAAAGATATGCTGCTAAAAGCTTATAAAAATGGATATGCCATTCCCGCTTTTTATCCAATTTCAATTGAACAGATGAACGCCATAACGGACGTCATAATCGAAAAGAGGTCGCCTCTTATCGTTTTAGCCTCCTCCAATTTGGAACACCAACTCGAACCTGAAATGTTAGTCAATATGGTCAAAGGGGCTTTGGAAAGGATCCGCCATGCGGGTTTGAATATCCCAATAGCTTTGCATTTGGATCACGGCAAAACTTTCGAAGCCTGCGTTGAAGCGATAAATAACGGCTTTTCATCGGTTATGATCGATGGCTCGATGCTTCCTTTTGAAGAAAACATAGCATTAACCAAAAAAGTCGTTGAATACGCTCATAAGAAAGGCGTGACCGTCGAAGCTGAATTAGGCACTCTCACTGGCGTTGAGGAAAACGAAGGAGGCGAAATTCAAACCTCTAAATATACCAATCCAAGAAAGGCGGCAGAATTCATCAAAAGAACCGGGTGTGATTCTTTGGCGGTTTCGATCGGAACTTGCCATGGACTGGTCAAAATGATTCCTGACAGTAATGGCAATCTGCCTCCATTGGCCCACGATATCTTATCCGAAATTGCCAACTTGGTTCCTAATTTCCCTTTGGTGTTGCACGGTTCTTCAAACATCGATCCGAAATATATCGAAATGATAAACCAACACGGCGGAAACATCCAAAAGACCGTCGGGATTCCAGATTCCGAAATAGAAAAGGCGGCAAAAGGACCGATATGCAAGGTCAACATCGCCACCGATGGATGGATCTGCACTTTGGCTAACACACGCCGCATCTTGGATGAAAGGAAAGACGCGATAGATCCTCGTGTCTTCCAGCTTAGAAATAGGGAATATCTCAAAAAGTTATACGCCCATAAAATCGATATCCTTGGTTCCGAAAACAGATATTAATCGACAAAACCGTAATGTCTTAAAGCCGCGGTTACGCCTTGTTCTTTGACGTCTTTGGTCACATACTCCGCCACCTTTTTGACATCGTCTGTGGCATTTCCCATCGCAACGCCATGGTTATCTCTGATCATCGTCAAATCGTTGCCGGCATCGCCAAAACAATAAACGTCTTCTTTCTTTATGCCTAAATATTTTCTTAGCTCTTCAACCTGATAGCCTTTGTCAGAGCCTTTCTTCAAGACTTCGATATAGCATGGATCAGACCTATTTATCGTGTAGGTTTCCCTTTCTTTTTCGTTAAAAGACAATTTGGAAGAAATTTCTTCATAAGCACCGATAATCACTTTCAAAAGGGGAATTTCCAAGCCGTCCGGTTTTTTGCCTTTGGGAACGAAAGTGAAATCTTCCTTTTTTATACCGCAAAGTTTCATTTCGATTTCCGTGCAGACGCTTTCTTCGAAAACGACCAAGCCGGATTTGGTGTTGTACCCATATACGACAACATCGCTGCCTTTATACTTGTTTTGAAAATAATAAAGGTCGTCCAAAGTGAGGGTATTCTGGTTGATTGGCGTCCCATCCATTTGATAGGAGGCCGCACCGTTGGCCCCTATAAGGAACTTATGTCCTTGATCGGTGAAATTGCCCATCAATGATTTTATTGAGCAATATGGCCTTCCTGAAGCAATGACAAAAGCATCTCCTCTTTCAAGGATCTTATTTATCGATTTGATATCTATAGGCGAAAGATCAAAGGTACCTCTTGGAATCAAAGTGCCATCTACATCAGAAACAAACAATCTCATATTTACAATTTTTTCCAATCTAAAGGACTATCGAATGTGCAATAAGCCAAAGACAAAAGGCCTTGATCGTATTTGCCATATCCATAAAGGCAAAGGCCAACGTTCATGCTTGCGTTTTTGCCAGTCATAGCGTCCGGAAAAGAATCGCCTATCATCAAGCATTCTTCGGGCTTAAGATTATATTCTTTCATATCGTTTAGGAGAATGGCGGGGTTCGGTTTAGGGGCGACTCCATCCTTTTGCCCATCCACAGACTTAAAATGAACGGTCGGCAAGACTTTGGCGATCACTTGCTTGGCCAATTTGTCTGGCTTGTTGGTACAAACGAATAGCATATATTTGGTTTGGAGATATTCAAGCGACTCCTTGCAGCCTGGGAATGGGTGGGTCTTGTGTTTTTGACATTCCTCATATAATGGCAAATAGTTCTTTTTTAGAATTTCAAAATTCTCCTCGCTGTCTGATTTGCCTAGTGCGGCGTGTATAAGGTAATCTGTGCCCTTTCCGATGAAATCAAGAACGTCTTTGCGTTCATAGCTCAAATCGAGCTTAGAAGCCCTAAGAGCGGCGTTTAAGGCCTCCCTAATATCGTCGATGGTGTCCAATAACGTGCCATCCAAATCAAAAAATATCGCTTTCAACATGATTATATATTATGCCTTCGCTTTTTATTTATTAAATAAAAGCCCTTCCAGCAAAAGACGATCAATTAGAAAATCAGGCCTTTCATAAAGTCAAAGTTGGCTGTTCGCTTTCTCTTGCAGAGCGTCATCCTCGTGCAAGCCGAGTATTTATTCAGCATCTCGGCCATGTTGCGGCATTTGTGATAATGCCTCAACGCTTGCGCTTTTCGTTTCTAATCGATCATAAATCTCCTCTCATGGTTTTGATAAGTGGTTCTCACTTAACAATCAATTCTTGCAATGAAGTTTGGATATTCTTGCTTTTTATCATCGATTCGTTGCCGACAAAGAAACATAAAAGGCTAACCAAGCAGCCCATCGATACATCAGAAAGGTAATGCGCTCCAACGATCATGCGCGATAAGCAAACCAGTAAAGTCCAAACGAATCCAAGGATAAATGCGGGGATTTGCCATTTCGCGGCTTTTTTCCCAAATAAAGGAAGGAAGGAAGCCAATATCATAAGCGTGCAGCTTACGCCTGCATGACCTGAAGGGAATGATTTGAATTCCTCTTTGGTTATATATGGGTGATCGACTGAGAATCTTTCCAACAATTCCTTATAAGTCGTGGTTGCCTTCCACCAAGGGGTGAAACCCATCAATTCTTCGTTGACTAAATATCTGAATCTTGGGCGGTGAAAAATGGCTTTAAGGCCTTGTAAGCCAGCCAACATCGAAAAAACGATGCAAGCTAAAACGATTAAGATAACTTTTACTAACGCTTTGTCGTTGATTTTCTTGCTGATGAACCACCCACCGATTCCGAATCCGAAATTCAAAACAAGCGCGATGACATATCCGAGCCAAACAAGGTTCTTGTTGTTATATCCGTTCACCGAAAAAGGCTCTTTGCCTGAAAAATAAACCGATGCTGCGTAGCATAGGACACTTAAAACGATGAGAACTGCTTTTATCCATTTTTTCCATTCGAATTTGATGGATAGATGGAAAAGTGCGCCGGCAAAGAGGGAATATATCGCATACCCCAAATACATCGAGAAAGCAGCCATGGACATCCCAAAGCCATAAGCAAAGCCACTTGTGGAATAGATGCCTTTGGCGACCGATAGATCCATTGAGCTGCCAAAACCAAGGAGAATAATAAAAACCGCCAAAACGGTAATAAGTGGATAACGTATAGATTTCATGGATATATTTAACCACTAATTCGGCAAAAAGAAAAACAGCCTCTTTATTAAGAGACCGTTAATCATTTGATTTTAGTCTTCGACCCAGGTTACCAAAACGACTTGGGCATTGTCGCCACGACGGGCGCCGAGCTTATATTGATGGGTATAACCACCATTGCGGGACGCGAACTTGGGGGCGATTTCATTGAAGAGTTTGTTAAGGGCGTTGTTGCCTTTTTCATCGGCGATGCCGTTGCGAAGGACGCGAGCCGCCTGACGACGGGCCGCGACATCGCCCTTTTTGCCTAAGGTAACCATCTTGTCGGCTAAGGAAACCAAATCCTTAGAAACGCCAGAGGTGACCTTGACTTGGCCATGAACGATAAGCTCGCTCACGACGTTGCGAAGCATGGCTTTGTTTTTGGATGGGGTGTAAGCCGCCTTGAAACGGACACCGGTTTTGCCATGAACATTCTTTCTGCCTTGTGCTGCCATAAATTAATCTCCTACGCTGTCACGGAAGTGCAAGCCAATGGAGGCTAACTTCTCTTTGACTTCTTTAAGCGACTTCTTGCCGAGGTTGCGGACTTTCATCATTTCGCCTTCGGATTTTTGGGTAAGTTCCATGACGGTGCTGATGCCAGCGCGCTTGAGGCAATTGTTAGAACGGACTGACAGATCGAGTTCTTCGATCATCATTTCCTGATATTTGTTTTCTTCGACGACCGTTTCTTCTTTATCGAGCTTGTAGTTCTTCACGATCTCGTTAAGAGAGACGAATTTCTGCAAGTGACCGATAAGAAGTTGGGCAGCCATCGCGACGGCTTCGTCAGGATTGACGGAACCATTGGTGGTAACTTCGAGGGTGAGCTTGTCGAATTTGCTATCGTGCTCAACGCGGGTTGGCTCGACGGCATAGGCGACTTTGGTGACCGGCGAATAGTTGCTATCGGTCGGAATAACGCCGATTGTGGTGATGTTACGATCGATCTTGTTGGCTTTGTTGGTGACATATCCGCGTCCTTGGGAGGCATAGATAGTCATCTTGATATGGCCTTCTTCGTTAAGATGGGCAATTTCCAAATCCGGATTGACGACGCTGACTAAGGCTGGGAGAGACAAATCTCCAGCGGTCAACGTGCCTGCGCCATGGAAATCGACTTCGATCTTTTTGACGGCATTAGGATCGGTGTCTTCGATCTTAAGGACCAAATCCTTTAAGTTGAGAATGATCGCGGTGACGTCTTCTTCAACGCCGGTTATGGAAGAGAATTCGTGGCGTACGCCTTCGATTTCTATCGCGAAGATGCTGGCGCCTGGAAGTGCGGAGAGCAAGACGCGGCGAAGGGCGTTTCCGATGGTCGTGCCGAAGCCTCTTTCGAGAGGTTCGATCACGAAACGGGCATAGTGATTGGCTTCATCGTTGGCGTCAACTTTGATATCGAAGGATTGGAATGGGTTCGGAAGTTGGATGGATTGGACGTTTTCGTTAGTCATTATTTTTTTATTTCCTCCTAGATAATAACTGCCGTTATTTGTCTATCCGAGCGGATAGAAGTGACAAAGAAGCGATTAGCCTCTTGGTTTCTTTGGAGGACGGCATCCATTATGTGGAATCGGGGTGGTATCTACGATCGATAAGATCTGAAGACCGACGACTCCGAGGGCGCGGACGGCTGATTCACGGCCTGGGCCTGCGCCTTTGATATCGACATCGATTTGGCGGAGACCTTGGTCATAGGCGCTCTTGCCGGCCGCTTCGCCAGCCAATTGGGCTACGAACGGGGTGGATTTCTTGGCGCCATGATAACCCAACGCACCGGCTGAGGACCAGGCAATGACGTTGCCTTGCTGATCGGTGATGGAAACGATGGTGTTGTTGAAAGTGGAGTGAATGTGAGCTACGCCACGGACATACGAGCGCTTGACTTTCTTTTTGCGGGCGCTGGTCGTTTTCTTTTGAGCCATTAGTCATATCCTCCTTATCTGGTGGCCATCTTCTTGTTGGCGATGGTCTTTCTGCGACCCTTACGGGTACGCGCATTGGTTTTGGTACGCTGTCCACGGACTGGCAAGCCATGCTTGTGGCGCAATCCGCGATAGCAACCGATTTCGGTTAAACGTTTGATGTTGAGCGCGACTTCGCGACGGAGGTCACCTTCGGTTTTGACTTCGGCGACTTCGTTACGGATGGCGGTCAACTGTTCGTCGGTAAGGTTCTTAACACGGATTTCGGTGTCAACCTTAGCGGCTTGACAAATTTTCTTGGCGGTCGTTGGGCCAATGCCGTAGATATAGGTAAGGCTGGTGACGACGCGCTTCTCGTTTGGGATATCAACCCCTGCAATACGTGCCATAAAATTCGTTTGCTCCTTTTAATTAACCTTGTCTTTGCTTGTGCTTTGGATTAGGGCAAATGCACATGACCACGCCGTGACGGCGGATGATTCTGCACTTATTGCAGATTGGTTTGACAGATGGTCTGACTTTCATAAATGCTTTCTCCTAATTTTTGTATCGGAATGTGATACGCCCGCGTGTTAAGTCATAAGGTGAGAACTGAACGGTAACTCGGTCACCGGGGAGAATGCGTATGTAGTGCATACGGATTTTGCCCGAAACGCAGGCTTGGACTACCGCGCCGTTGGCGAGTTTCACCTTGAAGTTGGCATTAGGCAACGTTTCTAATACCGTGGCTTCGATTTCTAGACATTCTTCTTTTGCCAATGTTAGTCTCCTTTTAGCGAATCGTTAGCACCTCGTAGCCATCTTTGGTCACGACGATGGTGTTTTCGTAATGAGCGGAATATTTGCCGTCTTTGGTAACGGTCGTCCAGCCATCTGGAAGGGTGCGCAAGGCAGGCTTTCCTTCCATGACCATCGGTTCGATGGCCAACGTCATGCCGGCTTTCAAGATTGGGCCAGCGCCCGGAGTCCCATAATTTGGGATATAGGGGTCTTCGTGCATTTCTTTGCCGATTCCGTGCCCAGTGAATTCCCTTGCAACGGAATAGCCGTTTGATTCGGCCATGACTTGTATGGCGTGTTCGACATCGCCAAGATGAACGCCTTCTTTGACGAGTTTGACTCCGCTCCAGAAAGCTTCTTCGGTGACTTTGATAAGTTTGAGGGCATGCTCTTTGACGATGCCGACCGGATAGGTTCTGCATGCGTCGGCGCAATAGCCGTCTTTCTTTACCACAATGTCAATGGAGATGATGTCGCCATCCCTTAAGATTTTCTTTGGGGATGGGATGCCATGTAAGAGGACTTCGTTGACTGAGGCGCATATGGCGCCAGGATAACCGTAATAGCCTTTTTCAGCGGAGATCGCGCCATGTTCGATCATGACGCGTTCTGCCGCATCGTTAAGTTCTTGCGTCGTTATTCCTGGAGCGATCATTTCCGCCATCTTGGCGAAAACGGCGTCGCAGATTAGTCCTGCTTCCCTCATGAGAGCGATCTCACGAGGCGACTTAAGGATGATCATTTTTTGCCTCCCAAGGATTTCTTGATGGAAGCTTTGACTTTGGAGGTTTCGTCCTCTCCCTTGAAGTCGAGCAAGATGCCTTTCCCCTTATAATAATCAAGAAGGGGGGCAGTGCTCAGGTGGTAGTTGTCCAGCCTGATTTTGAAGGAATCCTTGTTGTCGTCTTTGCGTTGGATAAGAGGAGATGAGCAATAATCGCAAACTCCTTCTTTTTCCGGCTTCATCGTGTTGACATTGAAGCTAGCGCCGCATTTTGGGCAGACGCGTCTGCCAGCGATGCGTGACACCAAGATATCCTCTGGGCAGGAGATGTTGACGACATGGGTTGGGATGATATCTTCGCCCATGTTGTTAAGGGCCTCAGCCTGAGGGATCGTGCGTGGAAATCCGTCTAGCAGATATCCGTTTGCGCAGTCAGGCTGAGAAAGCCTCTCTTTCACCAATTGGCAGGTAAGCTCGTCGGAAACGAGATTTCCTGAATCGATGACGTCTTTGATTTTGTTGCCGAGTTCCGAACCGGAAGCGATGGCTTCGCGAAACATGTCACCAGTGGAAATGTGGGGGATCGAATAATCTTTTGCCATCCACTTGGCGTGCGTGCCTTTTCCAGCACCCGGAGGGCCCATAAGAATGATTTTCATATCTTATTATACCTTTGCGGCGGCCTCTTTCGCTTTGTCGAAGCTCTTCCCAGCCAATAAGCCATCGATCTGAGCGTTGATTTCGAGAGCCACGCCGACGATGATGATCAAACCGGTGCCGCCCAAAGATAGCGAGGTATCGCCATCGAAGACGTTGGTAAGAGTCAAAATTATAGGCAAGGCAGCGATGAGCACGAGGGCCCAAGCTCCGATGAAGGTAACGCGGTTAAGAACTTTCGAAACATAACGTTCGGTTTCTTTGCCAGGGCGGATGCCTGGGATATAGGCTCCGCTCTTTTGGAAGTTCTCGGCCATCTTGGCAGGATCGATTTCCATTTGGGAATAGAAGAACGAGAAGACCAAGATGAGAACCAAATATATCACTAAGCCCCAGTCCATTTCCCAGGTGTTCCCGTTAAACCAAGGCATCGTGAACGTCTCGTTGTAGTTGAAGATCTTCAGCCATTCGGCTTGGGATGCTTCGCTCGAGATGAACGATGCGATGACTTGCGGAGCAGCCATGATGGAAGAGGCAAAGATGACAGGGATGACGCCGGCGCTGTTAACTTTGATAGGAAGGAATGAAGCGCGGGCCATTGATTGTCCGCCAGACTTGTTGGCGTGTTGGACAGGTATCTTTCGACGGCTCAATTCCATGAATACGACGAATGATACGATAAGGACCATCGCCAATATATAAAGCGCGAATTGGAATGAACCGCGGATTATTTCGGTGCTGGAACGCGACAGATTGTTCGTGATCCATTTGTTCCAGCCAGTGGTGATCTGGGTCGGAAGCGATCTGACGCATCCGGCGAAGATGATCACAGATATACCGTTACCTAAGCCTTTTTCAGTGATTTGGTCACCCAACCACATCGTAAGCATAGCGCCAGCCAACAAAACGGTGACGATATAGGCGTAGGTCCAGAAGTTTGTCTGCAATGTTATGGTGATATAATCGCTGTTTTCCATGGTTTTGATGATGCCATAGCCTTGAACCGCGCCTAACAACAAGGTGAGGTAGCGGGTGGCCATCGCGATCTTTTTGCGACCATATTCGCCTTGCTTCGATAATTCAGTCAAAGCAGGGAGGACGTCTTTGGATAACAGCTGGACGATAATCTGGGCGGTAATATAAGGCGAGACACCTAACGCGAAGACGGAGAAGTTGCTTAACGCGCCACCTCCGAGGAGGTTCATGATCGAAAGGGCAGAGCCCGAATTGATCATGTCATCCATTTTGGAAGGGTCGACGCCCGGAACATGAATTGCCGCCCCGATTCGTAGAACCAAAAGGATCATGATCGTAAAGAAAATACGATTGACAATCTCCTTGTTTTTGAAAATCGAGACGAACTTTTTCATTATTTAAGGACCTCGGCCTTTCCGCCTTTTCCTTCGATGGCTTCCTTAGCGGAGGCGGAGAAGGCGTCAGCTTTTACGTTGAGAGTCTTTTCTAAAGTTCCTTTGCCTAAGATTTTGACCTTTCCGGCGCTCTTTTTGACAATGCCTTTTTCGATCAATTTCTCGACGGTGACATCCTCATTGTCTTCGAAGACGTTGAGTTTGTCGAGGTTGACAGGAACGAATTCGACGCGAGTGAAATTGCGGAAGCCGAATTTAGGGAGACGGCGGTTAAGCGGCATCTGGCCGCCTTCGAATCCGTTTTTCTTGGTATGGGCGTGGGCGCCTTGGCCTTTTTGTCCCTTGCCGGCGGTTTTGCCGTTGCCGGAGCCAACGCCTTGGCCTCTGCGCCAATGCTCGAATTTGGAACCTTCGACGACTTTGATATCAGATAATGAAGTAGCCATTATTACTTGCCTCCCTCTGGTTTCTCGTAATGTTTTTTGCCTGCTGGGCGAGAAGAAGCTTTGATTTCTTCAGGGATCTTCAATCCACGAAGGACCATGACTTTGCCATATTCCTTCAAGGAACGAAGTCCGGCGTCAGTGGCGCGAATGACGTTGATTGGGGTACGGGAACCATAAACCTTGGAAACGACGTTTTTGATGCCGGCCAATTCCAAGATGGCACGGACGGCGCCACCGGCAACGATACCGGTGCCAGCTGGGGCTGGTTTCAAGAGAACGCGGGTATCGCCGAATTTGCCGACGACCTCATGAGCGATGGTGCCGTTTTTGCTGATTTTGATGGTATAGGTGTTCTTTTTGGCTGCGGTCAAAGCCTTTTTGACGGCATCAGGCACTTCACCGGATTTGCGGAGAGCGAATCCGTATTTGCCTTTGCCATCGCCGATGACGACGAGAGCATCGAAACGCATATGCTTGCCGCCTTTTTCGGTACGGCTGATGCGGTTGATGTTGACGACGCGATCTTTGTATTCATTTTCGTCGCGACGGAATCCGCCACGTTGTCCGCGGCGATCGGCAGGACGGCCGCCCTTGTGGGCTCCACCGTTTTTGCGATCGGCAGGACGGCCAGCGTTCGCCGGTTTATTGGAGGCAACTGCTTCAGTTTCAACTTTCTTGGTTTCTTCCATAAGTCTATCTCGTTAGAAAACGAGTCCTCCTTCTCTAGCGGCGTCGGCTAAGGCGGCGACACGGCCATGATATACGTATCCACCGCGGTCAAAGACGACTTTGGTGATGCCAGCGGCTAAGGCCTTGGCGGCGACGTCGGCACCGACTTTGGCAGCGCCTTCTTTGTTTCCGCCATCGCTCAATTTGAGGGCGACGGAGGAGGAGGCGACCAAGGTGTGGCCTTTGACGTCATCGATGATTTGGGCTTCGATGTTCTTGTTGCTGCGGAAGACGACAAGACGTGGACACTCGGCGGTGCCATTCACTTTTTCACGGACACGCAAATGACGGCGTTGTCTCATGGAATTGCGGGATTCTTTTTTGATCATGTCTTATCTCCTTTCCTTATTTCTTGCCGGAAGCGGCGCGTTTGCCGACTTTCTTGATCATCTTTTGGCCCTTATAGTGGACACCCTTGTTGCCATAGACGTCTGGACGATGGCAATCATAGATAAGAGCGGCAGTTTGGCCGACTTCCTGCTTGTCGCAGCCCTCGACGGTGATGGTCGTTTCGCTTGGGCAGGTGATTTTGGTGAATTTGCCAACTGGGGCAACGCTGATCTCGTGGCTGTAGCCCAAGAACATGACGATGTTGCCGTTTTTGATGGAACAGCGATAACCGGTGCCGGCTACTTCGAGTTCCTTCTTCCAGCCTTCGGTGACGCCTTTGACGGCATTTAGAAGGTTGGCGACGGTCGTGCCAGTGCACGGGGTATCTTCGCCGATTGGCTTAACAGATAACACGCCGTCGGTAAGAGAGACGCTAACGTCCTTTGGAAGATGGACGCTTACTTCGCCTTTGGAACCTTTGATGACGGCAGTCCCTTCATTGAGAGTGCAAGTGACTCCCTCCGGAAGAGCGACGGGTTTCAATCCGATTCTACTCATATCTTCAGATACTCCTTATTACCAAACGTAGCAGAGGACTTCGCCGCCGACGTTGGCCTTGCGGGCCTCAGCATCGGTCAATAAGCCTTTGCTCGTGGAGATGATGGCGATGCCTAATCCGCCAAGGACGCGTGGGAGCTTGTCGCACTGAGCGTTGGCGCGGAGGCCTGGCTTGGAGATGCGCTTCAAACCAGTGATGGCACGTTCGCCGGTTGGGCCGTATTTGAGGGTGATGGTTAAGTTTTTCTTAACGCCTTCGCCATCGAAGACAGCCGAGACGATGAAGCCTTCTTTGACCAAGATGTCAGCGATGGCTTGCTTCATTTTGCTATAAGGCATGGAGACGGTCTCATAACGTAAAGCGTTTGCGTTGCGAATGCGGGTAAGCATATCCGCGATTGGGTCTGCGTTCATATTTCTATTGTCTCCTTCCTATTACCAAGATGCTTTCTTCATTCCAGGAATCTCGCCCTTATAAGCGAGTTCGCGGATGCAGATGCGGCATAATCCGAATTTGCGGATGACGCCATGAGGACGCCCACAGCGCTTGCAGCGGGTGTAAGCGCGGGTAGAGAATTTAACCGGGCGCTCACATTTGACTTTCAAACTAGTTTTAGCCATGGGTTACTCCTTATTTCTTAAACGGCATGCCGATTTCCTTGAGCAAAGCATAAGCTTCCTCATCGGTATTGGCGGTCGTGACGATGACGATATCCATGCCGCGGATTTTGCTCACCTTATCGTAATCGATTTCAGGGAAGATGAGCTGCTCCTTGATGCCCAAGGTGTAATTGCCATGGCCATCGAAGGCGTTCTTGCTGACGCCGCGGAAGTCGCGAACGCGTGGCAATGAGATAGAAACCAATTTGTCGAGGAATTCGTACATACGGGTTCCGCGGAGAGTGACTTTGCAGCCAATGGATTGTCCTTCACGGACTTTGAAGGTAGCGATGGATTTCTTGGCTTTGGTGACTACTGGCTTTTGGCCGGTGATGGTCGCCAATTCCCTGACGCAATCCTCGATGACCTTTTCATTGGTGGTGGCATCTCCGGCACCGATGTTGATGACGACCTTCTCAAGGCGAGGGGCCTGCATCACGGTGCTGTAATCGAATTGTTTGACTAAGGCTGGAACGATTTCAGCTTTATAACGGGCTTTTAAGCGGTTTTCTGCCATTTTTCATTCCTCCTTATTTCGCCTCGAGGCTCTCGCCAGAGCCACCGACGCGGATCTTTTTGCCATTGACGACCTTTTTGTGGACGCGGGTGGCCTTTTTGGTTTTTGGGTCAATCAACGCGACTTTTGAAGCATCGAGAGGGACATAGATGTCCAAGACGCTGCCTTCTTGGGTCTGCTGATTCGGCTTGTTGTGTTTCTTATGGACGTTCACGCCCTCAACGACAACCCTATTGAGTTCTGGGTAGACCTTTTGAACGATGCCGGTCTTGCCTTTGTCGTCTCCGGAGAGAACGATTACTTTATCGCCTTTTTTGATGTTCATAATCTTTTCTTCTCCTTATAAGACTTCGATGGCAAGGGAGATGATTTTCATATAGCCCTTGTCACGGAGCTCACGGGCGACCGGTCCGAAGACACGGGTGCCGACTGGGTTGCCATCGTTATCGATGATGACTAACGCATTGTCGTCGAACGCAATCGTGGAGCCGTCCTTTCTTTGGACTGGCTTTTTGGTGCGGACGATGACGCCCTTGACGACTTGGCCTTTTTTGATCTTGCCGGAAGGGGAAGCGTCTTTGACGGCGCACATGACGACGTCTCCGAGGCTGGAGAATTTGACGCGGTTCCCGGCGAATTGACGGAAGACACGGACGCTGCGGGCGCCGGAATTATCGGCGACTACGAGATTGGTCTCATTTTGAACCATGCTTATTCAGCCTCCTTGTTTTCTTCTTCGACGGCTTCCTCGGCGGAAACGAACTTCTTATCGATGCTTACCAGGCGGAATCTCTTGGTTTTGGAGATTGGGCGGCAAGCCATGATGGTGACGGTGTCGCCGACGCGGCATTCGTTGTTTTCATCATGGGCGTAGAATTTTTTGGCATAGCCTACACGCTTCGCATAGATTGGGTCGTTGCGCTTGGTGGAAACGGTGACGGTGATGGTCTTGTCATTCTTGATGGCAGTGACTACGCCGCTGAAGGATGTTCTGTTGTTTCTTTCCATTTCTTAACTCCTTTCCTTAGCGAGCGATCTGGAGGGCACGTTCCCTCTTGACGGTCTCGGCTTGCGCGATTTCCTTGCGGACTGATTTGATTTCTTCTGGGTGTTCTAATTGTCCGACTGCTTGTTTGCGGCGGAGTTCGAAGAGCTGCTGGCGGAGAGAAGCGAGTTTGATATCAAGCTCTTCGACGCTTAATTCTCTGAGATCTTTGACTGACATCGCTTATTCTCCTTTCTCGCCTTTGGCGACGATTTTAGTCTTGATAGGAAGTTTGTAAGCGGCCATTCTCAAGGCTTCTTTGGCAACCTTCTCATCGATCCCACCGATTTCGAAGAGGACGACCCCTTCTTTGACGACGGCAACCCAACCTTCTGGGGAACCTTTGCCGGAACCCATACGAACTTCGGCTGGTTTCTTGGTTTTGGCAAGATGCGGGAAGACACGGATCCAGATTTGTCCGGCACGGTTGGTATAACGGCTTAAGACGATACGAGCTGATTCGATCTGACGATCGGTGAGGTAGCAACCCTCTAAGGCAACGAGACCAATATCGCCGAAGTCGATGTTGGTTCCGCCTTTGGCATGGCCTTCATAAGATAGGCCATGCGGACGACGATACTTAACGCGCTTTGGTTGCAACATTGTTCTCTCCTCCTTTTTTCTCAACGGCACCCGTTTTGTTGACGGAGCGGCAGCACCAGACTTTCACGCCGATACGGCCATAGGCGGTATGGGCGGAAATGTGGGCATAATCGATGTCGGCGCGCAAGGTCTCGAGTGGGACGTTGCCCTCTTTGTATCCTTCGCGTCTGGCGATTTCGGCACCTCCCAAACGGCCTTGGCATTGAGTGCGGCAGCCGGAAGCTCCGGCTTTGCGCATTCTTTGGATAGCCTTCTTTTGGGTGGAACGGAAGGATTGGCGGTTTTCCAATTCCGATGCGATCCATTTGGCGATCAAGGTGGCATCTAAGTCAGGATTGGCGACTTCGACGACATCAAGGGTCAAATTTCCGGATTTGACGATCTTTTGGAGACCGGCGACCAATTTGGCTTTGTTGGCGCCATCTTGGCCAAGGACGACGCCCGGACGGGCGCACTTGACGATGATGGTGACTTTATGGCCTTTGTCGGATTTGACGCGGCCGATGCTGATGGCTGAGACCATAGCATTCTTCAATTCTTTGTCTAAATATTCGCGGATGGCGATGTCTTCCCAAAGGAGAGGTCCGTAATCTTTTTTGGAGGCAAACCAATTGGATTCCCAACCACGGTTGATTCCGATACGGAGGCCGTTGGCATTAACTTTCTGTCCCATTGATTATCTCCTTTCCTTAACAGTGACGCGTAAGAACGCCATTCTTTTGATTAACGGACTCGCTGAACCTTTGGCGCGTGGCAAGTAACGTTTCATCCTCTTGCCGTCGCTAGCCTGGATTTCGGAGACATATAGAAGGTCTCCGTCGAGGTTGAAGTTGTTGGTGGCGTTGGCCGCCGCGGACTTGATGGCCTTATATACAGGCATGGCTGCGCTCTTATTAAGATGTTTTAAGAGAGCGAGGGCTTCATTGACGTCTTTGCCTCTGACATAATCCGCGACCAAGCGGATCTTGCGGGGGGTGACGCGAATGTCACGAACGACGCAGGTTGCTTCGGTGACAGGTGCCTTGACAGGCTTGACTTCGGTTTTCGGTTCTTCCTTTTTGGCAGCTGCCTTTTTGGTGACTGCCTTTTTGGCTGTGGCTTTCTTAGGAGCAGCAGCTTTGACTTTCTTTTCTTCTGCCATGACGCTTCTCCTTATTTCTTGGCCGCAGCTTTGTCTTCGGCATTGTTGCCATGGTGACCAGGGAAGTTGCGGGTTGGGGCGAATTCGCCCAATTTATGGCCGACCATGTCTTCTGTGACATAGACGGTGATGTGTTCTTTGCCGTTATAAACGGCGAAGGTATGCTCGACGAAGGCTGGATAAATCGTCGAACGGCGAGACCAAGTCTTGATGATTTCTTTCTTGCCGGACTTTTGGATGGCTTCGACCTTCTTGAGAAGGTATTCATCCACGAAAGGTCCTTTTTTGCTAGAACGTGCCATTTCAGATTCTCCTTTCCTTATTTGCCGCTGTTGCGTCTTCTGACGATCAAGCGGGTTGAGCTCTTCTTGTTGTGGCGGGTCTTGACGCCTTGGCTCTTCTTGCCCCATGGAGTGCGAGGGGCATCGCGTCCGACAGGGCACTTGCCTTCGCCACCGCCGTGAGGGTGATCGCATGGGTTCATCGCGCTGCCACGAACGGTTGGTCTCCAACCTTTATGGCGGACGATGCCGGCCTTGCCGATATTGACTAAGTTATGGTCTTCGTTTCCGACGACGCCGATGGTGGCGCGGCAGACAGCTAAGACCTTGCGGACTTCTCCGGAAGCCAAGCGGAGGGTGACATATTTGCCATCAGCGCCTAGCTTTTGGGCGGAAGTGCCGGCGGAACGGCACATTTGGCCACCACGTCCTGGCATCAATTCGATGTTATGGACAAGGGTACCATCCGGGATATTCCCAAGTTCGCAGCAGTTCCCGACTTTGATGTCGGTTTCGTTGCCGGAGACGATGACGTCCCCGACTTTGATTCCGCTTGGGGCGATGATGTATCTCTTCTCGCCGTCAGCGTAAGCGACCAATGCGATGAAGGAAGTTCTGTTTGGGTCGTATTCGATCGATTTGACGGTCGCTGGGATATTGTCCTTGTTGCGACGGAAATCGATGATGCGGTAATGGTTTTTGTTTCCACCGCCGTGATGACGGCAGGTGATTACTCCTTGGTTGTTGCGTCCGCCGGTGTGCTTCAATGGGCGGAGCAATGCTTTTTCAGGAGTGGCTTTGGTGATTTCCTCATAACTCAGAGTCGTCATTGCGCGGCGGCTCGGAGTGTATGGGCGATATGATTTGGTTGCCATTTTCTTTCTCCTATAGTGGATTCTTTACGGATATTCCGAGGGTGTGCCTTACTCCTTAAAGAGATCGATAGCCGATCCTTCGGCGATCGTGATGACCGCTTTCTTGAATCCTCCGACAAAACCGGTGTAACGGCTGCCACGGGATTTTTCTTTCGCCTTGTGATTAACGATCTTGACGTCAACGACTTTGACTTGATAAAGACGTTGGAAGGATTCTTTGATCTCGATCTTGTTGGCAAAGTCACCGACTTTGACCGTCACCTTGTTGGCGTCCTGCAAGAGGGCCATGGACTTTTCGGTGATGACCGGGGTGAGGATTACGTCATAGTCATGTTGGACTGGGCTGGCGAAATTCTTGGTTTCTTCAGCCACGACTTTCTTTTTGGCCATTATTTCAATCCTCCTTCGATCGCTTTGATGCCATCTTTGCTGACGACGACGTTCTTGGTGTTCAATAAGTCGTAGACAGAGACGTTATTGAGGGCACGGACGGTGACAGCTTCGATGTTGCGGGCAGACAAGACGAGGTTTTCGTTGTCGTTATCGACGACCAACAAGGTCTTGCCTTCAGCTTTTATGGCTGCGAGGCTAGCGACGAAGCTCTTGGTGGAGGCTTCTTTGACCTCGAGGCTGTCAACGATGATGATGCCTTTGGAGCTGACTTTTTGGCTCAACACGGTCTTGAACGCAAGCGCGTGCGCTTTCTTATTTTGACCGAGTTTGTAATTTTGGTTTCCGTCTGGACCGAAGACCTTGCCGCCACCGACCCAGATTGGGGAGCGGGAGGAGCCAGCGCGGGCACGTCCGGTGCCTTTCTGTCTCCATGGCTTCTTTCCGCCGCCACTGACTTCGTGGCGTTTTTTGGTTTTGGCCGTCGCCTGACGGGCATTGGCCTGTTGGGTGACGACAGCGTCGTGGACGACTTGTTCGTTGGCATCTTTGATGCCGAAGACGCTGGCGCTTAAGGTAACGCTTCCGGTTTCTTCGCCGGCGAGATTAACGACTGGAAGCTTGATGGTTTTGGCTGGCATATTCGTTATTCTCCTTTCTTGGTCTGGTCAACCAATTCTTTGATTTTCTTCTCAGAGAACTGAGCGAGAACGTGAGAACGGACGCAGACGATGGACTTCTTTGGTCCTGGGATGGCGCCTTTGATCAAAAGGTAACCTTTTTCGGCATTGGATTCGACAACTTGGAGGTTGAGGATCGTGCACTGTTCTGGGCCCCAGTGGCCAGACATTTTCTTTCCTGGGATAACACGGTTGTTGTCACGGCCGTTGTTGGCTAAGGAACCGATTTGCCTATGGTAACCGGAACCATGGCCGCGAGGACCGACATGCTTGCCGTATTTCTTGATGACGCCACTATAGCCGTGACCTTTGGTCATGCCGGTGACGTCGACGATTTCGCCATTAGCGAAGATGTCGCAAGTGATTTGTTCGCCGACATTCTTGGAATAGATCTCATCGCCTTTCAATTCGTAGAGACCTTGTTTTGGGCTGACGCCGGCTTTCTTGAAGATTCCAGCTTCCGGCTTGGTGACGTTTTTGACTTTGGCGTCTTCATAGCCGACCTGCAGTGCTTCATAGCCATCTTTCTCGATGGTCTTTTTCTGGGTAACGACGTTTGGCAAGACTTCGACGACGGTGACTGGATACATTGTTCCGTCGGCGGCGAAGACCTGAGTCATGCCCATTTTTCTTCCGATGATGGATTTCATGATTTTGGCCTCCTTATAACTTGATATCGATATCAACGCCGTTTGGAAGGTCGAGCTTTCTCAATTGTTCGACGGTTTCCTTTTGCGGATTGACGATATCGATCAATCTCTTGTGGGTACGGATTTCGAATTGTTCGCGGCTGTCCTTGTATTTGAAGGTAGCGCGGAGAATGGTGTACACCTGTTTTTCAGTTGGAAGAGGGATTGGGCCCTTCACACTGGCACCGGTCTTTTTCGCGACTTCGATGATCTTCTCGGCGGATTGGTCGAGAATGGCATGATCGTAAGCTTGCAAACGGACGCGGATTACTTTGTTCGCCATGAATTTTCCTCCTTAGTTTCTTCTGACTTCTGACGCTTTGCTCATTGGGAGTTCCCTGAGATCCCCCATTGCTTGACAACGCTTATGGGTGTGTCAGCAACATCCCACTTCAACGCATGCATCAGCGAGTGAAACTATATGCCTACGCGTAGATGGACGCAAGGAAAAACGCACAGAAATTTCAAGTTTTATATAATAAGCATCGATTGAATTTTAGGAATGGATGACAAAAAGGCTAGAAGCCATCGGTTTTTAATATTTTGTTGTGCATTGTGCACAAACTTTCTATTTCAAATCTATTTACTCATGTCATCCAAAGTCAGTCCGCGGTTGATAATAGAGAACTCACAGCCGCAATAAAGCTGATTGTAGAGATCATACCTTTCTCTTATTTCTTTTCCTTTCAACGAGCCATTGTCTTTCTTGAAATCGGAATAGAAATATTTCGTCTTTTTATGATTTTTTTCCAATTCTTGGCCAATGAGATTCATGATTTGGGAATTCTTCTGGCGGGATATGGTCATGACAGTCGTGAAATAATCGAAACCGTTTTCTTCGGCGTAGTCATAGGCTTCAGCCATTCTTTTTTCATAGCAGATTTGGCAGCGGTTAAATCCTTCTGGTTCGTTGGAGAAAGGCAAAAGATCTTTCACATAATTTTGATAATCGTAGGGCTTGACCACTAGTTTGATTTCGTAGCCGTAATCGCGTTTTATGTAGGCTAAAAGCTTTTTTAGTTCTTCCAAGCGGCGGACGAATTCGCTTTCAGGATAAATGTTCGAATTATTGAAATAAAGGGTTAGATCAAAATGGGGGCAAAGGAAAAGCAACGGCCAGCAAGAACATGGGCCACAGCAAACGTGCATACACAAAGATTTGCGGTCCTTCAAAGAGTCTGCTTCTTTGATCAAATCAAGCGATTCCAAATAATAATTTATTTTTTGTTTAGGAGGATTAATCATCGATATCCCTTATGTTTTGCTTGCCATATATGAACATCGCATCGCCAAACGAGAAAAACCTATATTTTTCATCGATGGCGGCTTGATAGCATTCTAATGTCCACTTTCTTCCCATAAAAGCGGAAACCAGCATCACCAACGTTGATTTTGGAAGATGGAAATTAGTGATTAGGCAATCTATGGCCTGCCACTTGTAGCCGGGGGAAATGAAGATGTTGGTGGCATCTTTGTCTTCTTTGAATTCGTCATATTTCCCATATATCGATTCAAGCGTCCTTACAGAAGTGGTTCCAATGGCGATTATGCGCCTTCCTTCTTTTTTGGCTTGATTCAAAGTATCTGCGGCTTCTTTGCTCATTTCGTATGTCTCAGAATGCATGATATGGTCTTTCGTATCATTTACCTTTACTGGGCGGAAAGTCCCTAAGCCAATGTTTAACGTAACGTCCACAACCACGACTCCTTTATCTTTCAATTTTTCGAAAAGCTCGTTAGTGAAATGAAACCCGGCGGTTGGGGCAGCTGCGCTTCCTGGGACTTTGGCATATACCGTTTGATAATCGTCTTTGTTTTCGCATTGCTTGCGGATATAGGGCGGAAGCGGCATCAGCCCAAGCTGATCCAGCACTTCCAAAAAGATCCCATCGTAATGGAATTTCATATAACGGACCCCTTCGTCGAAAACTTCGATGCATTCCGCTTTCAGCTTTCCTTCGCCAAAACTGCAATGGGACCCGACTTTGACGCTTTTTGCGTTCCCGACCAAACATTTCCAAACGTCTTTATCCACTTCTTCCAAAAGCAAAAGCTCGACTTTGCCTTTGGTTTCGTCTTTGACGCCAATAAGCCTAGCGGGGATGACTTTGGTGTTGTTTCTAACCAACACGTCGCCGGCTTTAAGGTAATCGCATATATCAAAAAAACGCTTATGTTCGTAAGCGTGGTGTTCTCTATCGATAACCAGAAGGCGGCAATCGTCCCTTTGTTTCATTGGAGATTGGGCGATCAGTTCTTCTGGCAAATCGAAATCGAAAAGATTGATATCCATGTCAGAAACCTCTCAAATCACCGTATTTTTCCAAAACTTCCGCTTCATATTCTTTGAAACGGTCTTCTTGGATGGCTTTTCTGGCCCCTTCGACCACTTTGATTAAGAAACGGATGTTATGAATGCTATTTAGCCTTTTGCCGAATTCTTCGTGGCACACTTCCAAATGGTGAAGATAGGCTTTGGTGTAGTTTTTGCATGTATAACAGTCGCATTCTGGATCAAGAGGAGTGAAGTCTTCTTTGTATTCGGCTCCCTTGATGTTTATTCTGCCTGTTGAAGTCATAAGAGCGCCATGCCTTG
The DNA here is from genome assembly GCA_963652335.1 of uncultured Eubacteriales bacterium. GTDB lineage: Bacteria > Bacillota_I > Bacilli_A > RFN20 > CAG-826 > UBA4951. The sequence goes on along the minus strand of CAVJSS010000002.1, from coordinate 110,053 downwards.
CCAAACGTGTGGGCAAAACGCAGTCCATCATATCGATTCCTCGTTCGATTCCGCCAAGGATATAATCCAAGGATCCGACGCCCATAAGGTAACGTGGTTTGTCTTCTGGCAAATAACGGATTCCGTCTTCGATCATTTTGAAGCAGACGTCTTTTGGCTCGCCTATCGATGTCCCGCCAATCGAATAGCCTGAAAAATCCATTTTGGATAATTCCTTAGCGCACATTTCCCTAAGATCGGTGAATTCCCCGCCTTGCACGATGCCAAAAAGAGCTTGGTCTTCCCTATGGTGGGCGTCTAATCCTCTTTTTGCCCAGCGAAGCGTCCTTTCGCTGGATTTCTTGGCATATTCATAAGAAACAGGATAGGGGATGCATTCGTCGAACGACATGATGATATCAGCCCCCAAGTCCTCTTCGATCTTTATGACTTTCTCCGGGGTGAACATTTCAAGATCGCCGTTGAAGTCGTTTCTGAAGGTTACGCCTTCTTCGCTGATTTGCCTGCTCTTGGCCAAAGAGAAAACCTGAAAACCGCCCGAATCCGTAAGCATTGGGCCATCATATCCCATGAAAGCATGTAGGCCTCCGGCTTTTTTGACGATTTCTTCGCCAGGGCGGAGATGCAAATGGTAAGTGTTCGAAAGAACGACTCCCGAACCTAAAGATTTGACTTCTTCCGGGGACAGACATTTGACAGTAGCTAGAGTGCCAACTGGCATGAACATAGGACATTCGACATCTCCATGCGGAGTATGCAGAATACCATATCTTGCCCCTGAGTTTTTATCGATATGTCTTAATTCATAATAAAAGCGTTTCATGCTTTTATTTTAGTTTCTTTTCATCAATAAGCAAACCAAGTTACCAACTAGGATTGGCTTTTCTTTGGGGCCTTAGTGATTTCATGAAGAACTTGTTTCTCCAAAGAAGCATCCAGATGATATAAGAGCCCATGATGATAGTGGCTTCGCCGATGGCAACCCAGCCGACATTGATCCAATATGGCGAATCCAAAAGAAAATAAAGCTCAGCAGCGACCCCGAAAGCATTGAAGGCGATTGGCCATATACAGGCAACGAGCATCTTTGGCGAGAAGGCTACGACCAAGCAAGACAATAAAGTCAATAAAGTGCCGAAAAGCATATCCCATGGCCCCAAAGTAGATAGGATATTGGCTAAAAAGCATCCAAGGGTTACTCCGACGATCAAATCGCGGCGCCAAAAGCAAAGAAGGACAAGCATTTCCGCCACCCTAAATTGAATGGCTTCGTAGGCAAGGCTTCCGGATACTAGGCAAAGAACAAAATAGATCGCCACGACAACTGCGTTCTCGGCGATCATTCTAATGCTGAATTTTTTCTGTCCCATGAAAGGACCTCCTTGTTTTTTATACGTGGTTCAGAGGATAGAACACGTTAGACTTGATGGATATTAGGCTTATTGAGGCTGAATATCAATAGAAATTCATCCAAGAATCGGGCACTTCTCCGCCTTCTTCTGTGGCTTTGATCAACCCGGCGATCATCGGAGCGATCGATATGACATCGACTCCAGCCGCGCCTTTTTCGATGGAATTGGTAATGCAAATATGAGAGACTCCAGCATCTTTTAATTTTTCTATGGCTCCATTTGAAAGAACGCCATGAGTGGCGGCGACAATTACGTCTTTCGCTCCTCTATCATACAAAGCTTTGGTAGAGGCGACTATCGTTCCGCCGGTATCGATGATATCGTCGATGATAATGCAGATTTGGCCTTTGATGTTGCCGATTACGTTAACGACCTCGGCGGTATTCGGGGCAGGACGACGTTTATCGATTATAGCCAAACTTGAATTGGGAATTTCCGAGGCCAAATCTCTGGCGCGATGCAATGATCCGTGGTCCGGAGAAACCACCGTGACGTCTTCATAAGGAACTTCTCTGTCCCAAAGGATCTTCCTGAAATATTCGCCAAATAAAGGAGTTGGGCTTAGATCATCGACGGTGCAGTCGAAAAAGCCTTCTGTTTGAGGAGTATGCAAATCAACGGTTATGAAATGGTTGACTCCTGCATTGACATATAGCTTCGCCACCAATTTGGCTGATAGTGGTTCGCCTGCCCTTGCGATCCTATCTTGACGACAAAAGCCAAAATAAGGGGAAATCAACACGATTTCCTTGGCTTTGGCATTCTTTAGCCCATCAATGAAGATAAGCAATTCCATGATTCGCTCAGCGACTGGGGTAGAAGTTGAATTTATTATATAAACGGTTTTGCCCCTTACAGGTACCAATGGTCTAGCCATAACCTCTCCGTCAGCGAAGTGTTTGACTTCCGAAGGAGATATTTCGATATCCAAAAGCTCTGCCACTTGTTCTGCCAGAGAAGGATTGGCCGTAAGCTTAAATAAAAGAACGTTTTTGTCCATATTGATGCCTTTTCACTATCTTATACCAAGAAATATCATTTGTTTACACACGCGTGAACGCGCTTTCTTAATTATTTATCAATCTTTGCTTGTTGGCAAAACGAATCCGTTAGTTATAATAAATCCCTATGAAAACCATGATTCTTCTCAGCGCCATCCCGGGAAGCGGAAAATCCACCTGGTCCAAACGCTTTATAGCCAAACACCCAAACACGGTAATCGTCTCAAGCGACGAGCTTCGCTTGGAACTCTTCGGAGCCGTTAATAACTTCGATCACGAAAAGGAAATATGGATAACCTTCGTCGAACGTTTGAACAAAGCCTCCGAGCAAGATGACATTTATGCAATCGGAGACGCCACGAATCTGAGAAACATCCACCGCTCATTCTATGCCAAAAGCACGCCAGGATTCGATAGACACATTCTAATCATCTTCAAAATCGACCCGGAAATCTCAAAAAAGCAAAACAAGCAAAGAAGCGGTAATAGAGTGGTTCCTGATTATGCAATGGAGCGTCTCATCAAAGAATATGAAGAGCCAAACGACGAAGTCAAGGCCTTATATGATAAGATTATTTACATAACCGAAAAAGAACTATACGGACCGAATCCAGAAGATATCGATATGTAATAAAAACGGATGGCAGCCCATCCGTTTTTTTGTTGATCATATCTTATTTTGCGAGTTTCTTTTTAAAGATCTTCCCAGTCCCATGCATTCCGGCGAAGACAATAGAGCCAACGAACAACATGGCTCCGACGACTAAGCAAATGATAGCGAAAGCATCGCCTGAAGCAGGTATTTTGTGTTCGATGCCTTGGAGATGTACAGCTAAGGAATTACCACTGTTTTTGCCATATACAAGGCCGATGACGCCATTGGTGATGAAGCAGAACGAGGTGAGCATTCCAGCTAAGGAAGTGAAATATCCTGCGATCTTAGTTTGGACATTTCCGCCTTTTTTAACGAAGATGCCAGAGGTGATAAGCAAAGCGGCATTAGCGATATAAATAACCAAGAAAGCAGCCAACTGCCCATTGATGACATGCGACCAAGCAACGATGCCTTGGGTCCAAGAGCCAATCAAGGTTCCTAAAGTAACGATTGCGGCCCATCCAAAGAAAACGCCGGCGGCAACTCCAAATGAGGCAAGAAGAGGAGTCTGATCCTTGCGATCATAAAGCTTGACCATAGGGATGTTAGTGGCGATCATCAACCCAATGAAGAGCAAAATCATCAAAACAATGAGGAAACCCAACGCTTTTCCGGAAGTGGAATCTCCGCCGCGGATAGCATCAAAATAAACGACGCCGTTAAGCAAGCAAAAGATAGCGGCGATATATCCTTCGACGATGAAGGCATTGAAACATTTGATAACAGGTGCATCATCCCTAGGGTTTTGCAAAGATTTGACCGCATTGACGATTCCATACATCGAAATGGTTGCGAGGGTCAAACCGACCATGCCCAATTCGGAATATAGGTTGTATGGGGCCGAGATGGTCTCTAAGGCACTATTGCTAAAATAGCAAGGGGCTACGGCCAATCCGAAATAGACGCCCATTGCGCCGAAGGCCAAGAAGATCAAAGTGTGGAAGATCAAGCTCAGCGTTCTAGAGGTGTTGGTATATTTCATAAACTCTCCTAACCGCTGCCGATTTCAAACGAACATCTGCAGTGAAACGAAAAAATTATATCTATCTTTGCAAGATAGTCAACTAATGGGAAATTAGCTCGCTCTTAATGAGCGACTTACAGTTAAGGCGCTAATTAATGCCCACATAAGGTTAAAACCGCCACAAAGTCCATCGAAATCCAATATTTCGCCAGCAAAATATATATTATTTTCGATTGAAGATGACAAGTCTTCGTTAACACAGCTTTCTTCGATTCCGCCAATGGTTGCTTGGCTGTCCTCGAATCCATAATCCGAAGAATATGAATAACTCAAATCATGAACGGCTTCGTTGATACTTATGTTTCTCTTTTTGGTTTGATCAAGAACTTCTTGATATAAAGAATGTTCGAGAACCGCTTCGTTTTCATTGCTCTCGGAAACGAAATTAGAAACATCCTGATTAGGGAAAAGATCGATGTGGATGACTGGTTTTTTAAGATTGTTCCATTTTATTATGGAGGAAATGTTCATAATGCAAATTCCGGAAAGACCGTCTTTTTTATAAAGATATTCTCCGTTTTCTCTATAGATTGTCGGCCCATTGCCATCTTTTAAGGAAATGGAGGCTTTATGGCGAAGGCCCACCAAGGCCTTAGATATCTTTTCTTTGGTTTTAATTGGGGCTAGGCCAGGAAACAAATCAGAAATCAGATAGCCTTTGCCACGCAACAGTTCAAACAAGGATCCATCGCTTCCCAGTTTTGGGGATGAAGAGCCGCCTGAAGTGATAATCAACTTATCGCATGTCTTGGTACCAACGCTGGTGTCGAGAACGATTTTGTTATTGACGTGATGATAACCAAAAACAGTTGCGCCTAATGTGATTTTTATATTTTTCTTAACAAGCAGTCCTTCGAGATGATTGACAAAACTTGGAGCGTGATAAACCAGCGGATAGCCAAGGCTTCCGACAAACATTGTTGGCACATTCCATCTTTCATATTGTTCTAGAAGGTCATCGAAACTGAAATTTGATAGAATACTGCAAAATTTTAGGTTTTTATGGTTATATGAGGACAAATTGAGTTCACGATTCAAAATATTGGCATGACCATTTCCTGTTGCCTTTAATTTTTTGCCTAACTTAAGTTCTTTTTCAATAATTTCTATCGATACATCCTTACAGTTTTCAGATAATGAAAGAGCAGTGAATATTCCTGCTGCTCCCCCCCCGACTATAATTGCCTTCCTCATATTGATAAATTGACTAAACTGTCTTTATCTGCTGACGGTTTGGTTTTCCTCCTTGGGCTTAGTTTCTTTTGGCTCTTTGAAAATGAGAAATTTTCTAGTGATGTAATTATAAACAAGAACAACGACCGTTTTGATTCCGAACATTATGACATATAGCCAAAAAGATAGCCCGCCTTTATTGAATAAATTCCCCCAGATGTTTTCATCAAACGGATTCGAAGGATATTGGACGCCCCATGCCGCTTGGCAAATATATTCTCCAAGCACCATCAAGCCAGTTCCTAGGGCAAACCCACCAACAGAAAGGCCGATGAAACCCCAGACGTATTTGGCTTTGTTGTAATTCTTTTCTTTATCGACGTTTTGGAAAACCCAAAGTTTGGACATGAACCAGTTAACGACCAAAGAAACTATAAAGCCGGCCGAGACGCAAATGCCTGTCGCAACATAATGAAGAGTAGTATTGATGAACTGCCCAGAAGCATCGACTGCATTCCAATTGTTTTTGAATGCGAAACGCAAAACGTAGGAAACGGCAAAATCTACGATGGTGGCAACAATGCCAGTCACCGCAAAACGAAGAATTTCGTAAAAGCGGCTCTTTTTGTTCATGGATGTGTTCTCCCCTAAAGTGATCGTATCTCGTCTAAATAATCATCTGCCGAAGCGTCAGATGGCATCCTCCAGTCTCCTCTAGGAGAAATGCTGACAGACGTTATTTTCGGTCCATCCGGCAAACAGCTTCTCTTGAATTGGTTCTTAAAGAACCTCGTGAAGAAATTCAATAACCACCCTTTGATTATTTCAGGAGTATATATACCTTTAAACGCTTCCAAAGCCAAGAAGTATATTTTTCTAGGGCCGAAGCCGTGTGCCAAGTAGCAATAAATGAAAAAGTCATTCAAAACATATGGCCCAACCACGTCTTCCGTGACTTGGGTTATCCCTTCTTTTCCGTTTGGTGGCAGCAATTCCGGGGAGATCGGAGTTGCGGAAATATCATTCAATGGTTCTGCGGCTATAGGGTAGATTTCCGCATAAGCCTCAACCAAATATCTGACTAAAGTCTTGGGAATCGAAGCGTTTACCCCATACATCGACATATGGTCTCCGCCATAAGTGCACCACCCTAAGCAAAGTTCGGACAAATCTCCAGTCCCAACCATCAAACCACCTCGTTCATTGGCTATATCCATCAAGACCATGGTTCTCATTCTCGCTTGAGCGTTTTCATAAGCCAAATTATGAACATCAGGGTCGTGCTTCGTGTCTTTGAAATGGGAAAGGACGCTATCTTTTATGTTTATTTCTTCAAAATCAACACCTAAGGCATCAGCTAGTTTGACCGCATTGTCATGAGTTCTGCTAGAAGTACCAAATGCCGGCAAAGTTATTGCGTGAATGCCTTTCAAATCCCAATTCGCCATCTTAAAAGCTTCTACGGCGACCAATAAGGCCAACGTAGAATCCAGCCCGCCGGATAGACCAATATAGACAGATTTGCTTTTAATGGTTTCCAATCTCTTCAAGAGGCCTACGGCTTGCATAGCGATTATGGTTTTGGCTGCTTCTAGATCTTTTTTTATGTTATCGCCATTAGGCAAAAAAGGATAGCGCATCAAAGATCTTTTAAGCGAAATTGGCTTTTCGATAGGCAAATCAAAGCCAATCCAAGCGAATTTTTTTTCTGTTTTGTGATCGAATGTATCAGAGATGCGTCTCTTGGCCAAAATGGAATCTAAATCAATGTCCGCCGTTGCTTCCCCATTGGAAAATAATTTAGTCTCAGCAAGTATTTCGCCATTCTCGCAAATCATATTGTGGCCAGAAAAGATCAAATCAGTCGTTGATTCGCTACGGCCGGAGCAGGCATACGCATAAGCACAGATATCTCTAGCTGATGTCGTATTGATAAGATCGCGGCGATAATTTTGCTTGCCGGCCGTTTCATTGGATGAAGAAAGGTTCAATATCAATGTAGCTCCAGCCATGCACAAAGAAACGTTTGGTGCGTCTGGAACCCAGAGATCCTCGCAGATTTCGATTCCTATTTTCAGTTTTTCATATCTTTCATTGACAAATATCAAATTTGTTCCGAAAGGATATTCTTGATTTTCTATAGCAATTGTTCCGGTGCGCCCATATCCGCTTTTGAAATATCGTTTTTCATAAAATTCCTTATAATTGGGAATGAATGTTTTCGGAACGACTCCAAGAATTTTTCCTTCGTTGCACACCACTGCGCAATTATATAAGTCGTTGTCTTTGGCTAATGGGGCGCCGATGACCACCAAGATCGGCAATCCTTTCGTGTATTCGGCAATTTCTTCAACGCCTTTCGAAGCATCTCTTTGAAGCTTCTCGATTCTAAAAAGATCTCCGCAGGTATAACCAGTCAAACTCAGTTCTGGCAAAACCAGGATATGCACATTTTCTTCAACGGCCTTCTTAATTTCTTTTTTGATCTCGTTGATATTTTCTTTGATCGAGGCAACGTGGACTGTTAAAGATGATGCCCTAACGCGAACAAAACCCTCTGACTGGCTTTGTTTTTTGATTGAAAAGTTTGTTTGGATATCATCGGTTTCTGTGTTCTTGTCTAAACCGGATCTCATCGATTCATATTGTTTCATCGTCATGACCACCAAATGGCCACATCCGTTTTTTGTGATATAGATCGGCTCATCATATTTGGCTAAGTCAGATTCCAATTGATTGGTATTTCTTAAAGAAGTAATGGGTTCTATTTTCATAATGTCATTATTCTAACATTATTTTGCCACTACAATAAGATTTATGATCTTTGTTATAATTCTCGCATGCAAAAAGCTAGCGCAATCGTAAACGGATATGTGTTTTTGGAAGGCTTGGAGAACTTCTATCAACGAATGAAAGAGGAGCTTCTTAAACTTGGCTTTGAGTTGGAACTAAGAAAAACGACGGAATTGATTTCGCACATAGACAAAAATGGAAACATATCAATCGATGCAGATTTGGGAAAATTCGTCTTGTTTCTAGATAAAGACAAATATCTTTCGAATTTATTGGAAAAAGCGGGCGTTCATTTGTTTAACAGCGCTGAATCAATCCGCTTGTGCGATGATAAAATGCTTACCTATATCACTTTGTCAAACAACGAAATAAAAATGCCAAAAACAATCGGATCTCCTTTAAATTACTTCAATTCAGACAATTCGGATTTTTTGGAAATCATCGAGAATTCTTTTTCTTATCCATTTGTGGCAAAAAGAGCCTACGGTTCTATGGGAGCTGGCGTTTTCCTTTTGAAAAACCATAATGATTTGGTTTCTTTTTCAAAAGCGAATTTGAATATCCCCACCCTTTTTCAAGAATACATAGGAACTTCTTTCGGAACAGATTATAGGATTATCGTCATCGGTGGGAAGGCTGTCGGCGCAATGAAAAGGCAAAACGAAAACGATTTCCGTTCGAATATAGCGCTGGGCGGCATGGCTAAACCGATCGAATTAAGCGAAAAGTATATCAAAGTAGCCGAAAAAGCGGCCTCGATACTTAAATTGAATTATTGCGGCGTGGATCTTTTGATAGGCCCTAACGATGAGCCAATCCTTTGCGAAGTGAATAGCAACGCCTTCATAAAAGGATTTGAGCGCTTCACGAATATCAATGTCGCCAAAATATATGCAGAATACATCGTCTCTAAAATGAAATGAAAAATCCCAGAGCCTTTTTGTTCCGGGATTAACCAAATTATTCAAGAAGCGATGATTATTCGGCTTTTTTATCTTCTGAAGGTTTTTTGTTTTCATTCTTATCTTCAGGAAGCTGTTCTTTGATTTTTTCAGCGGCGTGAACAGCTTGAGAACGAATGCGGGCAACGACTTTGATGATGGTGAACAAAACGATCGCGATGATCAAGAAAGAGATAACGGCATTGATTATCGCTCCCCAATTGATGATAGCGGCTCCACTATAAACGTAGGTGTTGCCATAAAGGGTATAGGACTTAAGCAACTGGGCTTGATAATCGAGGAACAACACATCACCTGGGTCGACGGTCACGTTGTAAACACTATGAGCATATGCTTCCGTGGCTGCTACAAGGTCAGAAGCCAAGAACGTTTGGCCAACGCCGGTTATGCCGGCTTGAGTTGCATTTGCGGCAGGCAAGACGGTTATCAAACCGGTTATTCCGCCAGGCACTCCCCAGGTGCAAACGCTAAGCAATACGTTTACGACAGAAGTGACAATCGCGCTGAACGCTCCGCCGATAACGACGCCAACAGCCATATCAAGGACATTGCCACGAGATATGAATGCTTTGAATTCTCCCCAGAGACCTTTGATTCTCTTTTTGGCTTCCTTTTCGATGGCTTTCTTGTCTTTTTTGGATTCTTTTTTTGCTTTTTTCTCTTCTTTAGAGACACTTTCTTTGGACATAAATTTCTCCCTAAAAGTGATGATAGTAAGGAGAAATTGCATTTGCAATAAGAACGAGTTCGTAGGTCAAAAAAACTCTCCAAAAGGCTTTTTTCGATAACGGCTATATTTTGCTAGCCTATTTTAGACATTGTATATTTTTGGAAGAAACATCATTGAAAGTTTGACGCTCATATACTCACGATGAAAAACATGTATGAAAGCCCTTATTTTTATTTGAATTTCGAACATCTATTCATAGCTGACGGAAATCAGCTGAGCAAATTAGTTTAAATTCAAAAAAAGTTTCGCTAATATTTGTGCACCCTTTCAAAAAAGGATAATGCACGCACGATTCAGGATTCGCCTGATGAGTGGTTTTTTATCCCCTTAGCGAAAGTGGCAATTAGAGGGGAAACCTATGATTAGAGTGGAAAAAAGAGACCATAGCGTAGTCGACTTCGATATCACGAAGATCGAAACCGCTATCGGCAAGGCTTTCGAAGAAGTTCACAGAGCCATTGACAAAAGCATTCTTGAATTGTTGGCGTTGCGTACCGCCGCAAATTTCGATAGTAAGATCAAAGATGGCATCATCGGCATTGAAGATATCCAAGATTCGGTTGAAATCGTTTTGATTCAGGCTGGATACGTGGATGTGGCAAGAGCCTACATGAATTACCGTCGTTTGCATCAGAATATGCGCGATTTGAAGAAGACTGAGATAAATTACGCTTCGGTAGTTGACAAATATTTGAATCTGAACGATTGGCGCGTCAAGGAAAATTCCACTGTCACTTATTCGGTCGGCGGTTTGATCCTTTCTAATTCAGGCGCCGTCACGGCCAACTATTGGCTGAGCCAAATCTATGACCAGGAGATAGCTGACGCCCATAGGAACGCCGACATCCATATCCATGATCTTTCGATGTTGACCGGCTATTGCGCTGGTTGGTCTTTGAAACAGCTGATCCAAGAAGGATTGGGCGGGGTTCCTGGCAAAATCACATCTTCTCCAGCTAAGCATTTGATGACTCTTTGCAACCAGATGGTCAACTTCTTGGGAATCATGCAAAATGAATGGGCTGGAGCCCAGGCCTTTTCCAGTTTCGATACTTATTTGGCTCCATTCGTCAAAGTCGATAATCTTACCTATAAGCAAGTCAAACAATGCATCCAATCCTTTATTTATGGCGTCAATACCCCATCTCGTTGGGGTACCCAAGCCCCTTTCACCAACGTCACTTTGGATTGGACGGTGCCTAACGACATGGCTGAATTGAATTGCATCGTCGGCGGTAAGGAAATGGATTTCAAATACAAAGATTGCAAAGCCGAAATGGACATGATCAACAAAGCGTTTATCGAAATAATGATTGAGGGAGATTATCACGGACGTGGATTTCAATATCCTATTCCTACCTATTCGATCACCCGCGATTTCGACTGGTCCGACACCGAAAACAACAGGCTTTTGTTTGAAATGACAGCGAAATACGGTACCCCATATTTCTCCAACTACATCAATTCGGATATGCAACCATCCGATGTCAGATCAATGTGTTGCCGTCTCCGTTTGGATTTGCGCGAATTGCGTAAGAAATCAGGAGGATTCTTCGGTTCCGGCGAATCAACCGGTTCCGTCGGCGTGGTTACTTTGAACATGCCGCGTATCGCCTATCTTTCCACCGATAAGAAGGATTTCTTCGACAGGTTGGATAAGTTGATGGATATCTCCGCTAGATCTTTGAATATCAAGCGCAAAGCCATCAGCAGTTTCTTAGAAGCCGGATTGTATCCGTACACCAAACATTATTTGGGAACCTTCAACAATCACTTCTCAACGATTGGCTTAGTCGGCATGAACGAAGCGTGTTTGAATGCCCGTTGGATCAAAAAGGACTTAACCAATCCTGAAGCCCAGGATTTCACCGAAGAGGTCCTTAATCACATGAGAACCCGTTTGTCCGATTATCAGGAAAAATATGGCGATCTCTACAATTTGGAAGCCACTCCGGCCGAATCTACTTCATATCGTTTGGCCAAACATGATCGTGAGCGCTATCCAGACATAATCACCGCCGGTGAGCCAGGAGAGACCCCTTATTACACCAACTCTTCCCATTTGCCTGTCGGTTATACGGAAGACATCTTCTCGGCTCTGGATATTCAAGATAGATTCCAAACCTTATATACTTCCGGAACGGTCTTCCATACTTTCTTGGGAGAAAAACTGCCAGATTGGGAATCTACCATGCGTTTGGTAAGGACCATCGCCACCAACTATAGGCTCCCATACTACACCATGTCCCCAACTTACTCGGTTTGCTCAGAACATGGATATTTGACCGGAGAAGTCTATAAGTGTCCGATTTGCAAACGCGACACCGAGGTATATTCAAGAATAACCGGTTATTATAGGCCGGTCAGAAACTGGAACGCCGGGAAATCCCAAGAATTCAGGGATCGTAAGGTTTACGACCTGAACACCTCGAGATCCCATGACGGAATCGTCTTTGGAGAATCCATGGCTAAGCCAAGGGATGAACAATGTTCCAAACCATCCATAACCGAATTGACATTATTCACTTCCGCGACCTGCCCAAACTGCAAAATGGCCAAAAGACTGCTCGATATGTCTGGCATCACATATAAAAACGTTGATGCTTATGAAAACAAAGAGCAAGCCGTCGCCTTAGGGATAGTCAAGGCTCCAACCTTGCTTGTCCCTACTTCTGGAGGCGCCTTCGAAGCATATGAAAACGCCTCAAACATCAAGGCTTATATCGAGTCTTTGAAAAGATAATGACTGACATAATCATCATTGGTGGAGGGCCTGCCGCTTTGACGGCGGCCCTCTATTCCTTAAGAGCCGGCCGGAGTGTTCTCTTGTTGGAGAAGGAGAGCTTCGGAGGCCAAATAGCCGATTCGCCAAAGGTCGAGAATTTCCCAGCCCAGAAATCGATTTCTGGCGTTGAGCTCATTGAATTGATGTTTGAACAAGTAGACGCTCTTGGAATGCAATTCGAGGTTGATGAAGTCTTATCGATAAACAAAGACGGAAACGAATTCGTAGTCAAGGGGAATTACGGTGAATATAGATCGAACGCCGTAATAATCGCCAATGGAGTGAAGCACCGCCATTTGAATATCGAAGGAGAAGAAGAATACATCGGAAACGGCATATCTTTCTGCGCTGTTTGCGACGGAGCCTTCTTCAAAGATCAGCCAGTTACCGTTATCGGCGACGCCAATTCGGCATTGCAGTATTCGATTTCCTTGGCTTCTACTTCTTCTCACGTTGATGTTGTGACCTTATTTGACAAATTCTTCGCTGATCCTATTTTGGTTAAGACTTTGATGAAATTGCCAAACGTTGCAGTTTATCATAACAAAAACGCTTTCCGCTTCTATGGCGAAGATGGAAAGCTCAAAGGAGTCCAGTTCAAGGACACTAAAACAGGAGAAGTATTAGACCTCCGAAATCCAGGAGTCTTTGTGGCAATAGGCCAGATTCCAGATAATGAAAGATTCTCCAATGTCTGCGATTTGGAAAAAGGATTTTTCATTGGGGATGAAAACATGGCTAGCAAAACGCCAGGACTATTCGTCGCGGGCGATTGCCGAAAGAAAAAAATCCGCCAGCTTACCACGGCTTGCTCCGATGGGGCGATAGCTGCAATAAGCGCGAATTCTTATTTATTCACCTTGAAAGATTGATCAATAGCCGCGTAATTTGGTTGGGATCCCTAAATCGTTTAGGACCTTCATATAATGCGTGGCTTTTTCTTTGCTTATTTCGTGAAATCCGCGCTCTATACAATGTTCGGAATCAACGTAATGTTGCAAGAACATCCTCTTTGCCCCTTTTATAAGTTCAGCAATTCCTTTGATGCTCGTTTCGTCATGAAATTCATCGATGATCGTTGATCTGAATTCGTAATCAGGGCAACGATTGATGATCAAGGATATGGACTTTTTGATATTTTGGATATCGATCTGGTTTAACCCAATCGTTTTGGCGTAGTTTTCTTCCGAGTTCTTTATGTCCATTGCGATATAGTCGATAAGGTGTTCATTTAAGAGGCTTCCAATAACTTCAGGATGCGAACCATTGGTGTCTAATTTGACAGCGTAGCCAATGGCTTTGATTTCTTTTATCTTTTCTTTGAGATCGTCCATTAAGGTAGGCTCGCCTCCGGTGATGCAAACACCTTCAATCACGCCTTGTCTTTTTATTAAATATTTCTTTAGCTCTTCCCAGGGTATCCTTATCGTTTCATCAGGTCTTAATACCAGATCTGAGTTTTGACAAAAAGGACACCTAAAATTACAGCCTGCGGTAAAGAAGGTTGTCGCAATGTGGTTGTCGTAATCAACCAAGGTAACTTTTATCCAACCGGAAAAATCCAAATTATTCTCCAGCCACTTTATATCCGGCCCCTTCGATGGCTTTGATGAGTTTGGTGTCTTTCACTTCTTTGCTTAAAACGACGACGACTTTGTTGGCGTTGCGGTCAGCGGTTGCTGATTCTACTCCTTTTATCTTTTCCAAAGCTTCCTTGACATGAGCCTCGCAACGTTCGCACATCATGCCTTCGACATTAAAGACTTTTTCCATATTCGATTCTCCTTTTGTTTCTGTTCTAATCGGATGGTCGTGCTTTTTATTATAGACCTTAAACAAATTCAAACGTAACGCATTAAGAACGACGCAGACGCTTGATAATGCCATAGCCGCTGCGCCAATCATTGGGTTCATAGCCCATCCCCAAACGAAATAGAAAGCCCCAGCGGCGATAGGTATGCAAATCGCATTATAAAAGAACGCCCAAAAAAGGTTTTCTTTGATGTTCAATAATGCCCTTCTTGATAATCGTATGGCAGCCGGGACGGAAGTCAGGGTCTTCCTAGTTAGAACCACTTGGGCCGATTCGATGGCTATATCCGTCCCACTGGAAATACCTATTCCTATATTGGCCCTGGTTAGCGCAGGAGCGTCGTTTATCCCATCGCCAACCATTATGACTTTGCCTTCTTTTTGGAATGATCTAACCACCGTTTCTTTTTCATTGGGAAGTACTTCGGCGATGACTTCTTCGATTCCGACTTTGGCGGCAATCGATAAGGCGGTTCCTTTGTTATCGCCAGTTAGCATTATGGGTTTGATTCCCAATCCTTTCAATTGATCTATCGCTTCTTTGGCGTCATTTCTGATTTGATCGGAAATGACGAACATTGCGCCTAATTTTCCGTCCGCTTCCAAAAACACGCAGGTATTACCTTCTTTTGACAATTCATCGACCCTGATTTTCGTTTCAATAGGCATTTCGCACTTTGCTTCGATGAATGATAGTTTGCCAATCGAATATGATTTGCCGTTTATTGATGCGCTTATTCCGTTTCCGGCAATGGTTTCATAATCATTTGGCTTTTTTAGATTTTCGAAATTGCCATAATCCACTATAGCCTTCGCTAAAGGATGTTCAGATTGGGATTCCAATGAGCAAGCGATATTCAAAAGGTCATCATCGTCGATATATTGTTCGAACGAATTAACGGTCGATATTCCTAATGTGATAGTCCCGGTTTTATCAAATATGACCGTGGCACACTTGCCGGTCTCTTCGATTGCTTCTGCGGTTTTGAATAAGATTCCGTTTTTGGCGCCTTTCCCAGAAGCCGCCATAATGGCAACGGGAGTCGCTAAGCCCAAGGCACAAGGGCAGGCTATGACCAAAACGGAAATGCCTCTAGCCAAAGCAAAGGCCACCCAGTTTGCATTTGCGTCAGGAGAGGTAGAAATTCCACCATAAATAAGCCAAGAAGTCAAAACGATTACGGCGATAAGCATGATGAGCGGAACAAAGATATAAGAAACCTTGTCAGCGATTTTGGATATCGGAGCTTTGCTGCTATTGGCATCGTCTACCATTTTGACAATTTTAGACAAAGTCGTATCTTCTCCGACCTTAACCGCTTTGCAAAGGACGAATCCAGATTGCAATAAAGTGCCTGAAAACACATCGGAGTCAACGCCTTTATCGTTAGGGATCGATTCTCCTGTCAAAGCTGATTCATCAAATGAGCCGCTGCCTTCGATGATTTTTCCGTCTACCGGTACGGATGAGCCTGCCTTGAGAACAAAAACATCGCCCACCTTAACTTCTTCAAGCAAAATCGTTTTTTCGACGCCGTTTTCCAAAACAATCGCTGTCTTTGGCGCCAAATCCATCAATTCTTTCAAAGCGTTCGTCGTTTTTCCTTTAGATAGGGATTCCAAAGTTTTCCCGATCGTGATCAAAGTCGGAATCATCGCCGCGGTTTCGAAATAAAGCCCGTGAATATAATTCATGCATAATTCAACATTTCCGTTATTGTGGGCAACCTCAGCCAATGCAACGATGACAACGGAATAGATAAAAGCGGCACCGCTTCCCAAAGCGACCAAAGAATCCATGTTTGGATGTAGATGAAACAAACTTTTGAACCCAGAAATAAAAAATTTGCAATTTATGCCCATAACGATAAGAGAAATCGCCATTTCAATGATTCCCATCCAAAACGGGTTTTTCTCAAAAGCCGATGGGACTGGCCATTTAAGCATCGTGTGTCCCATCGAAAAATACATAAGGACTATAAGGAAAATCAATGATGATATGAAACGAATGAATAGTTTTTTAGTCGATACATCCTTTTCTTTTTTAAAAAATCCGCCATCTTTAATAGATGCGCCATAGCCAGCTTGAGAAACGGCTTTTATTATGCTTTCGTCAGAGGCGTTTCCTTCAACGCTCATTAAACCTGTCAAAAGATTAACCGTGACGGAAGTCACTCCTTTTACTTTTGAAACGGCTCTTTCGACATGGGCTTGGCATGAAGCGCAAGTCATTCCCGTTACATTAAAATTCTTAGGCATAATTACTTCATCAGTTTTTCCAAAAGGTCAGTTAATTCGTTTAAAGAATCCTCAGATCCTTCTTTCACATCGTTGTAAACACACGAATGTATATGGGATGCTATCAATTCCTTATTCAATGAATTCAAAGCGTTTTGCGCGGCCGAAACCTGACGGATTATATCGACGCAGTAAACATTGTTTTCGAGCATTTTCTTGATACCTCTTATTTGGCCCTCTATTCTTGAACATCTATTAAGCAAGAGCTTCAATTCTTTTTCCTCTCTAGTGGCTTTTCTTTCACACATTGGACAACGTTCCATAATTCAACCTCACAAAATACTATACCCCCTCTAGGTATATAAACAAGCAAAATAAATCGTATTCGATACGAAAATCAAAGCGATTCCGATAAACGTTTTATAGTTGCTTATTTCTTTTGCTTAGCCAAATATGCAGCTAATTTTTCTTCTTCCTCGTGTTTCTTTTTGAAAGCTTTGGATTGTTTTTCGATCATCTTGCGGTTGTTGAAATAATCAACGCCCAGGGCACGGCGAACACGAAGGGCTGTTTGATGAGCTTTCTCTTGGGCTTTTTTAGATCCAGTTTCCAACATTTCGTATACCCCAGGAATGTCGTTTTCGAATTGATGACGTCTTTCTCTGATTGGGGTCAAAACGTCATTGAGGACCGCTGCCAAGAACCGTTTGACGGTCACATCTCCCAAACCGCCGCGTTCGTAATGAGCTTTCAATTCGTCAAGGTTTTTGTATTGAGGAAGATATTTAGAAAAATGCTCATCTTTGGCAAAAGCGTCCAAATAAATGAATACCGGATTGTTTTCGGTATGACCTGGGTCGTTTACGTTGAGATGAGTCTCATCGGTATACATCGACATGACTTTTTTGGTCACTGTCTTTTCATCATCGGAAAGATAGATGCAGTTACCCAAGGATTTGGACATTTTGGCTTTGCCGTCCGTGCCAGGAAGACGTCTTGCTGATTCATTCTCGGAAAGCTTGATTTCGGGCTCCACGAGGGTCTCACCATATAAATTATTGAATTTATGAACGATTTCATGGGCTTGTTCGATCATTGGCTTTTGATCTTCGCCTACCGGAACAACGGTTGCGTCAAAAGCGACGATATCGGCAGTTTGAGAAACCGGATAGGCAAGGAAGCCGGCGGGAATCGAATCAGAGAAGCCTCTTAAAGCCAATTCGGATTTGACTGTAGGGTTTCTTTCCAATCTAGATACGGTGACCAAATCCAAAAAATATGATGTCAATTCGAATAATTCAGGAATGGCCGATTGAACGAAAATAGTGACTTTTTCCGGATCAAGTCCGACGGATAGATAATCAAGGGCAACTTCGATGACGTTGTCTCTGACCTTTTGTGGAACACCAAAATTATCAGTCAACGCCTGGGTGTCGGCGATCATGACATACATCTCGTCAAAGCTTCCTTGATTTTGAAGCTCGACCCTGTTTCTTAACGAACCAACGTAATGGCCTAAATGCAACCTCCCGGTTGGACGATCGCCAGTCAACATTATTTGTTTCTTTTCTTCGCTCATAACTGTTTTAAATCGCAAATGGTCTATTTTAAAAATAGATAACCAAAATTTCCTACAATTTACACTATACCACCCAATTTGACCAAAATGAGACAAATTAGTTGAACGAACATTCATCTTGTCTATAATTCTTGTTATCATGTAAGCGTTTACAAAAAACGTAACGGAGGGATTTAAATGGGTTTTCTCACTAATTTCTTCCAAAGCAATTTGGTCGTTTTGATCGTGACTGGCGTATCGATAATCGGCTTGATTTATGCTTTGGTCGTTCTCCGCGGAAGAGTTAAGAAGGCCGATCTTAGCGATCCTAAAATGATCGAGATCCAAAAATATATCCGCGAAGGCGCAATGGCTTTCTTAAAACGTGAGTACGTTACATTGGCCATATTTACCGTCGTTCTTTTCATTGCCATTTGTTTTGGGGTCAATTGGCAAACGGCCTTATGTTTCTTAGGCGGAGCGGTTTTGTCTGCCCTAGCCGGATTCATCGGCATGCGTTCTGCTACCAACGCCAATGCAAAAACGGCGGAAGCAGCCAGAAAAGGCGGAATGAACGCCGCTTTGAAAGTCGCTTTCTCTGGCGGCGCAATCATGGGATTATGCGTCGTTGGGCTTGGATTGGGCGGACTTTCTGCATTATTTGCCATTTTTCAATGGGCGGAACCGGAATTAATTACTACCTCCAATATAATTACCGGTTTCGGATTGGGGGCTAGCTCCATAGCCCTATTCTCCAGAGTCGGCGGCGGTATTTATACCAAAGCCGCCGACGTTGGAGCTGATTTGGTTGGGAAGGTTGAAGCTGGCATTCCAGAAGACGATCCACGCAACCCTGCCACCATCGCCGATAACGTCGGCGACAATGTTGGTGATGTCGCTGGCATGGGAGCCGACTTATTCGAATCTTACGTTGGAGCGATAATATCCGCCGTTTCGTTAGGAGCTTACCTTGTTTCTGGCGGTTCTGAATTTTCAAACGCTTATGTTATCTATCCTATTCTTTTAGCCGGCGTTGGCATCGTTGCTTCCATCATCGGATCTTTGTTCGTCCGTGGCAAAAACGATCCTTCCAAAGCATTGAAGATAGGAACATATGTCGCGTCTGCCATCGTTGTGGTTGGCTCAGCTGCTTTGAGTGTCGCCTATTTCGGCTGGCATGATTTTTATAAGACTTTCTGTTCGGTAGTCATCGGCTTATTGGTAGGCGTTGTCATCGGCATTATCACCGAAATATATACTTCGGACAAATACCGCCATGTCAAAAAGATAGTCAAACAATCCGAAACTGGCAGCGCGACCAACATCATTGGTGGTTTATCGGTCGGAATGATGTCCACGCTATTCCCGATTGTCCTAATCTGCGTTGCCATTTTGGTTGCCTATTTCGTTTGTGGCGGAACAAAGAACACCACCTTTGGAGTCTATGGCATCGCCTTGGCCGCAGTCGGCATGCTTAGCACCACCGGCATCACCATCGCTGTTGATGCTTATGGCCCAATTGCCGATAATGCTGGCGGAATCGCCGAGATGAGCGGTCAAGATGAATCGGTCAGAGCGATCACCGATGAACTTGATTCGGTAGGCAATACCACCGCCGCAATGGGCAAGGGGTTCGCTATCGGCAGCGCAGCTCTTACTTCATTGGCCTTATTCGTTACCTTCATCTTCGCTTTCAACGCCGAGACCAAAGGGGTAGATATCACAACAAAACTTAATTTGGCCTCCCCATTTGTCATCGTTGGCCTATTGATAGGCGGGATGCTGCCATTCCTATTCTCTGCCTTGACCATGGCTAGCGTAGGAAAAGCCGCCAACCAGATGATCGACGAAGTGAGAAGGCAGTTCAAAGAGCCTGGAGTTCTTGAAGGAACAATTAAGCCTGATTATGCAAAATGCGTCGATATCTCAACCAAAGCCTCTTTGAAAGAAATGATAATCCCTGGGCTCTTGGCTATCATCGTTCCTCTGGTAATCGGTATTTTCTTAGGATACGAAGGATTGGCGGGGCTGTTGGCTGGTTCCTTGGTGACTGGCGTTTTGTTGGCCATATTCATGTCTAACTCCGGCGGAGCTTGGGACAATGCCAAAAAGTGGTTTGAAGCCCATGGATTAAAGGGCACCGATGCCCATAAAGCCGCGGTCGTTGGCGACACGGTCGGCGATCCATTCAAGGACACCTCTGGCCCATCCATCAATATTCTCATTAAGCTTATGACAATCGTCTCATTGGTCTTCGTCCCGATGTTCTATCTTATCAACGAAGGGCAGGGGGTCTTGGGTTTGATCGGAAAATAACAATTCTTATTAAAGGGGGTTCGCCCTCTTTTTATTTGTATATTATTTGTATTTTTTAGTATCAAAATGTATATTAATTACGAAAGGGGGCCTTCGAATGATTACGTGGTTCAGTCTGAAAAGCAAAGATGGCACCGCTTCTTTGAATAAGAACTGCATAAGTTTGAATTCATCTGCTTCTAAGCCTTTTGAGTACGCTTATAGAGTCAAAGTCGGCGTGGATTCGAATAAGAACATCGTCATCGAATCTCTTAGTAGAGATAAATGCGAAAACGGGATTTACGACGAATCGAGTTTGCTAAAGCCACAGATCGCCAAAACATTCGCTAGGATTTCCTCGAGAGATCTAATGAAGGCCTTAAGCGACATGACGGGGATAGATTTCGGCGATGAGGTCCTGAAATATCCAACTTCATGGAATGAGAAAGATTCTCAGCTCATAATAAGATGCGGGGGTGACCAATAATGCAAATGTGGATCATTTGGCTGATTGTCATGGTCATTGGAGCCATTATCGAAGCCATAGGGCCAGGATTAATATCGATATGGTTTTCCGTCGGCGCCTTAGTCTCACTTGGCATATCGTTCATCCCAGGGTGCGAATGGTGGATCCAATTGATAGTATTCGTCGTCGTTACCATAATTTGTTGTCTGGCATTAAGGCCATTTATGAAAAAATTCACCAAAAAGGGCGTCGTTTCCTCCAATTCCGATTCGTTGATTGGAGAATGCGGAGAGGCATTGGAAGATATCACCGACACAAAGCCTGGAGAAATGAAAATATCAGGCTCAATTTGGCATGCTTTGGCCGCAAACGAAAACGAAACGATAAAAGCTGGCGAAAGGGCCAAAGTACTTCGAATCAGCGGCAACAAATTGATAATAACAAGAGTAGAATGAATTTTATAAAAGAAAGGAACAACAAAAAATCATGATTCTTACCGCTTTATCGGCCGGCGCGATTGCCGGAATCGTCATCGCAGCCGTCCTCTTATTAGTTTTTATAATCATCATCTCCAACCTCAAAGTCGTCCGTCAGACGGATAAATACATCGTCGAAAGATTCGGGGCATATAAAACCACGTTGAATGTCGGCGTCCATCTTATCGCCCCATTCATCGATCGCGTCGCCTATCGCGTTTCGATGAAAGAGCAAGTCATGGACTTCGAACCTCAGTCAGTCATCACCAAAGACAATGTCACGATGCAGATCGACACGGTTATCTTCTTCCAAGTCACCGACCCTAAACTCTACGCTTATGGGGTCGATAATCCGATAACCGCCATCGAATATCTGTCTGCAACCACGATCCGCAACATAATCGGCGAATTGGATTTGGACGCTACTTTAACTTCAAGGGACATCATCAACGAAAAGATGAGAAAAATCCTTGATGAAGCCACCGATCCTTGGGGAATCAAAGTCAATCGCGTCGAAGTAAAGAACATACTTCCTCCGAAAGACATCAGAGAAGCCATGGAACGTCAAATGCGTGCCGAACGAGAAAAGAGGGAAAAAATCCTTCTTGCCGAAGGGCAAAAACAATCGGCGATCCTAGTTGCCGAGGGTGAAAAGGCTTCTATGTTGTTGAATGCCGAAGCTCAAAAACAAGCCAAGATTCTAGCCGCGGAAGCCGAGGCTGAATCCGTTCGCAAAGTCAAAGAGGCTGAAGCTGATGGCATCCGTTCCATCCGAGAAGCCGAAAAAGCCGGTCTCATCGATTTGAAGGAAGCCAATGTCGATGAAGGAGTGTTGAAACTCCGTTACTACGAAACCCTAGCAAAAGTGGCCGACGGCAAATCAACCAAGATCTTCTTGCCGGAGAATTTGTCCGGAATCGCTTCGATAGCCGAAGTTTTCTCCGAAATCAAAAAGGATTGACGAAAACATTCCAAAGCAGGCCAAATAAGGTCTGCTTTTTATTAAGCGAATGGCTTCGCTTGACTATATTCTAGTCAACAGCGATGTTTGTGTGTTAAAAGGACTGAACGGACTTAAAATCGTTGACTCTAGGAATTCTCAATCCATGATCGGATTAAAGAACGTCAAAAAGGCTTATGTGTCAAAAACGAAAAGAACAAGTTTGGCCTTGAATGACGTTAGCTTCGTCTTGCCTGATAAAGGTTTTGTTTACGCTCTAGGGAAATCCGGCAGCGGGAAATCGACCTTATTGAATTTGTTGGGGTCTCTGGATTCCGTCAGTGAAGGCGACATATCGATCGATGGAAAACCATTGAAGGATTTCACCAAAGAGGAGATCGATTATTATCGATCAGTCTATTGCGGTTTCATCTTTCAAGATTACAAGTTAATAAATGAATTGACGGCCAAAGACAACATCATATTGCCCCTTGATATAAAGAATGATTCCATCGATTGCGAAGCCGGTAAGTTTAAACAAGGAGAGGAAAAAGAATCTTTCTAAAAATATGTCCTTTCTTCTCCAAAGACATCTTGTTTTTCGATGATCGGACATTCTTTATTGATGATCTTGCTCATCTTGATTCAATCGTTTTTGAGCTTTTCACCAAGCAGGCTATATTTGGACAACATCGATTTCTCCAACAAAAATACACCCTTATCTCAAATATCGCCAAAACCGATTATAAAGTCAAATACGCAAATATATTGAAAAAATACGAAAGCATCAAAAAAGATGGCTTCCCTATCACGAAATTAAGCGAGCTGACCAAGTCTGACGATTATAGCGATTATTTTTCTTCCGTTTATAGCGGCGAGCTAACGCTTTCACATTCGTTGAATCCTTCTTTTTACGAACTAATGAAAGGAAATGGAGGCACCTCAAGAAGCGTCGCTTATTTGGGCGGGATGTTCATATCTTTGGATTCTTTCCCTTTTCTAGATGATAGGCAGTTTTCCTTAACCGATATGTATATCCTTTCCGACAGCAACAAATTGGATCCGATTTATGATGATGAGTATGCAATATCGCTCCATCCTGATTTTTACGATAAATTATCCATTCTCGCCGGGAAGGACAATCCTCTTGGCGAGACATGCTACATCATAAAAACAACCGGCCAAGATGTTGACGGAGGCACCGTCGATGTTTTGCCTTTGAAAATAGTCGGAAGATCGAAATCATCTTCAATCATAAACAAAAAGACATTGGACAAATTGATTTCCATGCAGCTAAATAAAATCGGCAAACTGGTCCCTATATATGATTCTAACGCCTTATGTACCGTTCAAAAAGCCGTCGATAAAGGGCTGAACGTTTGGACGATAGACAATTTGGTTTTCTCTTCAATCACCAAAACGTTAGATGTTTTCAAGAACTTGTTCATCGCCATAGAGGTCATCGTTTCGATTCTCTTGATCGGATGGGTCTTGCTTTCGTCTTTGATGAACGTGAAAAACCCAAATATCAAATAGGCGTTTACAAATCATTGGGGATGAAGGGCAAAGACATAATTTCCTTGTTCCTTTCGAAAAACATAATCCTTGGGGCATGTTCGCTTCTGCTTACCAGTGTCTTCGCTTATCCGTTCTTTGAGCTAGCTAATTATCTGGCTTTCGCTTCGTATGAGTCCGTGATGAGCATCAAACTGAAAACGTTTGTTATTTTCTATTTCCATTTCGACATATTCGCAATCATCTGTTTGTCATTGATCGCATCTTTCATCTTATTCACTTTGATACCGATGCGGATCTTAAAGAAAATCATTCCATCAAGGATCGTGAACAACAAAACCGACGATTGAGGGAACGTCTTTATTATTCAGGGCGAATTTCCTTCTTTTTCCTATTTTTGAGAGCTTCCAATTCATCAGGATGGGAAGCGTAATATTCTTTTTCGTTCTTTTTCAAGAGCCAAATGGTCTGGTTTTTTGGATCGTAACGTTTAGCGATACAATGGATAAGAAAACATTCCAATCCCGAATAAATCGCGAATACCGAGCCGGCGTAAACGTAATTCGTATAAAGTGGGGAATAATCTCCAATCAAGGTGAATGGGAACAAAAAGATCAGAGCCGACATGATTTTGTTGGCATAGGTATGCAAAGAACTTAGCTTTTTGAATCTGATCAAACACACAAGATAGGATAAAAAATGGAAAAAGGTAGGAACGCAGATGACTATCCAATTGGCAAGCGTCAGCTTATCGATGCAAATAGGGATGAATTTATAAGCCATGACTCCCAAGAAAGCGATATCCGCTATGCTATCGAGCCTTGAGCCCAATTTAGAACAGGTATTCGTGCTCCTGGCAATCACCCCATCCAAAAGATCCGTTAATCCACATAAACCATAAATGACATAAAACGCCACCATATGTTCGGTGACGCTTAAAGGGATCAATACCGCGGAAGCGATGAGACGAATGGAAGTTATGATGTTCGGCAAAGCCTTCAAGAATTTGCCAGGTTCTTTCTTCATACACTTAAATATAATCGAATATTTATCCAAAACCAAAAGAAAATATCGAAAGAATATTCAAAAAGACGCATAAGCGGACTTTGTTTAATTAATGTCATTCTTCAAGGAAAAGTCGCCTTTTTCAAACCACTTCAATTTTCTAAATAACAAATCAATCAGAAACACCAAGATACCAGGAATGACCACGCAAAAACCAACGATCATCAAAATCACTTTCCAATCGTAATTGAATTCACCGAGAAAATTCAAAGGCCCTACCAATCCAGAGGTCCCCATTCCAGCCCCGACCGACAAAGCAGCGGCAGAAAAGGTTTGACCTTCTATTGGAAACAACATGGCAAGAGGACCCAAACCAGCCGAAACGACGATGGTCGGAACCCAAATCAAAGGCTTCTTGATTATGTTTTTGAATTGGAGCATGGAAGTTCCTAGTCCGACCGCCAAAATCGCACCCCATTTGTTATCTCTGGCCGTATGGACGGCAAAACCGACCATTTGGGTGCAGCAACCAATCAATGCGGCAGTTGCCGCCAAAGGAACGTTGCCTATTTGAATAGCCACGCAAATGGCGACCGAAGATATCGGAGCTGTCAAAGCCATGCCTACCAAAGCGGATATGATGATACACATCAAAGCCGGAACCGCATTGAACGATATCCTGATCAATTCTCCGATGCCGATGGTGATGTAATGGATCCAATGAGCCAACAAAAAACTATAAAGGATAGAGACGACGCATCCTACCAAAGGAATCAAAATAAGATCGACCGGGGTTTTCTTCCTCATTATGTATTTGATCGCCAGTATGGACAAACAAGCTGAGACATAGCAAGACAAAGGATCGCTTATCGAATAGATTCCGACAAACTTCCCGGTTTCTGGATTGGTGGCCCAAGAAAAGGCATAATTTCCGATGAATCCGGCGACCGTTGCAGCGACCACCGCAACGCCGTTCTTTTTCAAGGCTAAGGCGACGCCTAAGCCAATGCCGGCACCCATCAAGCCCTTGATATATCCCGCCCAAGTGTCGATTATCTCAGCGCCTGGAATTTTGGCGAATAAGCCGACAATGGTTCCAATTATCAAAGTACCGAACAAACCGATCGCCATCCCATTTGAAGTGACCATCACCTTGTCTTTCAACGCGATGAAGAATCGTCTGGTTTTCGTGTCTTTTTTTTCTTTTTTGACTCGTTTCATAACACGGATATTTTACTAGCGAGTCTCTTTAATACAAGCCGATTGGGGGTTGCTTAATAATTTAATTCGGTTATGATTTCAAGCGATGCAGCAGGCGAAAAAAAGGAAAAAAGACAGAATCCAACTTAGCGATCACTTCACGTTCGGAAGATTGCTTCGCTTCGTGTTCCCATCGATATTGATGATGGTTTTCATGTCCATCTATACCGTCGTCGATGGCTTGTTCGTTTCCAATTACGCAGGCAAAGTCCCATTTACTGCAATCAATCTTGTTTGGCCGCCGATCATGATCATAACCAGTTTCGGATTCATGTTCGGAACCGGTGGATCGGCCTTGATAGGAAAATTGTTGGGGGAAGGCAAAAACAAGAAAGCCAACGAAGTGTTTACGATGATCGTCGTCGCCACTTTGGTTACCGGCATCATAACCGGGGCCTTGGGATTTGCTTTCACGCCTCAAATCGCGGAATTGATGGGAGCCAAAGGCGAAACACTTGAATATGCCGTCATTTACGGAAGGTGGCTATTCGGCGCCATGCCTTTCGCCATGCTCCAATATGAATTCCAAGGATTATTCAATGCAGCCGAAAAGCCTGTCATCGGAATGATCACCACCCTTATCGCCGGATGCATGAACATCTTATTGGACGGCTTGTTCGTTGGGGCGTTCGGTTGGGGATTGAGAGGGGCTGCTGCCGCAACCTTGGCTTCGATGGTAGTCGGAGCCTTGATACCGATCGTTTATTTCAGCACAAAGAATTCTTCGAAGCTGAGGTTTTGCAAATACAAAACTGATTTCAAATCCCTGCTTAATGTCTGCACGAACGGTGTTTCCGAACTATTGACCAACATCGCCATGTCAGTCGTTTCCATTTTATATAATCATCAGCTTTTGAAATTGATTGGCGAAGATGGCGTTGCCGCCTATGGAGTGCTTGCCTATTTATTGACGGTGTTCTCAGCTGTTTTCACTGGATTTTCAATCGCGGCTTCCCCAATAACGTCGTTCCATTATGGAGCTAAAAACAAAGCAGAAATGCGCTCTGTTTTAGCTAAATCGCTGATATTCATCTCTGGAACGTCTTTGGTGATGGTGGCTTTATCCGAAGGATTGGCAGGACCGTTAGCCAAACTTTTCGTTGGATATGACGAAAACCTATATGATTTGACCATCCATGCATTTAGAATATCCAGCTTCCAATTCGCATTCATGGGAATCGCGATGTTTGGATCTTCTTATTTCACCGCTTTGGGGAATGGGCTTATCTCTGCCATCATAGCGTTCGTGAGAACTCTGGTTTTCCAGGTGGCGTTCGTGTTTGTGATGCCGCTTATATGGGGCGCCAATGGAATCTGGGCATCCTTGATCGGGGCGGAATTCGTTTGTTCTGTTTTGGTAATCGTGTTCTTGTTGGCTTTCGAAAAGAAATACGGCTATGGCTTTTGGAAAAAGAAAAACGAAGATACGAAAGTTATATCGACTTTAGAATAAAGAGAACTAAAATAACGAGATCTAAGCAAACAAACGATCCAACCGTCGAAATGATGGACAACGAAAGAGACGCGATCGATTTCTTGGTTCTTCTGGCTTTGAAAGAGATTGATGAAAAAAGAAGGCCGGCGATCCCGAATGCTAAAGCTGGGCTGCCAACGTAAATGCCGAAAGACAAGTCCAAGCCAAAAGTCAGAGCCAATGTGGCGGCAGTTACGATGATTGCGATTATTGAAAAAACAAAACCAAGCTTTTCAACAATCAGTTCTTTGGAATTTTTGATCAAAGAACCGCAATTTGGACAAACGATGGTGTCATCAGCCACATCGATTCCGCAATTAGAACATTTTTTCATTTTGCCCTCTTTTTGATTTTCGCATATTCAAACGTCGTTTTAAATACGGCTGTATAATTAAGCGGGAGGATACCATTCTCAAATTAAAAGCAGTATTTCGCGGAAAACAAAATTTAGCTTTAAAATTTACGATAATCTTCATTATCACCAAAAATGTGCTACAATTTTGGTGATAAATATGAAATGAGGTGTTTTTTAATGAGAAAGGTTTTCGATTATTCAAAACTTGTTGATAGGAAATTTGGCAAAGAAATCATCAATTACATTGGTCTCATCCATGAGTTCAAAGGAAGACAACAACTCTTCCTTGAACAAAAGAAAGAAGATTTAGATAAGCTAGTAGAAATATCAAAAATTCAAAGCACTGAGGCTTCTAATGAAATCGAAGGAATCATCACCACTAATCAAAGACTCAAAGAGTTGATGGCAAATAAGACAACCCCTAGAAACAGAAATGAGAAAGAAATCCTAGGATATCGCTACGCATTGAATATGGTTCATGAGAGTTTCGAATATATCCCGATCAGGCCAAATACTATTCTTCAACTTCATAAGGAAATGTACCAATTCCTCGATGTCCGATTTGGTGGAAAGTTCAAGGATACTCCTAATGAGATTGATGCTGTATACCCAGATGGAACTAAGGTTGTTCTCTTCAAGCCTCTAGAGCCATATGAGACTCCAGAAGCCGTTGAAGCCATTTGCGAGGAATACGATAAAGCAATCAACAAATACTATATGGATCCTTTGATCGTTATCCCAGTCTTCATCCATGACTTTCTTTGCATCCATCCATTCAATGATGGAAACGGAAGAATGTCTAGATTGCTAACAACTCTTCTTCTTTATAGAAGCGGATACTTCATCGGGAAATACATCTCGCTTGAAAAGAAAATCCAAATCACAAAACCTGATTATTACGATGCCCTGCAGCTAAGCTCTAATGGATGGATGGAATCGGAAAATGATGACACACAATTCATCAAATATCTATTAGGCACAATACTCGCAGCCTATCGAGACTTCGAAGAAAGAGTCGATATGGTCGGACATAAGATGTCAGCTATAGATATGGTTGAGAAAGCAGTGAAATCCAAGATTGGAAAGTTCACTAAGAACGATATTATGGAACTATGTCCTGAAATCGGAAGAGGTTCCGTCGAGCAGTCACTTAAAGCACTTTGCGACAAAGGCATCATCAAGAAAGGAGGAAGCGGTAGAGCAACTTTTTACCATTTGCAATGAGTATGCCCTAAATAGAGTTAAAAGGACTGATACATATATTTTAAAGTTGCCAATCGCTTTATCTTCAGCACGGCCAAACTGTGCACGGAAAAGCGTTTCAACGATTTCGTTGGATTGAAGATCATATTTTCGGAAGTTAAATGAAAAAATAGCCAATTAAGCATCGATATAATCGACGTTTTAGCGATTTTTTAACGCAATAAATTTTCGTACATCTATCTGTTTTTGCTAAGGAAGGCCATTTTTGCCCTTTCCAAAGACGAGAATGAAATGCCAGTCAAACCAAAACACATCAATTTGGCAAAATCTCAATGTTTTTGGAATAAAATGCCGTTTTGTAGACGTCTTTCCTTTTGTTTAGTCGGCAGAGAAACTGAAAATGATTCGCATTCCCGTCATTCCGAAAAAGAGGCTGATCCGACGTCTTTTTCCAAACTTATCCCGCTTTCACCCAAAAAACCGGCGTTTAGTCCAGAAAATATAGGCGTTCTTGAAAGAGTGGAAATTATTCTAAGAATTTACGCTAAAAGGCGAGGAACTTATCCTCGCCTTTTAAAACATTTCGTTAGTTTATTATCAAATCAATCCAGAAAGCGCACCGACAATGATCAAAACGATCAAAAGCAAATCGATGAACCAAAGAACCAATGAAATTATCGAACAAGTGAGACTGGCAACGCCCTTTTGGGTTTTGCCTGCCTTGAGCGATTTGGATGCATAAACAGTTCCAATAATACCCAAAACCAAAACAGGAACAGCCAAAACATAATAAGCGATGGCCGTAAGGAAAAGGCTTACGAAAAACATCACTACAGCGAGGCTGATGGCGACGATGGAAACGGTGAGGCCAGGTTTAGGCTGAGCGACAGCGCCTTGATTAGCGGCTAAATTTTGTCCTTCATCGGTAGGGCAGCCACATTTTGGGCAGACAACAGCATCGTCGACGAGTTCAGCGCCGCAATGTTTACAATATTTCATGGGGAATTCCCCTCCTTTATTTTTCTATTATCTAATTCTAACCTATGCACGTAAACAATTTTTATATTTTTTTTCAAAATGCGTCAGTTTACGTTATTTTTCATTGTTTTCTACTACATCATTACCATTCTCATCGAAGTCAATGCGTTCAATAACTCCACCTGATATTTTCTTGAATTTGTCATCAAGTTTTTTGACTGTCGTATTAAAATAATTCGATTTGCTGGAAAGGGATGATATTGTCTTTTCCAATGAATCCCAGCGATCTGCGAAACGCTTGAATTCTTTGCCAAGGGCCGCAAGAGCATCATTGATCTTCATCAAATTCTTGTTCTTCTTGGAATCGTTTTGGATAACCCTCAATGCCGCGATCAAAGGCTGGATGATCGTTGGGCAGGTCATAACGACGGATTGTCTGCGCGCATATTCGCTCAAATCTGGATATTCGTTTTCCACGAAGGCAAATATCCCATCATTAGGGATGAACATTATCGCCGTGTTCAACGTTTTCCCATCGATCACGTATTTGGATACCTCATCTATTTGGGACTTTAATGCGTTTTTGAAGTTTTTCTTCATCACGTCTTTTTCTTCGCGAGTCAATTCCGAAGAATTGTCGAAAAGGCTGTCATATCCATGGATGGCGAATTTCGAATCAATGCAAAGAATCGCATCTCCGTTGGCTTCTCCGTCCATGAAAACCACCGCATCAGGCTTAAGCTGATCGGTCAGTTTATATTGGACATCATATAGAACGCCTTTGTTGGGTTCGCCAAACATCGAGGCAAGAAGCATTTCAAGCTGGATTTCGCCAAAACGTCCGCGGCCTTGATTGTTGCTTAAGACCGATTTCAATGATATTACTTCACCCGATAAGGCTTTGATGTTTTCTTGGGCATGGCTCATCTCGCCCAAAGCCTTTTGAAGTTGGGCCATGGAGTCACCCGTTCCTTTGAATCCATCGATCAAAGATTTGTCTACCTTTTCTTTTATGTCATTGAGATTCGTGTCGACCTTCTTATTAAGAGAATCGATCTTTTCATCGAGCTTCCTTTCGATTTTCTCTTGGAATTCGAACAAAGCTTTTTGGTTCTTCTCAGAGGAAGATTGAACGTCTTTGTTGATTTGAACCATTTCGTTGAGAATCGCATTTTTCACCAAAAGCGGAATGCTCTCTTTGACGGAAGAAACTGAATTGATGATGTTTTGCTCGCGATTGGCGGCCAGTTCTTTGCTGTCGACTTCAGGATGCTTTTTGGTCGATAAAACGATGATTAAAACAACGATTGCCACTAAAACGATAGATAGAAGGACGATGATTGCGATTTCCATGTTTTTTACCTCTTTTCATAGAATTATCACACGATGGATACCCTTTGGCTAACATTCTTGATTGCGTTAAGCATTTATCTATCTAGAGGGTATCCAATCGGTTATACTAGCGGTGCAAAAAAACCAGGAGGTTTTTATGAAAAACTCAAAAGACATAATCTATGTCGGAGTCAATGACCACAGCATTGACTTGTTCGAAGGATATTACAAAGTGCCAGATGGAATATCCTATAATTCTTATATCATCTTGGATGAAAAAATTACCGTGATGGACACGGTTGATGAACATTTCGGAGAAGAATGGCTAAACAACATAAAAACGGCCTTAAACGGCAGGAAACCGACTTATTTGGTCGTCCAACATATGGAGCCAGACCACTCAGCCAACATCATAACGTTTTTGGAGGCCTATCCTGACGCTATAGTCGTCTCCAACCAAAAAGCCATCAAGATGATGGAACAGTTTTTCCATACTGAGATCAAAAACAAATTAGTCGTGAAAGACGGGGACAAATTGGAACTTGGCAAGCACATCCTTAATTTCGTTTTTGCCCCGATGGTCCATTGGCCAGAGGTCATGTTCACTTACGATTCGACCGACAAAATATTGTTCTCTGCCGATGCCTTTGGCAAATTTGGAGCTTTAGATTCAAAAGATGACGAATGGGATTGCGAAGCCAGACGTTATTACATCGGAATAGTTGGGAAATACGGTCCTCAAGTCCAAGCTGTCCTTAAGAAAGCGGCCAATTTGGAAATCAGATCCATTTGCCCTCTTCATGGGCCAATCTTGGAAGATGATTTGAAACATTATCTAAAGCTTTATGACATTTGGTCTTCATACGAAACCGAATCAGAGGGCGTGGCCATTTTCTATGATTCCGTCTATGGAAACACGAAAAAAGCCGTCGATTTCCTATCCAAAAAGCTAGAAGAAGAGGGGTGCAAGAAAGTCGTCGTCAACGATTTAGCCAGAACCGACATGGCCGAAGATATAGAAGATGCCTTCAGATACGGCAAGATCGTTTTAGCCAGCATTACCTACAATGGGAGCGTCTTCCCGTTCATGAACGAATTCTTGAACGGGTTGGTCGAACGAAACTTCCAAAACAAAAAGATCGGATTGATCGAAAACGGTTCTTGGGCACCTATGGCGGCACGTGTCATCAAAGACAAATTGGCAAATTGCAAAAACTTAGCCTATGTTGAACCAACGGTTAAGATATTGTCTTCGATGAATGAGGGAAACAAAGAACAGATCGTTCAATTAGCCAAGGCTTTGAAGGATTGAATTACCCAAACAATGGTTTTGCCCACCATTCGAAGTTTGTTTATCATTAAGCAAATGAAAATCGATGGCAGAGAAATAAAGGCGATAGTATTCGACTACGATGGAACCATATTGGATAGCGGCGATTTGTGGCACGAAATAGACATCGCCTTTTTCGCTAAAAGAAACGTTCCTTATCCATCAACCTATCTTGAAGATATCGCCCACACAAACTTAAAAGGCGCCGCCAAGATAACCAGGGAAAAATATGGGATCGAAGGAACCGACGAAGAATTGGCAAGCGAATGGATGTCCATGGCCAAAGACGCATATGCCAATGTGTTGCCGTTAAAAGAAGGCGTTTTGGAAGTCATAAGATATTTTCATGATAACGGAATCAAGTTAGCGTTAGCCACCGCAGGCGACCCCGAATTATTCGAGCCAAGCTTAGAAAGATTGAACCTGAACAAATACTTCACAACCAAAATAAATGTCGCGGACGTCAAGAAAAACAAAAATCATCCCGATATATATTTAGAGGCCGCAAAAAGATTGGGCTTCAACCCCGATGAAACAATCGTTTTCGAAGATATGCCCACTGGATTGAAAAGCGCTTATGAGGCCGGATTTGTGACTTATGCCGTCATGGATGAGGCTTCCAAAAAGTTAGAAAGACAAAAGGGTGAATATGCGATTGGTATTGTGGCTGATTGGCCTTCGTTTTTAAAGAAAATAAAGCAAGATCCGACATGTTGATGAACCACGCTTGGTTCAGATCGAAGAAGCTCAATTCGCTTTGGATTTTTCTCTCACGAAATTTTGGATCTCGATAAACGGCTTGGACACTTCATCAATCGGGTCTTTGCAATCGGAATCCAGCCAATGGATAAGAACGTTATAAAGAGCGCCGGCTACGAAACAAGCCATATATTTGTCAAGCTTGACTGGAAGATTGGTCATGAATTCATCGGTAAGGAATTTGAGCAGTTCGTTTTCAAGTCCGGCTTCTTTTAGGCATTTGTTGATGCTGATGTTGCTTTTGAAGAAAAGGAACAATCCCAAAATTGTCACTTCGTAATTACTTTCTTTAGAGGGGGAATTCAATCCTAGTCGGTTGATGAAATCGTTTTTGGTTAGCTGAAAAAACTTGATGATTATTTCTTCCTTGCTAGAAAAATGGCGATAATAAGTCACCCTGCTTAAACCAGCTTCGTTTACTATGTCGGTTATCGA
This sequence comes from uncultured Eubacteriales bacterium, assembly GCA_963652335.1. Lineage (GTDB taxonomy): Bacteria > Bacillota_I > Bacilli_A > RFN20 > CAG-826 > UBA4951. Next base: position 76,087 of record CAVJSS010000002.1, on the reverse strand, counting down.
TATGCTTTTGTAATCCTTTTTCTTCATAAGCGAAAACAAAGCATCCGTTATTTTTTTCTCGATGTTTTTCTCAGCCATATTTTTTCTCCAATATCGTTACAATTATATTAAATCAGTAACAGTTTATTATCAATAATATACATATTTTCAATTTATGTTTAATTAAAATGGGAGTCATCATATTCGATGGCTCCCATTGTTAATCGCTTACTTATGCTCGTCGAGAATGGTTGCGGACGTTCCTTTCGCCTTGCTCCATTTGGAGTAGCCGCGGTATTGTTCGCCCCATTTTGGCATCACAGTCGTGGTTATTTCGCCACATAGCGTCTTTTGGTCAGGATCCAAGAAGTTGATGAACCAGTGATCAAGATCGTTTTTGGTCGTGTATTGACGGTCGGACCATGGCCAGGAACGATAGACGCTGAGTTCGGAATAAGTCACAAAGCCTGGGTCTCTGGTTTTGAAGTTGTAGTTAACTGCTATTTCATCGTAATAGTAGTTGTCCCAACCTCCCGAACGTTCTCCGCTTATGATGCCGATTCTCGCATAGAAGCCTTCGCTCTTAAGGAAGTTTTCCTTATCTGTGTCCTTGCAATAGAATCCAGCTGTCGCCAAGTAATCCTTGATGGTGAAGTCAGTGAAGTTCGTATATCCCATCGCGGTGTTATAAGAGACGTATTCGTTGAAGATGTTTTCATAGACTGGGGTCATATTGATGCAATCAAGAGTATAGACATATTGTTGCCAATAGCCTTGACCGCCACCGGTATCGACCCATCTAGCGCCATCATCGTGATCATAGATAAGGTAGTTGTAATTGCTTTCTCCTACAGTCGTCGGAAGCAATCTGGTCGACAGAGAAATACCATCGGTTACGACGATGTTGCCAAAGCTATCCAATGAACGATCTCTGTGGGTGATGGTTTTTTCTTCGTCGTGCTTCTTTTCGATTTTTTCGAATTCGATCAATTGTTCTTGGAATTGCCCATTCAATTTGTTGACCGATTCGACCATCTTCTCGATGCCATCTGTGATAGTGGTGATGTTGGAATCGCCAGGAGGAAGCAAGCTGATTTCATAATCGGCGGCTGCCTTGGAATATTCAGCCATCGCATTGACTAAGAAGGCAAGGTAGCTGATGAATTGGGTTCTAGGGGCAATGGTCATATAGTCCCAAGATTCGATAGCTCCATAAGTGTCTTCGTATAGATCCCAAAGAGTCAAAGAAGCGTGGGATGCGCTAGGAGTCATGATGGCTTCGGCCAACAATTTAGTCGAATACCAAACTTTGTTCGCCGTAAGGGATGTGAATTTGAGTTCGTCTATCCCTTTTGCGAACGTGAGTCTTTCCTGCTTAAGGGTTTCTTCGGAATATTCGCCACTCAATTCTTTTTGGCAGATTTGGTTAAGCGTTTTTGAAGCGGAGGAAATAGGGCCGCTGACTTCGTTGATCTTGCGAAGCAATTCGTTCATTATCGTTTCGTTGCGGATGACGATTTGCTGTCTCATGATGTTTTGGATGCCAGCTTCCACCGTGGCCTGCAAGGCGTCGATTTGCTCGGAAATGTGATCGAGCTTCTTGTCGGTTATGCTGCGGGTATCATATCCCATTTCCTTGAGCAAGGCGTTCATTCCTGCTGAGATCAGGCTGGATACAGCGGAAGAAATAAGGCTTTTCCCTGACATTTTAAGGGCATCGATGAGATAATCGAACACCTCCGATTCATCGTTTGATTGATTGGCATCATAGAAGCCGATGTGCATTCCAAGTTCAGACGAAGCATTGGATTGGTCAGACGAATTGGTATCGTTGCAGCTAGCTAATCCAGCAACTGCTGAAGCAGCCAAGACCATGGACAATAATTTCTTACCTTTCATAATTTTGTCCTCCTTTAATTGAAGGCTTTGTTACTCTTTTTTGCCTTCGTAGTTACACTTTAATACATTTTGTAACGTGTTGCAATAGAAAAAGTAACATTTTTTATATTTTTTGTCCTCGGTAGAAAGGGCTTAGCGAATGTTTTATATATTATTTGTGTTTGTTTTATGGGTTTGGTGGAGCATGGCGGGATCGAACCGCTGACCTCCTCGTTGCGAACGAGGCGCTCTCCCGGCTGAGCTAATGCCCCACGGCTTGGCTATTATATGAACAAACGCCTCCTTATTCAAGGCAAACCAAGATAATGGACCAAGGTTGGATTCGAACGTTTGAATTGATGGCTCTGTTTTATGGAATGCTTGGATTTTTAGATATTCGAACGTTGCTACAGTGACCAAATATGTCGTTTTTGGATAAGAATCCGTCGGCTTTTCTTTTTTAAGTTGGTTGCATTTATGAACCAACGGAGCCCAAATATCTATGCGACTTTGATTTTTTCTTTCGGACATTCCTCGTTCTTCTTATTGCAAGACTGGTCCTTCGTCAGGTTTTCTCTCAAAATCCTTATGCGGAGAGCGAAATGGAAAAGGTTATCGGAATAATTGATTTGAAAAGTTTCTATGCCTCGTGCGAATGCGCGTGTAGGCACCTAGATCCTTTTAAGACCCCTTTGGTGTGTTGCGATCCATATCGATCCGATTCTTCGGTCGTTATGTCTGCCACGCCTTATTTGAAAGAGAAATATGGAGTTCCTAACGTATGTAGAAAGAAAGATCTCCCAAACGTACCGGGGATGATATTCGCTCAGCCAAGGATGTCATATTACCTACGGATGAGCGCACAGGTGGTTTCCATTTTCCTAGATTATGTAGCCAAAGAAGATTTGCGTGTCTATTCAATCGACGAATGCTTTCTCAATCTTGGGCCGTATATGAGGATGTACGGACTATCGGCGGAACAGCTGATTGCATCCATTCAACGAAGGGTAAAAAACGAGTTAGGCTTGATTGCGACGGCCGGGATAGGTCCGAATATGTTTTTGGCCAAAGCGGCATTGGATAACGAAGGGAAGAAAAAGCCTCCATACATAGCCCATTGGGACTATGAAGATGTGAAAGACAAATTATGGAAAATAGAACCGATAAGCAAAATTTGGGGGATATCCGATGGGATTTCGGCTCATTTAGCAAAGATAGGAATCCGCTCTTTGAAGGAATTGGCCTATGCTCCGATCGATTTGTTGGAAAACGAATTTGGGATAATCGGCTATCAATTGCACAACATGGCAAACGGATTGGATGATTCGAATATCCAAGATGCGTATGTTCCAACAAGCAGAAGCCTTACCCTTGGGCAGACCTTAAAAAGGGGTTATAGCCAAAAAGAATGCCTTCTTTTGCTTAGAGAAATGACCGATGAATTATGCAAAAGGCTTAGAAGGGAGAATATGCAAACAAGAAGGATATCGATTTCGCTGGGCAGCTTCGGTTTTGGGTATTATAGCAAGCAACGTAGCTTGGCGTTTTGTAGCGACTCTCCCTCTTTCTTGTATACCGAAATGAGGGAATTGATGATAGAAAGCCCAATAAAAGATCAAATAAGACATATATCGATCGCGTATTCGTCGCTAAGCGAATCCGATTACGATCAAACAAGTCTTATAAGCAATATCCCAAAAGAAACGAATCTATATAAGACATTGGACTTAATAAGCGATTTATATGGCGAAAACGCCGTGCTTAGATGTTCATCTTCGCTAGCATATTCAACCATCAAAGAACGGCATGGGCAAATAGGAGGACACAAGCGATGAAAGACAGAGGGATTAAAAAATGGGTCGCCTACAAATCATTGACCAGCCAAACCGACTTTTTGAATTCGATGAACGAGGAAAGAGAATGCAAAGACAAGCCGTTGATTTCGGAATCGAAGGCCGATGAGATAAATTACGCCTTGTCTAATTACCAAGGGGGGGTCGTGATCCTCTCCGTTTATCTTGGGGGACACGTAAAAGAGATCGAAGGAACAATCAGAAAAATAGATCCGATATATAAAATGTTGGAAATAAACGATATGAAGATATCTTTCAAAAACATCGTGGGCATAGATTGAAAACGCCTCCTAGCGCAAGGAGGCGTCCGGTAAGCAAATATAGCTTAGCAAAGGAAAGCGAAAAGCCAAAACACATATCCGAAATACAGAATTTCGATAAAAATGATAATAGCCGTGATCGATAAGCCGATGATGCCGGTGATCAGCCCGGCTGTCGCTTGACCGCTTTTTGTTTTCTTTCTTGCCAACGAAGAGAAGATTATCCCAAGAATCGAACAAACCAAGCCGGCAACAAGAGATCCGGAGCAAGCCAAGCCAATAATGCCTAAAACCATCCCAGCCAAGGCATATTTTTCTTCTTTTGTCTTTTCGGTTGGTTTAATTTCTTTGCTGATTGGATCTAAAGCACAACCACATTTTGTGCAAATCACGGCATCGTCGCAGTGTTCAGCACCGCAATGAGAACAATATTTCATATCGCTACCTCCGTTAATAATTATCTAGCAGCATCAAGCAGATTGTCTAGCAAAGCCAATCTTGTCAATAAACCAACCCCTCCAGGAACCGGTGTTTGGAGCTTGACTGGCAGATTTGGCTCACAGTCCCCGTGAAGCTTTCCAAATTTATCACGATTGATTCCAACGTCAACTACATAGGCGTTTGGATTCAATTCATACGAACTATTCAAAATGTTTCTTTTTCCGACTGCGACAACGATCAATTCGGCATCCTTTAACCATTTGATCCGATCTTCTTCGCTGGTTTGGCTGTGAATTACGGCGACGCTGCAACCGTTTTTTCTAAGAAGTTCAGCCATTGGGGCTCCTACGATGTGGCTCCTTCCCATGACCACCGCTTTTTTCCCGCTGAATTCGAATCCTTCATTCGAAAGATAATCCATTATCCCCTTTGGTGTGCAGCAGATGAATTTGCTGTTAGGCACAAAACCATCCACGTCTTTGTTTGGGTCAAGTATCTGATTCACCTTGTCGGGAGACAAATGTTTTGGAATAGGCAGCTGTACCAATATTCCGTCGATATTCGAATCGTTGTTTTTATCCAAAATTATTTGATCTAGCTCATTTTGGGTTATGTTTTCTGGCAACGCCACATGAACAACGTTGAATCCAACTTCGGCAGAATCCTTCATCTTGCCTTTGATATAAGCTTGGCTTGCCTGGTTTTCGCCAACTGAAATTATGCACAAGGTGGGCTTTTTATCTAACTTTGATATAACTTCTTTCAATTCGTTTTTTCTTTTGGCCACGTATTCTTTGATTTCCATAAAATCAAAAGTAGCACGATTGTATTTTCACTTCATCAATAAGTTTTAAAAAACCGCCACATAGGCGGTTGCTGATTGTTTTGTTTTTATTAATGAACGAACATCGCTATGGCTGCGGCAGCCTCGCTGGCGCTGGAAGAATCGGTATCGCTTCCGCCGTTGCCGATAACGACGATCAGCAAAGCCATGAACAAGAAGACGATCGCAAAGCCGAACGTCAGCCAGCTGACGACTTTTTCGCTTCCGCGTTCTTTGGTTTTGGCAAAGACATTCAAACCACCACCGGTGATAGCGCCAGAGGCACCTTCCGATTTACCACCTTGAAGCAAACTCAAAACAATGAGGATGAGCGAGATGATGATGAAAATGATGTCATACCATTGAAGCATTGTTCGTTACCTACGCACTTATAAAGTGCCCTATTACTATATTCAATTCCTCTTGCCTAGGCAAGTTCGCATTTCAACCAATTGGGAAAATCGAGAATTTTTTGTTTGTCTTCTCGTTCCTTATGCTTTTGGTTTTATCTGTTGCCTTTATTGTGAAACGTTTTCTCGCTGCCACAAAATTGTTGGACTTCCGATCTATTTAAAGCATTCCTTTGAGTTCCAACATAGCATCTCTTAGTTCGGCCGCCCTTTCAAAATCGTATTCTTTTGCAGCTTGTTTCATTTGTTTCGTCAAATCAGCAATCTTCCTTTCGATTTCCGATCTAGACATCTTGGAAACGTTGTCTAGTTGGTTCTCCTCTTCGTAATTTGATATTGGAGGTCTGATTTCCTTGATGATCGTCATTGGGATTATGCCGTTTTCTTGGTTATATGCATCTTGGATCTCTCTTCTTCGTTTTGTCTCTGAAATAGCCTCTTTCATGGCTTCGGAGATTTGATCGGCATACATTATGACTTTGCCATTCGCGTTTCTTGCGGCGCGCCCAATAGTCTGGATAAGTGAAGTTCTGCTCCGCAAAAATCCTTCTTTGTCGGCATCCAAAATACATATCAAAGATACTTCAGGTATATCTAGACCTTCTCTTAAAAGGTTGATGCCAACCAAGACGTCATATTTTCCTTTTCTAAGTTGGTAGATTATCTCGCTTCTTTCCAAGGTTTTGGTGTCTTTGTGAAGATAAGTGACTTTAATTCCTTCGTTTTTTAGATAGGAGGTCAAGTCTTCCGCCATTTTTATGGTCAAGGTTACTATCATCACCCTCTCATTTCTTTCTTGGCGTTTCTTTATTTCGTCCAAAATGTCATCGATTTGGCCAAAGGAAGGCCTGATTTCGATTTCGGGATCCAATAAACCGGTCGGACGGATTATCTGTTCCGCCACATCATGGCCGCACTTATCCAATTCGTATTCGCCAGGGGTGGCCGAAGTGCAAACTATTCGATTAGGCATAATCGATTCAAATTCAGAAAAATTAAGCGGCCTGTTGTCCAAGGCAGAAGGCAAACGGAATCCGTATTCAACCAAAGTTTGTTTTCTCGATCTATCACCCAAATACATTCCTCTGATTTGAGGAATGGTTACGTGCGATTCATCTATCAGCAAAAGAAAATCGGATGGGAAATAGTCAAGAAGACACCATGGCCTTTGGCCCGGCTTTCTTTTGTCGATATGCCTTGAATAATTTTCTATTCCTGGGCACCGTCCGAATTCCAACAATGATTCGACGTCATTATTGGTTCGCATCTCAAGGCGTTCCGCTTCAAGAAGTTTGCCTTCTTTACGCAATTCAGCCAATCTTTCTTTGAGTTCTTCCTTGATGGTGACGCAAGCCTCTTCCAAACGCTTTCTCGTCGAAGCGTGGTCATAAGCAGGATAAATTGGATAGGTTTTAAACGTTTCAAGGCGCTCTCCAGTCAAAGAATCGCATTTGGCGATCCTTTCGACTTCGTCTCCAAAGCATTCTATGCGAATGAAATGTTCGCTTGAAGACATTGGGGCTATATCGATGATGTCTCCTCTTACCCTGAACGTCCCAGGGGCCAGATCATAATTGTCGCGATGATATTGAGATTCGACCAATTTGGAAAAAAGCGCCTTCCTATCAATCGTTTCTCCCTGTCTTATATCAAAGACCAGTCCGGAATATTCTTCAGGATCGCTAAGGCCATATATCGATGCGACGGAAGCGACGACAATCGTATCCTTCCTTTCAATCAAAGAATTTACCGCGGAAGTCCTAAGCATCTCTATCTCATCGTTCATCACCGCGTTTTTTTCGATATAGGTATCCGTTTTCGGAACATAGGCCTCTGGCTGATAAAAATCGAAATTGGAAACGAAATATTCGACGCGGTTGTTTGGAAAGAACGATTTAAGCTCGCCATAAAGCTGACTAGCCAACGTTTTGTTATGAACCAAAACCAAGGTCGGTTTGTTTACCGCCTGAATGATATTGGCATCCGTGAATGTTTTGCCCGTTCCAGTCGCACCTAAAATGACCTGCATTTTTTTGCCTAATGCAAAACCGGTAAGGATTTTTTCTATGGCCTTAGGCTGATCGCCGGTTGGGGAGAATTCAGAAACAAGTTCGAATGGGTGCGATTCGTCGTACATTATTTTTTCTTCTCTTTGTCTTTCTTTTTCTTCGCATTGATGGCAGGCTTGGCCAACAATGGATCGAAGCCATAGCCATGGGTGGATTTGGCTTGGGAGATAACGATGAAAGCATTTGGATCGATTTCGTAGATAGCGGATTTGAATTTTGATTCTTCTTTTCTGTAAATAACTACGCGAAGCATTTCTTTTTCCAGCCCGGAATAGCCACCTTGGGCATGGATGATCGTCGAGGCATGCCCATCGTTTTCCATTTTGGTATGGACATATTCTTGTATTTCTTTGTATTTATCGGAGATGATATCCACCACAAGATAGGAATTCATACCGCTATAAACGGCTTGAAGGGCAACAGATGAAACGAATGCGGTCAAAACGGCGATTATGCCAAGCATGAAATTACGGAAAACGATGATGCCGACAATCACCAATATAGAATCGATGATAAAAACGGCCGTCCCTTCCTTGATATTCGTGAATTTAGCCAATATCCTACCCGGAATATCCGTTCCTCCAGTCGATCCGCCGCCCAAATAAGAAACGCCTACTCCGATGCCTTGCAAAGCTCCTCCGGCAATAGCCATAAGGGTCAAGGTTCCGGCAGATTCCGTGACATCGGCGGTTCTGGCGACTTCATAAGCTTTTGATAACCCTAGAGCAGACCCAACGTCAAGTTCGTTGAACAAGGCATAAAAGCCAACGAACAACAATGAAGCAACCGCGGTGCGAACGCCAAACGAATTGCCTAAGATAAGCCATCCCATGATCAAAGCCAGAACCTGGAACACGGCAGATACCAAAGAGTTTGTATCGAATCCAAGCAACGGTTCCAGATAATGATTCAAAATAATACCTATCGAAGTGATGCCGCCGGCAACGATGTTGCAAGGGGTGAGGAAAACCGCTCCTCCAAAAGCTGTGACAAGGCAGCCTAACACGATATAAGCGTAGGCTTGTATGTACCTCCAAACCCGTTTATTAAGCTTTTTTGCCATGGTTTCTGCTCTCCATTTCCAAATAAGCATAGAGGAAGCGGATGATATTGCCGTCCATCACATCATTTACTTGGGATGTTTCTTCGCCTGTTCGATGATCCTTGACCAAAGTATATGGGCAAAAAACGTACGATCTGATTTGGGATCCCCATTCAATGGCTTTTTGCTCGCCGACGATGCCCTTCATTTGGGCTTCTCTTTCTTCCAATTTCTTCTGCATCAATTTGTTTTTCAGCATTTCCATGCAGGTAGCTTTGTTCATAAGTTGGGAACGTTCTATTTCGCATTGAACGACGATGCCGGTTGGAATATGGGTTATACGAACGGCTGAGGAAACTTTGTTGACGTTCTGTCCTCCGGCTCCGCCGCTTCTAAACGTGTCGACTCTCAAGTCTTTTGGGTCAATCACGACTTCCGAGACGTCGGCGAATTCGGGAACGACATTGATAGAAGCGAAAGAAGTATGCCTTCTAGCCCCGGCATCGAAAGGCGAGATTCGAACAAGGCGATGAACGCCTTTTTCGCCTTTTAACAAACCATAGGCGTGCGTTCCAGAAATGCTCAAAGTGACCGATTTGATGCCAGCTTCATCGCCGGCTTCATAATCGAGAACTTTTAGTTTGAGGTCGTTTCTTTCGGCAAACCTGACATACATGCGATAAAGCATGTCAGCCCAATCTTGAGCTTCGGTCCCGCCGGCTCCTGGATGGATCTCAAGCGTGCAGTTGAGATTGTCATATTCGCCTGAGAACAATAGCAAATTCCTTAAAGATGCGACTTTCTGCTCCAAATCGCCTAGCAAAGACGGAATCATCGCTTTGATTTCTTCGTCTTCTGACGCTAATTGGAAAACCTCCGAAAGGTCGGAATAGTCTTTTTTGATTTGGGTGAAGCTATCGACCCGTTTCTTTAAATCAGCCAATTTGTTGACGACGACTATGGCTGATTTTTGATCATTCCAAAAGCCCTCGACGTTTTGTCGCTCATCAAGCTCATGGATTTCTTTGTTTAAATGATCCAAGTCAAAGAGAATCACCGAGCTGCGTAACGAGAGATTCGAGTTCTTCGATCCTCTGGCGTAATTCGACTAGCTCTTCCATTATTCCTTTCCTTCCTCCTCGATAGGGGTTTCTTTTCCGGTTTCTGGATCTTTTTTGACGACGCGGACGTTCAATAAATTAAAGGCGATGTCAACGGAACCTTTTTCGTTTTGCTCATTGAAAAGCTCATAACCTTCGTTTACATAGTCTTGAAGTGGGTTTCTTTGGGCATATGAACGGAGACCAATGCCTTCACGCAAATGGGCCATGGTATCGATATGTTTTTGCCAATTGCGGTCAATGACCGAAAGCAATATCTGTCTTTCGATGCTATCAGCAGTCGAATTTGGCCAAGTCTTCCTCTTTTTAAGGTAAGCGGAATAGAGGAGCTCGCCCAAGTCATAACCAGCCTCTTCGAATGGCGCCCCATCGAAAGCAGCGACATTCAAGCTTCCTTCCGGCAAGAATTTCGGTTCGACCAGATTTTTCAAAGACGATCCAAGGATCAATCCTTCTTCGCCGTTTGGATCTTCCGCTTTGCGGCAGAGGAAATTGCCGGTGGTCTTGAAAGCGTCATGAACCAATTCGACGACGTCTTCGGCATACAAAATGATATCTCGTTTGTCATATGTGATCTGGCGCTGTTTGGCTAAAACGTCATCATAGTCCTTAAGGTTCTTGCGGGTGTCGAAGTTCTTCCCTTCGATTTGCTTTTGGGCATTGGTGACGGCATTGGCCAGCATCTTGTTTTCGTATGCTTCGTCTTGCAAATTGTTGGCGAACAAGTTGCGAATGTTTTCAGGGGCGAAACGTCTCATCAACTCATCGTCGAAAGAAATGAAGAATCTGGAATATCCGGGATCCCCCTGACGTCCGGCACGGCCGCGCAGCTGGTTGTCGATACGGCGGGATTCGTGACGCTCGGTGCCAAGCACGCACAAACCGCCAAGAGCTCTTGTTTCATCGGTCAATTTGATGTCGGTTCCGCGGCCGGCCATGTTGGTAGCCAAAGTAACGGCACCCTTTTCTCCGGCATGTGAAATGATTTCGGCTTCTCGAGCCTGGTTTTTCGCATTCAAGACTTCGTGAGGAATGCCGGCTTCGGTCAATAATTTCGAAATTTCTTCGTTGGATTCGACTGAGACGGTGCCAATAAGAACGGGTTGTCCCTTTTCATGCCTTTCTTTGATTTCTTTGACCAACGCCTTCAATTTGGCATCATGGGTGCCAAAGATAAGGTCGGTGTCATCAACACGGATGACTGGCTTGTTTGGAGGAACGCAGACAACCTTCATGTTGTAAATGGAATTGAATTCTTCTTCTTCGGTTTTGGCTGTGCCGGTCATGCCGCCGATTTTGGCATACAAGCGGAAGAAGTTCTGATAAGTGATGGTAGCCATGACCATCGTTTCTTGCTTGATTTCACAGCCTTCTTTGGCTTGGATCGCTTGCTGCAAGCCATCATTATATTCACGTCCAGGCATTATACGTCCGGTGAATTGGTCGATAAGTTGGATGGTGTTGTCTTTATCAACCATGTATTCAACGTCGCGGGCCATTATGTAATTGGCCTTAAGAGCCTGGTGGATTCTATGAACCAAATCTTGGTTTTCTGGATCATATAAGTTATGGATTCCGAACATTTTTTCGGCTTTTTCGTTGCCAGATTCAGTCAAGGCACAGGTCTTGTCTTTAATATCGATTTCGTAATCGACGTTTTTCTTTAGATATTTGACGAACCTGTCTGCGACTTGGTATTGGGAAGCTGGTGCCCTGGAGCCGCCAGAGATGATGAGTGGGGTCCTGGATTCATCGATAAGAATGGAGTCGGCTTCGTCAACGACGCAAAATTCGAGGCCGCGCAAAACACGCCTCGAAAGGCTTGGGGCCATGTTGTCACGCAAATAATCGAAACCCAATTCCGAGTTCGTCGTGTAAGTGATATCGCAAGCGTAGGCTTCCTTCTTTTCGGCCGAGGATTTAGCGGCGGTATTGACGCCAACCGTAAGGCCCAAGAATCGATAGATTTGTCCCATCCATTCGGCGTCACGGGTAGCCAAATATTCGTTAACGGTTATGACGTGGACGCCTTTGCCGGTCAAAGCATTCAGATAAACCGCCATCGTGGCGGTCAAGGTTTTGCCTTCGCCGGTTTTCATTTCGGCGATGTCGCCGTTATTCAAAATCAAAGAGCCTATGATTTGGACTTTGAATGGTTTCTGTTTCAAAACACGATAGGCGGCTTCGCGAGCAACCGCAAAGGCTTCATATTTGATAGATTCCAAAGTCGCGCCGTTTTTCAACGCTTCTTGGAATTCGCGAGTTTTCCCAACTAGCTCTTCATCCGTCAATTTCGATGTTTGCTCATCCAGTGCCAAAACATGTTCGGCCTCTCTGGCATATTTATCGACTTCGCGTTTGTCGAATTTAAAGATCTTATCGAGTAATCCCATTGTATTACCTCCGTAGAATCGCGAATGATTATATATCATTTCGTGCGTGCTAGGCAATGCGCATCGCCTAAGTGCGTGTGACTCTTGCGAGCACCAAGACTTCGATTGAGCGGGGCTTCAATCGTTTAAGCAGATCGATGCACGCCTTGATAGTCGAGCCTGTAGTCATAACGTCATCGACCAAAAGAAGTCGTTTTCCTGTAAGTTTCGTATTAGGAACAAGTTCGATCACTTCGCCGATTTTGGACCGTTCTTTCGCCGAGAGATCGGCTTGTTTTCTATCTTCGGTCTTCAACAAACATCTTTTCAACGGCAACCCAATGGTTTCGAATATGCTGACAGCCTGATTGAATCCTCGTTTTTCATCTCTACCAACGAAGCTAGGCGCAGGAACGACGATGCGATTGAAAAAACGCAATTTTAACCAAGATGATTTTTGATTGAGAAAGATATCCCTCATTTCGTAATCACCGCAGCCTTTTAGAGAAAATAAGCTGCTCCTAAAGCTTTCGTTATAATCGTAAAACCAATAAATATCGATTCCATTCCATTTTTTCTTTCTTAAATGAGGGTTAAGCTCGTTTTTGCAAGTTTCACAGACATTTGAATAAGAAAGAACATCTGATAATTGGAAGCGGCGAATCGGTTTGAAACACCGCTTACAAACAGCGGTTGCACTCTTTGATGTTTCTAATTGATGTATCGATGCTTTTCGTTCTTTTGCTTGCATAAAATACCACCTCTCCATCCGGCGCATCCCACTTTCTACCGACCCTTCCTGCTATTTGGATCAAAGTGGAACTATCGTAAATCTTTTCTTGATCGGCATGGAAAACGAAAACTTGTAGGTTCTTTATCGTTATTCCTCGTTCCAAAATAGATGTTGTTATTAAATATTTTATTTCGGATTTCTTGAATTTATCAATCTTGGTTTGTCTTTGCTGGTCTTTGCTATGGACGCAGTCTCCTTTAGGCACAAAACGCTTGACTATCGAATATAAACGCTCACATTCCCCAATTGTCGGAGCGAAAACGAAAACCGGCTTTTTTTCTGAGATAAATTCCCTTAGTTTCTTAATGAGTTTGATAATCAACGTGATTTTATAACCAAACTCAATTTTCGGAACGGGGATCTCGTGTCTGTGAAACCTGGTTTTCAATTCCAAGACTTGTCGACCTTCTTCTTTGAATTTCGATATGAGGTCTTCTGATGGGGTAGCCGACATAAGAACCACGCGACCCCTTACGGATTGTTCATAAAAAGAATGAAGAATGTCGCTTCCTTTGAACGGGAAGGCGTCTATTTCATCCATGATCAATAAATCGAAATAGGCTGGATATCTATATATTTGGTGGGTAGTAAGCACTATTATGTCGCCAGCCAATTGACTTGTGTGACCTCCATAAACAGCGATTACTTTATCTTCTGGAAACGCTTCCTTTAGCCTCCAATAAAGTTCAATCACGACATCTCTTCTCGGAAGAGCGAACCCGACCGTTCTCCCTAACCTTAAAGCGTCTGCGATAACGCCATAAACGAGTTCGGTTTTCCCCGCTCCGCATACGGCGTAGATCAATGTGTCTATCCCGTTTTTGAAATTCTCTCTGACTTGGTTCGATATCTTTAGTTGGTCGTCGGATAATTTGAAATTCAAAACCAAAGGCGATGGCGAAGGCTTTCTTTCTGTTTTGGGCGCCTCTTCGCCAGCAAAGGAAATACATCGGCGACAATAAGGTTTGCCTTTTATATAACCTATGAAAATCGGGTCGGAATTATGGCATCTCGGACACAAAAAAGCGCTCATGCCTATCAATAGTCACAAGCTGGGCACTTTTACATTCATTTTTCCAATTCGGATAGGAGATTGACTCTTTTTTCGTGTCTGCCGCCGGCGAAAGGAGTTTTTAAGAATATGTCAACACGCCTGATGACGTCTTCTTGCTTCATGAATCTGGCGCCGAAGCCAATCACATTGGCGTTGTTATGTTCCCTAAGCAAGCCGGAAACGGCGTCATCATAGCCGATGCCGGCCCGAACCCCTTTGATTTTGTTCGCGGCCATGGTTATTCCTTCTCCCGAACCACAAACAACGATTCCAAAATCGGCATCCTTGTCGGCGACGGCCTGCCCGACTTTCGCTCCATAAATAGGATAGTCGCAAGCCTCTTCGCTGAAGGTCCCCAAATTTAGGACCTCATATCCTTCTTTTTTCAAATGCTTGGCTATTTCTTCTTTCAAAACGTAGCCGCCATGATCGGAACCTAAAGCAATCTTAATCATCATATGGACCTCCAATAATCTAAGACGTCTTCGTAATTCAGCGCGCCTTTACGAATAAGTTTAAACTCATCATGGGTGATATCGATAATAGTTGAAGCATGTAAGGAATTACATTTCCCGTTTACGATAACGTCTGCGATTCCGTCAAACGCATCTTTGGCTTCTTCAAACGTGGCTGAAGTGGGCTCGCCTGACATGTTGGCCGAGGTAACGAGGCACGGCTTCCCGACGGTTTCTATCAAATCATGAACCAATTTGGATGCGGGAACCCTGATTCCTATGACGCCGGTCCCTAATGTGACCCAGCTAGGCAAATCGCGTTTCGCATTCGTCAAGAAAGTCACTTCTCCAGGCAAAAAACGCTCCAAAAGCTTTTTTCTTTTCCCATCGATCTCTATGAATTTCATCGCCATATCCAAAGAAGACGACATCAAGGCAAAAGGCTTATCTGGAGAACGTCTTTTTGCGGCAACCAAATCATCGAAAGCCTCTCTTGAATCATAAATCACTCCGATTCCGTATACCGTTTCGGTCGGAAAACAAACCATTCCGCCTTCTTTCAATGCCTCTGACGCTTTCGCCAAATTGTTTTCATCTACTATTTCAGTCATTTTCGTCATCCTTTAAATAAACGAACAAAAATCTGTCAAACCCAGACAGGTCTTTGACAAACTCGCATTCATAATCATGGAGATATTTATCCATTAAAGAATTAAGGTGCTCGATCAAGTCTGGAGAGATTTCGAAAGCCATGAACAATGCCCCGCGTTTGACTTTATAGACGTCTCTGAAGATTTTTTCGTAAACATCGTTTTCTTTCGTTAGCCATAAAGCCGAATCGGGTTCATAATCGACAACCGATTGTTGAGCATCTTCTTTATGGAGAATGTAGGGAGGGTTCGAAATCAGAATATCAAACTTTGTGTTGTTTTTGATCCACGGTTCCAAGGCGTCGCCTTGTTTTGCGTCCACTTGGATTGAATATCTATCGAAATTCTTTTTTGCAACATTTAGAGCTTCTTCTTTGATGTCCGAAGCGGCAAAGACCCAGTTTGGGAACAAAGATTTCAAACCCAAAACGATTGCGCCGCTCCCAGTTCCTATGTCCCCGACCATCAAATAATTTCTCGGATCAAAATAAGAAGATATTTTTTGAGACAATATCGAAACCAGTTCTTCTGTTTCGTTTCTTGGAATCAATACGTTTCTGTCAACATAAAGATTGAGGCCCAAAAACTGAGACTCGTTGATTATATATTCTACCGGCTCTCCTTTCCTCAGTCGTTCACATTGGGAAACGAAAAGGGAAGGGTGCTTCATTTCGTCGTCTTTATGATAAATGACGTCGATTTGCTGCTCGAAGCCTTCATTATAGGCAATCAAAATCCTCAAATCGGCCGAAAGGACGTCAAATGACTTGCAAAGTTCGTATTGTTCTTTGTATATTTCGCCGATTTTAGGCATTATTTTTGGCTCTCCTCAAGCAATCTTTGTTCTTGGTCGAAATGAATCAAAGCGGCAATTATATCGTCTAATTTTCCTTCCATTACGCGATCTAACGTGTTGGTTGTGAATCCGATTCGATGGTCGGTAACGCGGTTTTGAGGATAGTTGTATGTGCGGATCTTTTCCGATCTTTCGCCAGTCCCAACTTTAAGCTTCCTTTCGGAAGCACGAGCGGAATCTTCCTTCTCCTGATAATAAGCTTGGACCTTGGCGCGAATCATCCTCATGCAAATTTCCTTGTTTTGGAGCTGGGCTTTCTCTGTTTGGCAAGAAACGACGATTCCGGTTGGGATATGGGTCACTCGTACGGCTGATTCCGTTTTGTTAACGTTTTGCCCTCCCGCTCCTTGAGATCTATAAGTATCTACCTTCAAGTCGGCAGGGTTGATTTTAACATCGACTTCTTCAGCTTCGGGCATAACCAAAACAGTGGCGGTAGAAGTGTGTATCCTGCCAGAAGCTTCAGTCTTTGGAACACGTTGGACGCGATGGGCGCCGGATTCGAACTTCAGCTTGGAATAGACGTTTTCCCCTTTGACCATAAAGGAAACATAGGAATATCCCCCGGCCGTGCCTTCTTCGCCATCTAGAAACTGGACTTTCCAGCCTTGCTCTTCGGCGTAGTGTTGATACATACGAAGCAGGTCGCCGGCGAAAATGTTGGCTTCGTCTCCACCAACGGCGCCTCTTATTTCTACGATGATGTTCTTGGAATCGTTTGGGTCTTGCGGCAAAAGAAGGGTCTTAAGGTTGGATTCGAGTTCTTCGATCTTCTTTTCGTCTTCCCTGCGTTGCTCTTTGGCGAATTCTTCCAATTCTGGATCTCCGGAATTTATCATTTCGTTAGCATCTTTGATTTCCTGTTCGAGCTTAAGGTATGCCTCATATGCATCGTAAGCTTCACGAAGAGAAGCTTGTTCTTTGGATAAATCGGTCAAGGCGCGAATGTCGGATGAAAAATCGCCCTCAGACAATTGGCGTTCGATTTCCTCATATCTGGTTTTGGTGGCGTTGAGCCTTTTTCTCATGCTTTCATCCATAAAAGTTTCTCCCGATTGCTGCTAGATTATATCACTTTGAAGGATAACCGCCACACGTTCTCACTAGTGAGAATCAAGGATAATGGCTATAATGAGGAAGTTATGTCATATCGTTCCTTATATCTAACGTATCGGCCTCAAACCTTTGAACAAGTGGCGGGGCAAAAGACCATAGTCCGCACATTGAAAAACGCTTTGAAAAATGACAAAATCGGGCATTCATATCTTTTTACCGGCCCAAGAGGCACCGGCAAGACGACCATGGCTAGGCTTTTTGCCAAAGCCATCAACTGCGAGGAAGGGATCGGCCACCAATGCTGCCAATGTTCGAATTGCGTCGCAATAGCCGAATCGTCTCATCCAGACGTAATCGAAATCGACGCCGCCTCGAATAACGGAGTGGAACAGGTAAGAGACCTCATCGATCGCATCAAATACGCCCCTATTAAGGGCCGCATGAAGATATATATAATCGACGAAGTCCATATGATGTCGGCCGGAGCGTTCAACGCCTTGCTCAAGACTTTGGAAGAACCCCCAGAGGACGTCGTTTTCATCCTTTGCACGACCGAACCGCAGAAAATCCTCCCAACCATCGTATCCAGATGTCAAAGATATGATTTTTCTAAAGTCGGCGAGGAGGACATGAAAGCCAAATTGATCGAGGTTTTGAACGAAGAAAGGGCCGAATATGAAGAATCTGGCATCGACGAGATCATTTCCCTTGCCGATGGCGGGATGCGTGACGCCCTTTCCATTCTCGATCAGGTTTTGGCTTATAGCGACAATTCTTTGAAAGAGAAAGATGTGTTGGAATTGTTCGGATTGGCTTCGATTAACGAAAAGATAAATATCTTCATCGATATCGTTAATCACGACATTTCGTCTTTGAAGCGCAAATTCGATTCGTTCGTTTCCGGCGGAATCGATTTGAAAAGATTGGCGTCCGATTTAATCGATCTCGGCAAGGACGGATTGATTTACGCAGCCACCAGAGAACTGTCTTTGATCAAATCGATGAGCCAAGAACAAACGGATAGGCTCTTAAATTCCGTATCGACTGCGGATTTGAGAAGAATCACCTATTCGTTGGTTGATTTGCAAAACGATTTCCGTTCCGCATCGGATATCCGTTCTTTGTTTGAATTAAGATTGATTGGCTTAGCCAGCGAAGAAGCGAAAGCCAACCCAACCGCGTCTATGAAAATTCGGCAGACAAACGAAACTAAGCAACAAACCATTGAGAAGCCGAAGGCGGTTGAAAAGCCAAAGACGAAGCCAATACCGTCGTTCTTATTGGAAGAGGAGCCTCTATTCCCGGAAGATAAGCCAAGCGATGTTAAGCAAGAATCCGCCAAGCCAAAGGAAACGAAGCCGAAATTGGACCTTTCCAAAATCGAGAAACCAAACATCGCGATTTCAGGCGATAAATACAATTTGGATGATGATGAAATATTCAAAATCCAGATGTTGGCAGACAAAACCGAAAGACAACGTTTATTGGACGATTGGGCACAACTAAACAACCTTAAAGCCAATCCGAAAATCGGAAATCTCGCTACATTGTTAAGCCAAGGAAACCCATTTTGCTTATCTAAGGAGGCTTTGATCTTAAGTTTTGGTTTCACCAGTTTGAAAGACAAAGCCAACATCAAAGAAAACCAAAAGCCCATTCAGGAATTGGTCAGCCAATTCTTAGGCCGGAAAGTCTTCGTTTACGCCATAGACAGCGCCGATAGGGTCCGTACCATCAAATACTATACAAGCCAAGCCCAATTGGGCAAACTGCCAAACAAAAAGGACATCGTCCTTAACCTGCCAAATGATTAAAGGAGCCTGAAAAAATGAATCAAATGCAAGAAATGCTTATGCGCGCCCAAAAAATGCAGCGCGAATTAGCCAAAGCCCAAGCCGCTTTAGCCGAAACCGAATTCAAAGTCAGCAAAGCCGGCATAATCAATCTTGTCATGATGGGAGATAAAACCGTCAAGTCGATCAGCATCGACAAAGACGCCTTAGACCCAGAAAACAAAGATATGGTCGAAGAAGCGATCGTCATGGCCGTCAATGAAGCTTTAGAAAAAATATCCAAAGAAGAAGCCGAAAGCCAAGAAAGAATCACTGGCGCTCGTGGGGGATTGGGGTTCTAATGAAGGAACTTCCGTCAATAATTTCTTTGACCGAAAGCTTTGCCAAACTTCCTGGAGTCGGAGTCAAAACCGCCGAGAGGATGGCTTATGCCGTCCTGAATATGGACGGTGGGGACAGGTCGATGTTTTCATCAGCCATCGATTTGGTCGGCAAACGCGTCCATCGTTGCCCGATATGCGGCTTATATACCGAAGACGATAGGTGCGAAATCTGCTCAAACGAAGAAAGAGACCGGTCCATCATCGCCGTCATCGCCGAACCCAAGGACGCATACGCCATCGAAAAAACCCAGACTTTCAATGGCTTATATCATGTCTTAGGTGGGCTAATCAACGCAAGTCACGGAATCGGTCCAAACGACATCGCTTTAGAGTCTTTGGTCAATCGGGTCAGAAACGGCTCGATCAAAGAAGTGATAATAGCGACATCGGCAACGATAGAGGGTCAGACAACCGCTTTGTTCATAGCTAAGATTTTGGAACCGTTGGACGTTAACGTCACGCGTTTGGCTACAGGTTTGCCGGCTGGAGGGTCTCTCGATTACGCCGATTCACTGACTTTGACGAAAGCCTTTGAAGGGAGAAAGAGTTTATGAGTTTGTTCGTTACTTTCGAAGGCGGGGAAGGCTCTGGCAAATCCACCGCGATCAAATCCTTGGTCGAAAAACTAAAAAGCGAAGGCTATGACATCCTTTTGACCAGAGAGCCAGGAGGAACTTCGATTTCCGAGCAAATAAGAGAAGTCATCTTAAACAAAAAGAACACCGAAATGGATCCGATAACGGAAGCTCTTTTGTATGCTGCCGCTAGGCGCCAACATGTGATTGAAAAAGTCCGCCCCGCCTTAAAAGAAGACAAACTTGTCTTATGCGATAGGTTTTTGGATTCTTCTTTGGCTTATCAAGGCGGCGCAAGGGGTCTTGGAATGGATTTGGTTTTGGAAATAAACAAACCCGCCATTGATGGATTATGGCCAGATATAACCATATTCTTCGACCTTAATCCAGAACTAGGGTTGGCACGCATCTCTGCCAATTCCGACAGAGAAATCAACCGCTTGGACGTGGAGAAAATGGAATTCCATCAAAGGGTCCGTTCATCTTTTCTATATCTTGCCTCTCGTTATCCCGAACGTTACGTGATAATCGATGCATCGAAATCTCCCGCCGAAGTCCTAGAAGAGGCATATAACGCAATAAAAGCCAAATTGAACAATGCAAATCGATAAATACCTAAAAGAATACCAACCAGTTTGCTATCGTGTGCTAAGCAATTCCTTGAAGCAAGGAAGGCTCTCCCACGCGTATTTGCTTGCCGGTGAAAAAGGCGTCCCCCTTATGGAAATCGCTATCTTTTTAGCCAAGTCGATCGTTTGTGACCATCCAAGCCCTTTAGCCGACGACACCTGCGTGAGCTGCAAAAGGATCGATGAAGGAACCTACACCGACTTAATGATTTTCGATGGAGCAGAAAATTCCATCAAAAAGGGCGATGTCGTCGAGCTGACTTCGGCTTTCTCGAAAACTTCCGTAGAAGCCAAAGGGGTAATGATATATATCATCAACCTCGCCGAAAACATGGTTGCAAACGCCACCAACGCCTTATTGAAGTTTTTAGAAGAGCCCACTCCGGGAACCTATGCGATTTTGACTTCCGAGAATTCTTCGAAAATATTGCCAACTATCATTTCCCGATGCGAAGTGATCCGTCTTGACGCAATGCCAAGAGAAAAAATATTAAAAGGATGCGAAGAGCTTAATTTGGACAAAAAGAAGTCGGAACTCCTTTCTTTCTTTTACGGAGCTCCGGAATTGGTCGAGGAAAAGCTAAAAGAAGAAGGTTCCGATGAGCTTCCATTTTTAATGAGACAGGCTTGCTTTGCTTTGAATCAAGACGGAGACAAAACCATCTATTTATTTCAAACCCAAATCAACCCGCCTTACGCCACCAAAGCCAAAGCTGGTACCTTGATCGATCTTTTGATCATCATCTATCGCGAATTGCTCAATATCGCATATGGTTTCAAACCAAATCTCCCAAGTTACGAGGAAGATTTAAAGCCGCTTATAACCAACAAGAATTCTTTATCGAAAAAATTGGATTTCCTTTTGAAAGCGAAATCCGATTTAGACACGAACGTCAACCCATCGTTGCTGCTCGACCATACAATCATTTCCCTTGCCAAGGAGGACGTCTTATGACTGAATACACCAATTTCGTGGCCATCCACTTCGAAGGAACGGCCAAATCATATTATTTTTCCACCAACATAGCCGATCTTCGTCCGGGAGAATTCGTTATCGTAGATTCATTAGGGGGGTACGAGATTGCGATCGTGACATCTGTACCTCAGATTTTGGCTGACTATCATTCTCCTTTGAGTTTAAAACCGGTCATCCGCCGTCCGTCCGAAACCGATTTGGCAGTCTATAAATACAACATCGAACAAGCCAAAACGGCTTTGGAAATAACAAGGAAAGAAGTCGCTCGCTTAGGACTGCAGATGAATCTTTTGGATGCCAAATATTCTTTGGACGGATCAAAGATCACCATCACCTATACGGCCGATAGCCGCGTTGATTTCAGAGAATTGCTTAAAGTTTTGGCCCCGCAGCTTCATTGCCGCATCGAATTAAGGCAAATAGCCCCAAGGGACAAAGCCAAGCTGATCGGAGGCATCGGAACTTGCGGATTGCCTCTTTGCTGTAGCACTTTCCTTAACGAATTCGATGGCATCGCCATCTCTAGAGCCAAAAACCAAATGCTCACATTGAATATCCCCAAATTGTCGGGACCTTGCGGCAAACTTATTTGCTGCCTTTTATATGAAGACGACATGTATACCGAAGCCAAAAAGCGTTTCCCAAGCGTAGGAACCCGTTTGATCTATGAAGGAAGCGAATATTCCGTCACCGGGATGAATGTGTTAAGCGACACGTTGAAAATAGAAAACCCTTTGACCGTTAAAACCATTTCCTTGGAAGAATTGAAAAACGCAAAGATCGTCAAACAGGAGAAGAAGGATGAAAAGGGAGAATAATTATCAAGGCGATTCTCCTCTCCTTTATATGGTTGCTACCCCTATTGGCAACATAGAAGAATTTTCTCCTCGTGCAATAAAGATTCTGTCAGAGATGGATTTCATAGCTTGCGAAGATACGAGGAATTCCGGTTCGCTATTCATCAAATTCGAAATAAAAAAGCCTTTGATTTCGTGTAGGGAATTCAATGAAAACGAAAAAGCGGAAGAAATCATCGCTTTGCTGAAAGAAGGCAAAAAAGTAGCCTATGTCTCCGACGCCGGTTACCCAGGGATCTCCGATCCTGGCGAAAGATTGGTAGCCAAAGCCATAAATTCCTCGATCAAAGTCGCCGTCATAAACGGCCCTAATGCGGGGTTGTGCGCTTTGGTAGCGTCGGGATTGGATACGACACATTTCACTTTCGAAGGTTTTTTGCCAGCCAAAGAGGCGTTGGCCAAAAAAAGATTGGAAGAGCTCAAAAATTGGCCGCACACATTGATTTTTTACGAAGCGCCGCATAGGATCGAAAGAACTTTAACGCTTTTAAAAGAAACGTTTGGAAACGATAGGAAGGCTTGTTTGGCCAGAGAATTGACCAAACTCCACGAAGAATACATAAGAGGAACTTTAGGAGAATTCTGCGAAATCGACCCGAACACATTAAAGGGCGAGATCGTTATCTGCGTAGAAGGAAAAACGCCAAGCATTGAAATCAGCGATGATGATATCGAAGAAGAACTGAAGAAGGCTCTTAAGAATCTTTCTCCCAAAGAAGCCGTAAAAGAAGTCGCCAAGCTGACCCAAACCGGAAAAAACCGCGTCTATTCTATTTATTTGGAACGTTTGAAATAAGTTCTTTTTTCCTTTTGTTCAGCCTAATGACAAACATCGTTATTTCATAGCCAAAGAAGATCGCGCAAGCCCCAACGCTTAAAGCGAGGCCCGTTTTCAAATAAGGCGTGACATAATTGAATTCATATTCCACTTCCCCTTCCGGAGCGAAGAAGCCGACGAATCCGCCATCCATTTTCAAAGTCTTCAATTCCGTCTCGATATATTCCCCGGAATCGCCTTTGGTTTTGGCAATGACCTTCCAGCCGGCATCATAACCAAGCGTGGTTACGACGGCCTTGGACTTAGAAAAGGAAGATTTGGCGGTGAAGTGGTCGGAATTTATGTATTTGACATCGGTCAAGAGGTGGTCGGAATCAGTCATGAAAGCGTATTTCCGATCAAAGTCCCTTCTTTCTTGGACCAACAAGAATGGGACTGGGGAGGATCCGTCTTCTCCGTTTTTCTTTGAGAAGACGATTTGCCTGACCCTGCCTTCCGCATAGATTCCGAAAAGGCCGGTATAATTCCCTGAGCTTTGCCCATTCACGTTGTCAAACGAATGATATTCGTAATTGAGAATGACGTTTTGCTTTTTGAAGCTTCCATCTTCATTGAATGTGTCGCCAATCATATACATTCTAGAGATGTTTTTATGGTTATAAGCCATAAGAAAATAGGCTCCGTTTGGGTCCTCGTTCATATAAGGATCGCCTTCGCCTAGCGACCAAACCAATTTTCCATCGGTCAAGCCATCAGACCCGTAATAAGTGCCTTTGAATATCTCTCCGCTATAAGGGGTGTGGTAATTCGTAACGTAGACATTCTTGCTTGAATCAGTCAAGAACGATCCTGGGTCCTCGTAGTTAAAACCATAGCCGGACACGTTTTCGAAAACCCTGGATTTCAAGGAAGACGTAAGATTCTTAAACGGAACATCATCGAAAGCCGGAGCGGAAAGAACGCTTATTCCGTCAGGGATGGTCTCGCTGTCTTTGATAATCGCCCCATTTAAATAAGCCTCTTCGTTTTTGGCGATTTCTTTGTAACCGGAAACGCCGTAAAGGCTTCGATAAAAATCTGAGTGGTTAAGGTGGTCGGTATCTATCGTCCCGTCTTCGAGATATTTCTCAACTGCGTTTTCTTTGTAAACGCCGTCAACGGCTCTGCCAAGCTCGATATGATATGGATTTTGATAAATCCTGAATTTATCGTTTTTGTAGACGCATTTGGACCCAAACGGAACATTGTATTTGAAATCATCGTTATCCCAAATATCACCCATTCCGGTGTCTTCATAAACGATCGCGTAATATTTGACACCCGTGGCCAAATCGAAAGAGAATCGTTTGTTGTTATAGTATCCAGACCATCTGGAAGAGATGTTTTGTTTGCCATATGGTGTACCGTTGACATATTCGTTTTCGATGACATGGGAATAATGGCTTAAATCAATCACTTCGTAATTAAAAAGAGACGACCATGGAGTGGTTCCATTGTAACCCATGGCATAATTCATGTTTTTCTGAGCCGGATAATCGGCATAGGCTCTGTATAATGTGTCGGTATCGTACTCTTTTGTTATATAGGCAAACGCTTCGGTTAGTTGATTCCCCGTGGTCCATGAATGGTTTTTGCTATCGTAGCCGCCATTGAAATATTTGCCATAGCTATATGATGAGCCATACAAAAATGAGATGTTCCCACAAACTATGATTTCAACCACGACAAACGCCGCAGAAAGGTTTTTGAAGAATTTCTTTTTGTTAAAGAAGACCAAAAACAAAGATTCGACGACAACCAAGCCCATCTGATAGATCCCAAGCCATAAGGTCGTGTATTTCTCACCGTTTCTTATGACATAAGCCGGAATGTTGTAAACCGATTGCCAATAGGTCATGAAATTGCTGTTAGTAAAGGTCTTTCCATCCAGAACCCAACGCACCATAAAGAAAGTGAGAATCGTTGCCACCGCCACCAAGCCGGAAGCAACCGGGAGCTGCCATTTCGGCGCTTCTTTCCGATGATCCATTCCTCGGCAAGCTTGCCTAATAAGCAAGGGGATCAAGATGATGTACCATCTTCCATATCCATCGCCCGTGAAAGCAAAACTGAAGAAATAAGCGAATATCGTAAAGACGCAATAAGAACACAAAGCGAAAGAGACGATGTGTTCCCAATCTTTTCTTCTTATGTTCTCGATCAATTCGAACATAAAGAAAATTATCATCGGGGTATAGATGAACAATGATGACGTCCATGCGTCATACCCGGTTGAAGCTCCTCCGCCATAAAGAGGAAGCCACAAATAGTTGCAGGTAGGGAAAAAGAAAGACACAAGGCCCATCATTTCCCTTCCTGGGTGGTCACCGACCATCTCGAATAAGCGGGCAAAAACCGTTTTGACATCAAATGTCTTAATCGCATTCAATAAATCCTGAAGATAAAGGTAAGCTATTGATTGCCCGCGCCCAGATAAGGAAGATTGCCTAATAGATGGCAACAAAGACCACGAGCACAACATCAATCCCAAAGCAAAACTCAATACCCCTAAGCCCAAAACAGCCCAGGAGTCTTTGGCTTTCCTGCTTTTGATCGTCCAAAAGAACCTCCATAAAGCATATAAGGCTCCCCAAACGCACATGACGACCAAAAAGAAGAACGATACGATACCAAGCATGGCCAATGACCATACCAAGATTGCGATCTTTTTCTCTTTGATTACCTTTTCGATCCCCAAAAGAACAAGAGGAATGAAAACAACGGCAGACACAAAAGAAGGGAAACCGACGAAGAAATTGACGAATCCGGAGAAGGCATAAGCCAATCCGCCGATCCTCGAAGTCGATTCTCTTATTCCCATGTATTTTAGATAGGCTCTCATCGCAAAAGCCGAGCAGGTCGCCTTTAAGACGGTGAAAATCGCTGTCATCTGAGGCACCCATCTTCTTGGAAACAAGACATTCAAAAAGACGAATGGGTCGAACAGCCCATAATAAGACATAGATCCTATGTTGTCCCCGCCAAGATAGATTGAAGGATCATACATCGTGAAATGCCCAGTTTTGAAAAACTCATGCCAAACATCCCAATAATGATAATAGAATTCGACATATTGGCTCATGTAGTCCCAACCATAGAGTTGGGTGCCGTAATTTTGAATAAGGGAATATCCCATCCAGCAAAAGCCAACCACGACCACCATCAAGCCGAAATAGAAAAGAGAACGCCAATCAAACAAGAAAGGCATGTGCTTTTTAAACCAAACGGAGGCCTTTTTCGCCTCTTTTCGTCTACGAAGCTCGGCTAAGGTTGTGGTTTGCTGCTCTTCGCTCATTCAGCGGCTTCTTCTTTCTTTGGAGGAACGATGCCAACGACGTCAGCTAACGGCAAAGAGAAAGCGATACCTTGTCCTTTGCTGCCGAATCCGACTGCGTTGTTGATTGCGGCAAGAACGTCGTTTCTAATGTCTTTCGGAACCAAGATCATCACGATTTTCTTTTCAGGGGTAATGACCACGCCATAGAATTTTTCGATTTCTTTGTTGCCTGTGCCACGGCCATTTATTATGGTTCCGCCTCTGGCTCCGGCTTTTCTTGAAGCGGATACGACCAAATCGGTATAACCGTCGTTGACGATGGCGAATATCGCCTCATATTCCAACGTTTGTTCCATGACAACTTCCTCCTTAACGTCGATGCCGTTTCTGGCATTGGTCAAATATTTGTATGTGGACAACCCGGCCAGCATGGTAAGCGGAGCCACCCACGCTATGCCGGATGATAACCTGCTGGTTTTGAACCTGGCTTGAAGATCGGCTTTCAAATTTTCCCAATTGTTCAATCTGACAAACGAGCAGATAACGTCTTTCTTTTCGTCTCCAACACCCAAAACTCCGTAAAAGTCATTGGCGTAAGTTCCCATTCCCCTAACGATGAATGAAGTCGCACATTCGTTTTTGTTAAGCAAGGCGACGATTGAACTGGCTAGGCCAGAATTGACGACGCACATCGTAAAGCCCAAAGGCATCGTCCCTTGAATACGCTTTTGCTCGTTGCTTTCGGTTTCTTGGGTGGTTTTCTTTTTGCTTTGACTCATTCCGTTACCTCCGTGAAGCTGATAAGCACATCGTCGTTTTCTTCGATGAATTTCTTTCTGGCTTTACTATAGACGACCGTGCGCTTGATACCGGCATATAATCCCATCAATTGGATGACGATAAGAGGCATCAAAGCGATCATCGCGACCGAGCCAAAGGCATTGGCATAAACGGATTCGGCCCCGTGTTCAGCAAAGGCAAATCCAGTGCAGAACGGCATAACGAACGTCGAAGCCATAGGACCCGAAGCAACGCCCCCAGAGTCAAACGCCATGGCAAAATACATCTTCGGAACGATAAAAGACAAAGCCAAGGCAATGAAATAGCCTGGAATCATGTAATAGAGAACGCTAAAGCCATAATGGGAACGAACCACCGCTAAAGCGACGCCACCGCCTACGGCCAAAGACAAAACAGCCAACACCAATTTGGATTTGACCGTGCCTTCGGAAACTTTTTCGACTTGGATGACCAAAGAATGGACGGCAGGTTCCGCCAAAGCGCCAAACACGCCAAGCAATCCGCCAACCAATACGGCGTATGGGAACAAATTGGCAGAAGGGTCGCCAAAGCACTGGCCTAGTTTTTGAGCAACCGGCATGAAACCGATTTCCACAAACGTCATAAAGATGACAAGACCTATATATGCGTAAACCAAACCGAATAGGATCTTGAATATTTCGCGTTTCGGCAAACGGACGAAAACAAAATTATAAAACAAGAAGAATGCCGTAATCGGAAGGATCGCTATAGCGGAATTCTTCAATTGGGAAACGATGCCTTCTCCCAAATGATTGAGATAAAAACCCCAAACCGTGTCCCAAGACGAATAATTGCTCATTGCCTTATCCGTCATAGACGGCGACCAAGTCATCGCATCTACATCGACGAACAAGCCTAGGATCATGACCGTGATTATCGGTCCAACAGATGCCAAAGCGGTCAAGCCGAATCCATCTTCTCCGTTTCTGTCCCCTTGGGATCTAGATGAGGCCAAGCCAACGCCAAAAGCCATGATAAACGGAACGGTGACCGGTCCGGTGGTTACGCCACCTGAATCAAACGCCACAGGCAAAAACTTTGGGTTGACGATGCCAGCTAAAGCAAAGACGATCGCATAGAAAGCCAAGAACAAGACGTTTAGTTTAGCGCCTTTCAAAGTACGAATCACGCCAATTACGACAAACAAGCCAACGCCGACGGCAATGCAAATGATAAGAACCCATTCGTCCATGCCTATTTGGGAGGCCATCGCCTTAAGGTCCGGCTCTGCGATCGTAACGATCACCCCAATTGCGAAAGTCATTAAGATGACCAACCAAAGCTTCTTTTTATGAAATAACGTCTGGCCGACGATTTCGCCTATACGGCTCATAGATTTGGTAACGCCGGCATTAAAGAAGGCTAGGCCTATGATCAAACCAACCGCCGAAATGACGAAAGTCACCAACAATTGAGGGGTGAAGTCGCTTTTCGGCAACACTCCAGTGAAATAAATTATTACGATCAAGATAACGATTGGGAGAACAGCTATAGAACTTCCAAGAAAGCCTTTGAGGATTTGCTTAGTGGCGGCCCACCATCCGCTTGCGGGCTTTCGATTTTCGCTTTTTGTCATGTTCGCTCCTTTCTGGAACCTTGGGTTTGGCGATATATTCTGGTTTGGGGTTCCTTACTTTCCAGAACAATGATTTCATCGAATTTGGCATCTCGGTTTTGAAATCGTACGATTTGCCGTTGATTGGGTTTACTAAGGCCAATTCGTAAGCGTGGAGGCCTAACCTGTTGATCGGATTGACGGGCTCTCCATACTTGTCATCGCCGATGACATGATGGCCGCGATAGCCAAGCTGGACGCGAATTTGGTTTTTTCTTCCGGTTTCGATATCGACATCAAGGAGGGTCAGCCCGTTCTTTTCGGCCATCTTTTTGAAATTGGTGATACACAGCTTGCCTTCTTTTTTGTTTTTGGTCACATAGACCAGATGAAGGCCGTTTTCGGCTAAATAGTCTTCGTAACGACCGGATTCTGGCATACCTTCGCCTTCCACGACTGCATAATAGCCGCGCTTGGTGACGATGTCGTTCCAAGAATTTTGCATAGCTTCCCTAACTTCGAAGTTTTTGACAAAAATCAGCACTCCGGACGTATCCTCATCCAGACGGTGAACCACGAATATCCTGGCGTTTTTGTCTTTCGAAGCAAGATAGTCCGACACATAGCGATAAGCCGTGTGGCCTTTTTCCCTATCGGAAGCGATAGAAAGCAATCCAGATGGTTTGTTGATTGCGATGATGTCATCGTCTTCATAGATGATGTCTAGTTGATGAGGCGTGCGTTTCCTTATTTTGTTATAAGAAATCAAAACTTCATCTTCCGGATATAGCTTGTAATTGAATAGCGAAACCGGCGCCCCACCGACAGAGACTTGATTGCCAGATATGACGTGTCTGGCGATTGTGTTGGACAAAAACGCTTTTTCCATAACGAAAGGGAGCAAAGTCGTTTCGCTTTTGACAACAAAGACTTTGACTTTCTTTGGATCTATCAAACCTTTTTGGGTTCTATGCCTTTTGACGTCGTTCCTATTCATGGCGTGATTATAAAATAATCAGTCAGTTTAATCACTAAGAAGATATTTTTTAAGCTCTGGCAGGATTTTGCGGGCCGTTTCGACACCTAATTCATAGCCTTTTTTGAGCTCTTCGTCGTTTTGGCTTATAGGCTCGATGTTAAGCGAATGCGGTGGATAGATAACAAATACCTCGCCTTTTGATTCCATCTCCTCGATTTGTCTTAAGTGTTCGTGATAAACGATGTGGCTATATTGATATCCTTCGACGAAATTGGGGTAATCCTTGAATCTTTTTTGGACGACAAGTTCGTTTTTTTCGTGCAGATCTTCGAATCTAAAGCCTTTTTCCCTGTTGGAGACGATCACTATCTTTTTCCCTTCAGACAGGGCTTTCAAAAATGGTATGCGTTCGACATATCCGCCATCCAAAGTCGGGATATCTCCAACCATTTTCGGTCCTTTGGTAAAGGCGGTCAAAGAGCAGCTTCCCTCGCAAGCGTCATAAAAGAAGGGGTCTTCTTTGGAAACGTATAATGGCTTGCATGTTAGCAAATTCGTGCAGACTGCATAATAGCCCATATCGCTATCCAAGATGGCTTTCTTGTCTAAATCTTTGTTTTTCTTTTCGGAAAAGTAGTGGTCGAAATCAATCAAAGAGCCGCCTTTGAAAAATTTCAAAGGAGTCAAAATGTCTTTGAATTTTGTGTCAAAGAACAATTTCGAGGCAGCTCCTTTCTTTTTTTGAACGTAATTCAATCCGATCCAGTTTCCTGCCGAACAGCCATAGGCTTCCGAAGCAAATATTCCTTCCTCTATCAAAACGTCAACGACCCCACAAGCGAAAACGGCACGTTGCCCGCCGCCTTGAATCGATAATACCCATTCTTTATTCATAACCTTCTCCCAATAAACCATAGTGTTTCAACCCGTGATAAACCCCATCCTCGGATACGGGTTTGCTGACGAATGACGCAATTTTTTTGACTTCTTCTTTTCCTTGCCCCATGCAGACGAAAGTCGAAGCTGCTTTTAACATCTCGATATCCGGCATGTCATCTCCAAAGGCAATCGCTTCGCCTTTGCAATAGCCCAATTCATCAAGGATGGCTTTCATCCCTTCTGATTTTCGATGCATATGTTCCATGACGTCGAAACAATTTGGAATATATTCATTGATGATCAACATAGGGAATTCTTTTGAATATTCGTCTCTGACAGAAGAAGGGGCGAAGAAGTTCATGGTTATCGCCTCGTTGCCATCGTACGGCTTTAGAGGCGGAATGGATTCTTTGTAATAATCATAGAATTTCAACGATTCCTTGGTTTGGGGATAAATCAAAGTTCTTTCATAGATTCCGACAACTTCCATCGTGTAGCCGTCTTTGCCGCATTTTTCGATGAATCTTTTCACCAATTCTGGATTCAAGGAGAATCGTTTTATTATTTTCCCGTTATAGGAAGCGACGGCCCCGCAACTTCCTATCCAGCCATCGAATTTTATCCCTTGGTCAAAGGCACCGAGTTTCTCCATCGAATGATATGGGCGGGATGTGCACAAAACGCACTTTATACCTCGTTTTTGGATTTGTTTGATGCCTTCCATGGTTTTCTTTTTCCAAATTTGCTTAGCGTTATCAAACAGTGTTCCGTCTATATCGAAAAAAGCGATCTTGATCATGGTTTTGATTATATCAAAAAAGACCCGGAAATTAACCCCAAGTCTTTTTGAATTCATCGTATAAGGCTTGATTTAGCTTCTTGAAATCCTTCGGTTCGATTTTGATCACTTCTCTATCATAGGTAACCAGCCCATTCGTTTCCCCTTCGACATCGGAGAATTGAGTTAAGACTGCGACCGAAAGACCTTCCTTGCTGATCAAAGGCAAAAGCTGTTCCAAATAGCATTTCTTATAAGCATTTAATAACTTGTCGGAACTGCCATATTTTGCGTATCCAAACTTCTTAGTCAAAGGCGAATGCCCAGGAACCGAATAAGCGAATCCTCCAAATTCGGAAAGGGATAGAATCCTTCCTCTTTCGTTTTTCAATTGAGGTTTTTTGAAATAAACGTGATGGCTATCGAAATCTCCTGACTGAGTGTCAAACCAGCCTGAAGTGGAATCGATCAATCTTTCGTCGTCAAGCAAACGCAAAGCATCCGTCAATCTGACTGAATCGAATTGACCCCACCCCTCATTGAATAAAGTCCACGCGATTATCGAAGGGTGTTTCCTTAACGATTTCACGGTCCTAGCCACATCCGTCTCGAACTGTTTCCGTGATTGTTTGTTTTCCCGCTTCATCTTTTTGTAGTCTGTGTCATCGTATTTGAGTTTCAAAAACGGGGCAGCAGCCAATCTAAACAAAGGTGTTTTGCCGCCGGAATTGATCATGTCTTGGATGACTAATATGCCAAGCCGGTCGCATTCATAATACCAACGCGGAGATTCTATCTTTATGTGTTTTCGCAACGAATTGAAGCCGAAAGATTTGACTATCTTCAATTCTTTGACTATGTCGTTTTGATTAATTGGGGTCATCCCCGATTTTGGCGAAAAATAGCCTTGATCCAACAAAGCGCTCAAAAAAATCGGTTTGCCATTCAAAGCGATAAGGCTTTTGCCTCTTTTCTCGATTTTCTCAATTTTCCTAACTCCAAAGACTGAGTGGATTTCGTCTTTTCCTTTGGAAACGGTGACTTTATAAAGATAAGGTTTCTCATTTGACCAAGGATAAAAGAAGTCCTCAAGATTGATCAAAGCCTCTCCGTAAGCGTCGCTTTTGCCTTCCAAGATTTCCCCATTAGGAGTGGTTATTTTGATTTTCGCATCGGCTACGTTGTGCCCTAAATCAATTACCAGTCTTCTTTTTTCGTAATTCGCATTGATATCGATTTTGTCGAACCTAAAGCCGTCTGGGAGATATTCGACATAAACGTTGCCCCATATTCCAGATGTGGCTTTATACCATATGGTTCCCGGAGCAAGGCTTTGTTTTCCTCTGGCGAATATTTCCGAATTGGTGTCGTCTTTGGCAACAACTTCGATAACGTCTCCTTTTCTTAGGTGGGGGACGATGATGGAAAACGACCAATAGCCACCTTCGTGATGGGCGGTAAACGTCCCATTCCAATAAACGTCGCATACCTGATCCACCGCTTCAAAACAGATTTTGGCTTCTTTGTCGTTGAATTCGTTATCTTCGTCGATAACCAAACGGTAGTGCATCGTATGGTGTGGCTTGATCGTTTTGTTTATCCCGCTCAATTCGGTTTCAGGAGCGAAAGGCACCAAAATCTTCAGCGTATAATTTGGCTTGCCGCCATCATTTATGTCAAAATCCCATAAGCCATTCAAAGAAAAGGTGTTTTCTCTGGCAAAATATGGGTTAAAGGCATTATCCAACGAAATTTTATTCATGGAATAATCATACAACTTACGGCCTTGAGAGTAGAATAGCTAGGTAGGTGAACTTATGAATCGAATAGAAACCGTTGAAAATTATCTAAAAGACAAAAATTTGGACGCTTGGATTTTGGTTGATTACGAAAACCATAACCCGGCAATGGTTGGGTTCTTAGGCAAGAAAATGCTTACGAGAAAGATATTTTTGATCGTGCCAAAAAACGAAAAACCTTATGTCATTTGCCATTCGATAGATGCCATTTTCTTAAAAGACAACCCTGATTTCGAATTGAAGGTCTATAAGACTTGGGAAGAGATGCTCCAAATAGAAAAAGAAAGTTTCTCCAATTATGAAAAAGTCTGCATGGATATGTCCGAAAACGGATTGTTGCCTCGCGTTTCATTGGCTGATTACGGCTCGGTTGATTTCGTGAAAAAACTGGGAATCGAAATCGTTTCCTCCGCCGATATTCTCCAAAAGCTGACCGCCGTGTTGGACGATGAGGCTAAGGAGCTTCAAAGAATCGCCAACAAGAAAGTTTTGTCTATCAAGGATGAGGCTTTTGAATTGATTGGAAAAGAAATAAAGAAAAAAGGCAAAGCAAACGAATATGAAATCCAGCAATTCATTTGCAGACGTTTCAAGGAAGAAGGCATGACTTGGGACGATGATCCAATCGTCGCGATCGGACCGAATGCCTCCAACCCTCATTACGGACCGACCAAAGAAACAAACGACGATATCCATGAAGATGATTTGGTATTGATCGATATGTGGGCCAAGATGGACCATCCAAAAGGGGTTTATTCCGACATCACTTGGATGGGCTATGTCGGCAAAAAGGTCCCGGACGTATATGAAAAAAGATTCCAGATATTGAAAAAAGACATCGATCTATGCGTGGAATTTCTTAGAAAAAACATAGATAATCGTGTCGTTTTCGGTTTTGAAGTCGATAACGTTTCCAGGGATTATATTAACGAACAGGGGTTCGGGGAATATTATACTCATCGCGTCGGCCATAGCATTGCCATCGATGTTAGCCCACATGGATGCGGGGTGAATATGGATGATTACGAGACCCATGATTTTAGGGAAATCATTCCTAACGTCTGTTTCTCTCTTGAACCAGGGATATATGCACCAGATTTCGGCATAAGAAGCGAAACCAACGTTTTAATCGATGGGAACGAAGTCGTTGTCGTGGCTGGTAGGCAAGATCACATAATCCCAATTCTTAAATAAACAAAGCAGACAAAAAGAAAAGAGAGATCGGCAGGTGATCTCTCTTTTCGTATCAAAGGAGGGAGGATTGGAAGCTATTTGATGTCGATGCGGTGTATGGCTTCGATTTTGGATTGATCCTTAGGGAAGCGAATCGACAACACGCCATTTTCGAAGTTGGCTTTGATGGTGCTTTCATCAACTTCGCCGATATGGTAGCTGCGTGATCCGCTAGCATAACGGCGTTCCCTCAAAGCATATTTCTTTTCGTTCTTTTCTTCTTTGACGGTCACTGAGACGGTCAGATATTCGTTTTTGTATTCGATGTTGACGTCTTCCTTCTTAACACCTGGGAGTTCGATGTCGATGGCATATTCATCACCATCGGTGTAAATATCGCTCTTCATTAGATGCGAACCTTCATCAGAGAAGAAATCGCGGAATAAGTCATATGGGAAATAAGAATCGTTTCTATTGGTAAGATACATAAGAATCTCCTTTCGTTTAGCACTCTTTCTTTCTAAGTGCTAACTATATTCTAGCCATTGTTTTAGCACTGTCAACACCTAAGTGCTAATTTTTTTCAAATTCTTTCTTTTATCCCTTTAAGCTCAGATTCAACTTCGTTGCGGTGAGCGAAAACATCCGGCGCAATGCAAAAATCCAATCTGGTTTCTTTATAATATTCGTCGAAGAGTTCGTTGGTCTTATCAAATAAACGATCCAGGGTTTTCTTTTGGCTTTCGCTTCCAAAAGCAAGAAACGCCTCCAAAAGATACGGCTCTAATTCTCTCGCATCGAACCCACCTGCGCGACATCTTCTAAAAGGATCCATCCATTCAGACAGCTTCCTTTCGTAATATTGAACGAATTCCAAACCGAATCGTTCTTTTTCTCTTTGATCAAAACGTATATCCATATTGATTTATAGACACGCACGCATATGTTTTACAAAGGAAATGAAAAGCCGCCCAAACGGGCGGCGGATCACAATTATTATGTATTGGCTATTTGTTCTTATTGCCCCAAGCAAGGACGCCGACTCCAACAGAAAGAACCGCGCCAAGCAAAGCGGCGACGCTAGAAAGAATGACGCCTACTCCCAATTTGAGATTGTAGGCCGCATTCAAGGATTCGACGGCATCCAATCCCGTGGTTGATTTGCAGCATAAGAGAATGATGCCAAACGCAAGTTCCATCAAACCACCCAAAACAAACAAGAAACCAGATAATTTCTTAGAACCGTTTGGGTTCGGGAATAACAAGATGGTTGCGATCGTTTGGAAAACGACGCCGATAACCAAGAGAGTAAATCCGGCGATATTGGCACCAGAAGCTTCTTTGATGTAGGAATTGGCCCAGTTGCCAAAAATAACCGTATATCCGCTCCAATCCAAATCGCCGGCGGTTGAGCCAACGGCTTTGACGCTGGCGTGGATGCCGGATCCGACAGGGGCGACAAAGACAATGATGGCAAGAGCGAAGATGACGATGCCTAAGACGTCCAATATTTTCTTTTTCATAACAAACCTCTTCTGTAATTACGCTAAATATCTTAATCGTGGTCAATACCTTAATCAATAAAGATTAAGCCTTGGTAATGGTAAGCGTGGCTTTTTCATTGGATATCGAAGTAACGTTGACTGTCCAAGGCAAAGTCGTATCGTCATTCATCGTGCTTGTTCTATTGAAATAATAATTAGGGAACGAGTTGGCATAGCTCGCATATGAGAAAGTTTTGCCAGCGGTGAACAAACTTGAATTGCTGACCGTATAAGGACGTTTCTTTGTGCTGTCATATTCGGCGTCGTAATTCTTTTTGCTTGAGCAATCGATGACCTGAATCAAGCGGTCTTTTTGGTCCATGTAATTGTATGCCGCTGTGTTGCTGTTGGCTAAATAGACTGTGTCGGAAGCGCTTATCTTATCAGTATAGCCTTTGATTTTCGTACCGCTGCTATTTGGCTCGACCAATCTGGCATCAACGTGGTAAATGCGAATTCCCCTATTCGTCATTCCTTGAATGCCATTTGAATAGACCATTTCGCTATCGGCGGCATTGAGTCCTTCTGGGGTATAATATTCAAGGACCATATATTCGTCAAACGGCATTCCGTTCCATCCATCGGAAGTTGGCAACAACACGAACTCGCCAGAAGTGCTTGCTGGCTTAAGTTCAATCGTACAGCTGGATGTCGGAACATACGGGTTAACCCAACCTAAGGCGAATTTGGAGAACGAGTTGTGGTCGATAACGTTGGCGTCCATCATATCAACAAAGCCAACAGGACCATAGTTGTTTGGATAACTTTCGTTTCTGGTTGAGACATAATAGTCATCCAATCCCAAAAGGTGGCCGGTTTCATGGATG
Source organism: uncultured Eubacteriales bacterium (assembly GCA_963652335.1). Classification (GTDB taxonomy): domain Bacteria; phylum Bacillota_I; class Bacilli_A; order RFN20; family CAG-826; genus UBA4951. The sequence goes on along the minus strand of CAVJSS010000002.1, from coordinate 39,312 downwards.
AAAGTATGGGCGTCTCTCTTTTTGCTTTTCGTTCCTTCATACATAAAGTCATAAGAAGCCCAAGCATAATGATATCCGACAGGGTTGGATTTGTATTTTTCTAAATCAGAGACATATTTCACATTTTCAAACGGGGTGTTGTCGAAATAGGAATAAGCCCAAAAAATGCCCTCATCCAAATCATCGTCGTTTTGGGCGTTAGGAGCGCCATAAACGAGCCAAACGGCATCAAAGAAACCGTCGTGATTGGTATCAAACTCGACTCCATTGGTTGAACTATATGTTTTTTTATACCAACTAACCGCATCTTCGAGAATGGTCCAAGTGGGATCATAACCGCTGATAGATGATGTCATGCGAGATATTTGGCTAGAAGTGTACCCGCAATCATACCAATCGGTGACGGCGCCTTGGATATTGAGCTTGCCAAACGAAGATTTGTAATAGAAGGATGTTACCGATTCCCAACCAGTCTCTTCGCTTTTCCCAAAGAAAGTCTTATAAATCTCGTTCCTCACGTCGGATGTCGCGTATTTCGAATAATCCTTTACCTTGACCGGCACAACAAGAACCTTAGGAGACCCAGATGAAGGAAGTTGAATGCTCCAATTTGTGTTGCCAACGGTTTCGTAGGTGATTTTGTTGTTTGCGAGGCCAACCCCTGACGCGGAATAAGATGGGTTGTGGCTATATCGTTGGTTTTCGGACCCGTCGGCAGTATAGGTGAACAAGCCGTTGTTTTCTGGAATTGGCTCATCCGAAACGGAAGATCCGCTTCCGGTCATGCTATCGATTATGTCAGTTATGGCGCATCCGCTTAAAGCGAAAGCGGAAGCAAACACAAGGAGCATCAATTTTCTTTTCTTCATAAGACAAGTCCTCCATTTGAACGAATGGCTGTATGCCTCATTCTAATTCAAATGAAAAGAAAACTCCATAAAGGAGTTTCTTTGGTTTATTGGTTTTGCTGTTTTTGCTGATCCAAGAATTCTTTGGTCAGCTTTATCTGCTTCTTTTCCTCATCGCTCAACTTATCGTAGAGTTTGATGAAAGATTCGATATCCTTTGCTTTTTTCTCGCTTGGATAATTTGGGTTGGAGACGTTGGCGGACAATCTTTTTTCAACCGCCAAAGCTTTTTCCAAAGGCGTTTTCTTTGGAGCGGAAGGCTTTTTGGGTTCGGCTTTCTCGGATGCTTTTTCGTCAACGGTTGGCTTATCTTTAACTTGTTTGGGGTCGGCAGGCTTCTTTTTTTCTTTCGGAGCCTTGGCTGTCGAAGTCTTTTCGATTGGTTTGGCTTTCGGTTTTTCGGCTTTGGCTGCCGGTTTGTTGGAAGCTGGCGGTTCCGTTTTCTCGTCTTTTGCGGTTTTTTGCTCGTCTTTCTTAACTTCGACGACTTTTGCAACGTTATCGGGTTGTTTTCCTTTTATGACAACTTTGGGTGTTTCTTTCTTGTCGTCGGTCGGTTCCAAGGAAGTGGTCGCTCGATAGTCGCGTTCCGTTTTCTCCGCCGTGACTTTAAGTCCTTTGACATTAAAAGTCATATTGTCTCCGGTTTTAAGGAATTTGGAGACGGGCAGTTTATCGATTAAGACGTTTTTGGTTATATCAACAGGGCCGTGAATCTCTTTGACGTAAGCGACTCCTGGGTCGCGCACCAAGACATTCAAATGTTTGGCGGATGCGATGACGGCATCGACCGGGGTCGGTCCGAATACATAGAAAGGCTTTGGTTGCTTACTTTCCTTTGGCTTTTCTTCTTTTTTAGGCTGAACGGCGATTTTGGCCGGTTTCTGTTCGATTTTCGGAACTGGGACTGGCTTGAATTCGATTTGTTTTGTTTCTTTGATTTCTTTTGTTTCAACCTTCAAAGTGGGTTTTTTATCTTTTTTGTTCTCTGCTTTTTTGAAATCTTTGGCTTTTGGCTTATTTAAAGAATGGCCTTCCAATTGGCCTCCGGCGTTGATTTTCATCGTGGCTAAAAATCTTCCGTTTTGCGATCCCAAAGAATTTAAGCCCTCTAAGTCGTAAGCTAAATTCTTGTCTTGGGTAATGACTAGGACTCGATAGTGAATTCTGAGCACCGTTGCCGTCGCTAAGATAGATGGATCCGCGAAGGTGTCACCTTTTCTTTGCTGCCTTTTCGCGATTTGGATTACGTGATGCTTCCTATAGGCGTCTTTCAAGATAGAAAGCGCTCTTACTGCGTCGATCCGAGCTTCGCTATAATGCCAGTCTTTGTTCGCGGCGTGTTTTTCAAGCTCCTCGACGCATTCTTTCAATGTAATGATTTGCAATCCGTCTTTCCAATATCTTTTCGACCCAACCAAAGTGTCCATGAATTGAGGAAACCCTTCGTCCATCAATGCGCAAGTGTCGATGATGACGCGATCGTAATTGGATAAGATCTTAGCCAAAGAAGAGAATTGTTTCTCTTGGCTATACATTCAATAACCTCCTTATGTTTTGCATTTTACTCTAAATTAGCTATTCAAACAAAAACAAAAGCCCGCTTAGCGCGAATCCAAAGGTAACTTCGGATCGTTGCAAAACTCGATTTTAGACTGAGAAACGGAAATTGTTCTAAAAATTTGGCGCTTGCTCTAACAACTTTGTCCGATTAATTTAAGATATCTCGTCAAAATCACTCCGGCCGCGGCGGAATCGATGGTGCTTTTTTGCTTTTTGGCCGATTTGCCAGCGTCATGAAGAAAGGTGGAAGCTTCAACCGTTGTGTTTCTTTCGTCTACTTTGACGATTTCCACGCCTTCGAATTCTTTCTCGATCTTTTTGATGAATGATTCGACTATCGGCGTCATCTCGCAAGGATCTCCAGAAGGAAATAACGGCCAACCTATAGCGATATGTTCGATCGTTTCGTTGGCGATGACTCTCTTTAAGCCAATTATCGCTTCATCGTAATCACCGGCATGGAAGCGGAGGTTTTCCAATAAAGTGACGAATATGCCACTTCTGGAGATAGCTATTCCAAGACTCCCTTTTCCTAAATCCAACGCCAAAATGTTTTTTTGCATAAATACCAAAGAGGATAATAATCTTTTGGAAGAGATCTTTCCACCTGATTATAATTAATGTCAACTTGCGCGAATTTGATACGCCGATTCAAAAGACTATAATTTGTTTTCCGTTATGATTGAGAGCGATGCTAAAAAACGACACCGAGAGAGCCTATCCTGCGCCTTCAAACGAAGGTATGTGTTGGCTTTCGTTTTAATCATAGCGTTCTTGGCGATCACGGTATTCACGACTCAAGGCTTATCTATCTTCAATAATGGCGTAACGATGATGAACGATCTTGAGTTTTATCTGATGGTGTCGGCTTCGTTGTTGACTGGAATCGGTCTTTTGGTGTTAGCATTCAAAAACTTCAAAATCAAAGCAAATCGGACGTTGATGGTCGTTTGTTTCGTTCTTTTGGTAATCGACATCGTAGCCGTTTTGATTTTCCCTTCTTCGATAAACAACGAAAAATACGGCTTTTATTGGACATATAGCATCACAAACAACGAAAGGATACGTTATATCTTTGGCTGGGTTGTCGGAGATCTGGCTTTATATATCTTCGTTGGAGTGATTCCTGCGTTGTTTCGTTCACATAGAGCCATAGATTTTTGGCTTTGGGTCGGAATCGGGGTCGGGTTGCTTCTCATAATCGCCTCATTCATAAAAGAGAGCGATTATTGGATTGGTCTATTCAAAGGTTCATATTCCCCTAATGGCGTTTGTTCGTTGGCCAACAACAAAAACACCTTTGGGTTTGCTGTGTTTTGGGCTTTCAATTGCGCATTGATCCTATATTCGAAATATCATAGGGTTCCTTATTTGATTTTGATTGTTTTCTTGGCGTTGATAACCGGAACGATCCAATGCAAAACAACGATTGCTTCGGTGGGCATCGAGTTGATGTTGACTGTCATTTATTTTCCGATTGTAGGATGGAAAAAAAGAAAAAAGAGCCAGATTATCTATTTATCCATAATGGCGTGTTCGGCCATCACAATAACCTTGATCGCCTTTTTTCCCATCAAGCCTTTGGAGGGGCTTAGCCAAGTCATCAAAGAAATGATGAAATCGATATTCTCTTTAAGCGATGGGACAATGACCGGAAGAACCGATATTTGGGAAAGGGTGTTCTCAAACATGGTCGAACACCCAACGATCCTTTTGTTTGGGACCGGAGACGGGATCTTCGAATGGTTCGTCATGGCTTCTTCGCCAGACCATTATATGGATGGGTATTTAGGCATTGCCGGCCACAACGGCTTCCTATATGTTTGGGGCAGGTTCGGAATAATCGGGGTTTTGGTTTATCTCTTTGGGATAGGCTATCTGATTTATGACGCGATTCATGCACTCAAAGTCCGAAAAGACAAATGGATCGGGATTTTGTTGATCGTCATCTTTGGTTTTTTGGCCCACTCAATGGCAGAGGATGATGCTTTGCTGGATATGAGGCTAAAAGGAATGATGTTTTTGGGCATTATTTGGTGGCCTTTGTTTATCTCGAGAAGAAATTGGGCTTTGAAAAGGGGCAACGTTTCTCCAATGCCTTTGGAACAAGCGGAAACGACGAAGCGAAGAGATTTGTCTGTTTTGGATGTTTTAAAGACTTCCTACACGGTTTCGCTGTTTTTGTTGGTTTTGTTGGTTGGCTTGGCTCCGATGTATGCTTCGGCTTATGGCGGCGTTAAATTCAACAACGTTTATTCGTTGTCTGGGTTAACGATCATTTGCTTGCTCACGCCGTTATTGATTGCTGAGCTCAAACTTAAAAACGATAAAAGGCAACCGGTAGGCTTTACCATAATCCATTGGTTCGTGGTGTTTACGGTGGCCGTCGGCATCATCGTCGCATTCGTTTCCGAAACGATTGCTTATCCAATATCGATTGGGATTGTGCTGCTTTTGCTATTGTTTATAGGTGGGTCTAAACAGGATTCAAAGGGTGTTGGGTTTAAAGATATCGTTCCTTTGATTATAAAAATCGTTATCGGCTTAGCTGTTGTGGCTTTGGCTCATTCGTTATGCCTTTATCTAGATCGGTCTTTGATTACCAAAACCAGCATCGTTGCCATATTGTGTGTTTATATCGGTTTGGTGGTTTTGGGATTCTCGTTCTTTCCATCACTGAAGGATTGGAATGGGGCTTTGGATGTTATCGGTTCTAAAATCGAATCCCAATACGAAAAAGATGATGAACTCCTTCTAGATAAAGCAGATCGGAGGATCAATCTCTTTTGTTGAAATCCTTGATTCTTCCGACTTTTCCGGAATAAACCCTATAACCTTCTTCCAATAAAGTCAGTTCGGCATTCAAAATGGCCTTTCTGTCTCTGGATAAAGCGAAGAAGGCGGATCCGCTTCCGGTCATTGAGACGATTTCGGCGCCCAAGGCTTTGACTTTGTCTATTTCGTTTTTCAATTCCGGATATAAAGATAAGGCGGCAGGATAAAGTTCGTTGACCACACCGGAAGCGACTTTGACGTCGTTTCCTTCTTCAAGATTCTTTATAAGCTCATCGCAAGAACCGGTCAAATGTTCCAGGCGATCGTAGGCGCCATAAACGTCTTTGGTGGCCAACCCTTTGGTTGGGGCGATAAGCAAAATATAGTAGCTGTGGGCTAAATTTATCGGTTCTAGGTTTTCTCCTATGCCAGTTAATCTAACTGGTTTCGGATCGATGAAAAACGGAACGTCTGCGCCTAATTCGAGGGCGATCTTTCGCAATTCGTCGTCGGTGGCGTTTAATTTCAGCAATTTGTTTATGGCTTTTAAAACCGATGCGGCGTTGGATGACCCTCCACCCATTCCGGCCGCCACCGGAATCACTTTATGGATATTGATTTCGAAATTTTCTGCAAAACCATAGTGAGCACGCATCACATCAACGGCTTTTTGGCAGATGTTATGATGGTTTTTCTGCAAAAACGGGCGATCGCAAACAACCGTTGTGCTCTTTGCGTATCTATTTATGCTTACCTCGATAACATCATGTATCGTGGTAGGCAAAACAACGGAGTCCAAAAGATGGTAGCCGTCATCCCTAACGCCTTTCACATAGAGAGCGAGATTGATTTTGGCAAACGATTTGATGGTTATTGAATGCAAGCCGAACAATTTCATACAGCGAATAATATAAGTGTTATTTATCTCTTTATAAAGTTGGCGTTTTCAAATTTTCGCCTTCGTAAGCGTTAAGCAAAGAAAGATAGTCGTTCAAAGACAGCTTTTCCGGCCTTGCGGAACAGGAAATCTTCGCATTATCCAAGATCGATTTGGCTTTTTTTCCATCATTTACCAAGAATTGAAGATTGTTGTGGATTGTTTTTCTTCTGTGGGCGAACATTTTCGAAATGAATGCATAAAGTTTTTTGGCCAAAGCGAAATCAACGTCGTTTTTGAAGCTTATTGAGAAAACCACCGAATCGATATGTGGGGCAGGAACGAAAGAATCTCTGCTTACGATGAATTCTTTTTTTATCGAACCAACGTAATCAAGCAAAATCGGTAGCGGCCCATAGTCATCGCTTCCCATTTTGGCTGATAGTCTTTGAAAAACTTCTTTTTGAATCATTAAAACGGCTTTCCTACAAGATTTCGCCTCCAAAGCGATTTTTTCAATCAAGCTTGAAGTTATGTAATAAGGCAGGTTGCCGATAATTACGTCGTACATTGAATAATCGGCCTTCAAGGCGTTAGCCAAAGTTGGGTGGATGTTTTTGCAATCGACGAAATCTTCTTTCAATTTGGCTATCAAGCCCTCATCGATATCAAGCAATGTGGCGTTGGCTTTATAGTCGGTAAAGAATACCGACAACGATCCGGCGCCAGATCCGATTTCCAAAACCTCGTCAGTGTCTTTTATTTCTCCGAGAGATACGATTTTCGACGCAATCTCTTCTGAACAAAGGAAATTTTGACCAACTTCATGCTTGGCTAACAACCTGTATTCTTTGACCTTCTCGAAATATTTAATTTTGTCCATCGATCAATTCCTCCAGTCGTTCTTTCGTTATCCCTAAGGCGTTCGCTCGTTTCAAAAACGTTTTCGCGTTGGTGATTCCTATGTGAAGTTTGGCTCCGGCTTCCTTCCTAAGAGCAAACGACGATTCGTTTCCAGTCAGCCCCAATTCAAGCAAATCCGACATTTTAAGATTTGAAGCAGGGCCCGGTTTCTCGGGAATCAAATTAGACAAAGCTTCCAGTATTGTCTCTTTGTCGCACTCAGCCACTCCGACTTTGTGTTTTTTGATTGATTTTTCCTTAGGAACGAAGGCGTGTTTTGCGGATGGGACCTTTTTTGCGATCGTATCCCTTATCTTTTTTCCGGGCGAATCAGGATCGAGCAAAAGGATTACATTCCTTGTTTTGGACGCCTCTTCAATAAACGATAGGGTTTCTTCTGAAATGGCGGAACCGTTGGTTGTGACTATATCGGCATCAATGAAAGAAGACAGCAGCGCCTCATCCATTTTTCCTTCGACGACGATCAAAGCATCTATCTTTTTCATCTTTTGACCCCAAAAAGCCTTTCGAAATTTTCGTTTAAACAATCGCTTAATTCTTCGTTGTTCGTTTTTCTCAGCGAAACCACCTGATCAAAGATTTCTTTTATGTAAGCTGGTTCGTTTTTCTTTCCACGATATGGAACCGGCGGCAGATAAGGGGAGTCGGTTTCGATAAGCAATCCGTCTGATCGACAAGAAGCCACACATCGTTTTGGAACGATTGAGTTTTTATACGTTATCGGTCCATCGAAGCCGAAATACGCTCCGAGTTTCTCAAATTCCTTCATCATTTCAACCGATCCAGAATAACAATGCAAAACAAAACCGTTTTCGATCCGATGATCTTTGATTATTTCATATATGTCTTGCAAAGCGTCCCTTGCGTGAATCGAGATTGGCAAACTGAGTTTGTTGGCTAATTCTATTTGTTTGATAAACCAACGCTTTTGGTTTTTTTTCGTTTCCTCGTCGTTCTTCCAATGATAATCCAGCCCGATTTCTCCGATGGCTATGACTTTGTTTGATGATTTGGCCAGTTTTTCCAACTTTGCCAAAGATTCCTCGTTTTCTTCTTCGTAATTTTCCGGGTGGATTCCGACCGCGGCATAAACACCATTGTATGTTTCAGCTATCTCAATCGCTTTTTTGGAGCTTTCCAAATTCCATCCAACAACCAAAAACGCATCGATTCCGCTTTTTTTCGCTCTCAAAATCACTTCTTCGACGTTCTCTATCGTTTCATCATTCAAATGGCAATGGCTATCAAAAAGGTTCTTCATTTATTTACCTACGCAAAAACGGGAGAAGATTTCGTCAGTCAAATCGGTCGTTGTTTCTTCCCCAAGCAACTCACGGGCACAATTATAAGCCGAATTAAGGTTTATGGAGACAAGGTCGATAGGGGCTTCGTTAACGCAATCCAAAGCGGCTTGCTCCAAAGAAGAATCTATTTGCCTTAATAGCCCGAGTTCACGGATGTTGGACAATGATGGGTTATTAAAAGATTCTTTAGTCAATCCCAAGCAATCGTATAAAGCTTTTTCCAATGGTTTTACATCGTTGTTCAAAGCGGAAACATAAAGCTTTCCGTCTTCTTTTTTGGATACTTTATCGGCTTTGTTGTAACAAGTGATCAGCGTTTTTCCGCCAATCAAAGAAACTATTTCCTTTTCTTTCTCTCCAAAACCCCTCAACGAATCCACAACCAAAACAACGACATCAGCCTCCTCTATGGCTTTCTTTGACCTTTCAACCCCTATAGCTTCTACAACATCGGCTTCTTCTCTGATCCCAGCTGTGTCCAAGAAATGAACGGAAACCCCATTGAGATTCAAATCGCCCTCAACGATGTCTCTTGTCGTACCTGGAATATCGGTTACGATGGCTTTGTTTTCTTTTAATAAAGCGTTCAAAATAGATGATTTTCCGACATTTGGCTGCCCAACAAGAGCCACCTTCACTCCATATTTTATGATTTTCCCTTTTTCTCCGCCTTCGATCAAAGACGCTATGCTTTTGCGTAATTCGCCGATCTTTTCGTAAATCATCGATTCGTTTGCTTCTTCTATGTCTTCGTATTCAGGGAAATCGATATTCACTTCAACTTGGGCCAAAAGTTCGCCTAAAGAGTCTCTTAAAGGCTTTATGAGATCGGAAGTCCTTCCTTTATAAGAGAGAAGCGATAGGTTTTTCGCTTCCTTGGTTGTGGCGTTTATCAAATCGTTGATGGACTCAACTTCAACAAGATCCATCCTTCCGTTATAAAAGCCACGAGAAGAAAATTCCCCTCTTTCGGCATATCTGGCTCCTAAAGCGATGTAAGCCGAAACGATTTCGTTAACAATCAGCATCGAACCATGGGAAGAGATTTCCACAACGTCTTCGCCAGTAAATGAATTCGGATGAGGATAGGCTATCAAAACGACGTTATCAATCAGTTCGCCTTTGTAAATCAAATCACCGACGAAGGTTGTCCTTTTGGTGATCGAAGATATTTTTTTGGAAAAAAGTTGATCGGTTAACACGAAAGCGTCATCACCTGAAACACGGATCATGGCCAGAGCGCTTGTTAGCGGCGGGGTTGCTAGTGCGATTATCGTGTTGCTTTTCATGCGAATAATTATAGCAAAAAGAAAAGGGCATGAGCCCTTATTCTACATAGAAGATATTGACAGCTCTGTTGGAGCCTTCGCCCGATGATTCGGTTTTGATGTTTTTCCACCCGGTTAGCACATTGTGCACAACGCGTCTTTCATCAGGGGTCATCGGATCGAGCTGGACCGGATATTTGGTGCGGACCACTTCTTCGGCCGCACGCTTCGCCAAATAAGCTATCCTGGAATATCTATCCTCTTTGTATCCGCCGACATCAAGCAAGATTCTATAACGGTGGCGGAATTTGTTGGAGACAGCCAATCTGGTCAATTCATTCAAAGCTTGTAGGGTTCTGCCTGATTTGCCAATCAAAACAGGGTTTCTCTTTGAGTTGATGTTGATGCGGATCACACTCTCTTCAACGGTGCTTTCGGTCGTGATATCAACACCCATGGCTTGAATGGTGTTGGTTAGGTATTCCTGAGCGTAGATTATGGCGTCTTCTTCGGTATAGACCTCGATGCGGGCTTTTTTGAATAAGCCGCCTTTTTCCTCTACGACTTTATAGAGAAGGTGGTTGGTAGGAATTCCAAGTTCCATGCAGGCGTTGTTGACGCAGTCTTCAACGGTTTTGCTTACGTATTCTTTCATGCTTGCTTCCTTTTGGCTTTTGGTTTGTGATGCTTCATGATGGCTTGAATGACAAGCGTTTGAATGATCGAGATGATCGCGCCGATGGCCCAATAGGCCCCCATTGCTGATGGCAAAGACAAGCCTAGCACGGCGGTAAATATAAACATGATCCAAGCGATTGTTTTGCCTTGATTGCGTTGTTTGTCACCAGCCGGGTTTGCGGTTAGTTTTTCGACTTTGCTGGTCTTTTTCTTGCTCATCCATTGAGGTAATTTCATCGACACGAATTGGAACCCAATCATCAAGATATAGAGAACCAGAGCAGTCCACCAACCATTTCCGTTGGTGGCTATGTTGCCTTTTGGTTGGGTAACGACGCTTAAGATGGTGTCGCTTAAATGCAGCCCCAAGAAGGAGCCAGTGCTCAATGCGGCTGATCCACGGAACGCCCCCCAAACACCCATGAACAACGGAAGTTGGATAATCAAGGTGATGATTGAAGAGAACGGGCTTACTTTGTTTCTTTTATAAAGAGCTTGCGTTTCTTGGGCCAAGCGTTGCTTTTGGGCTTGGTTCTCGTTGCTGTTTGGGTATTTTTGTTGAATGCGGGCCACATCTCCTTGCAAAGCCTGCATCTTTTGTTGGTCGATGGTTCCTTTCATCGTGACAAGCATCAAGAAAATACGAACGATGAAAGTGACGATGACCAAAGACAGAATTTGTCCAACGCCGGAGAGAGAAGGATCGATCGCGTTGGCGAAATAGTCGGTTAGGTAAGCGACAGGGAAGGAGATGAGTCCGGCCAAAAACCCTTGCTTCCAAGCGTATCCCCAGGTTTTGTTTTCGATTTCGACGGTCCAGTCTTTGTTGGTGCCATAAGCGCCATATTGATAGCCGTTTACGGTCGAAATGCAAGATGTGTTGGAGTTGATCGTCTTGGTTATCGCGGATTCGTAAGCCGTCAAGAATTCTGCTGTAGGCGATCCGGTTATTCCCAAACCTTGTTCGGTTGAATATCTGGCTTCAGCGACCCACTTCTCCAAATTGGCATACAAAGCCAAATTGCCTTCCGAATCGGTTCCTAAGAATTTCAGATAACCATATTTGCGAAGGATTGAGTCTTTGTTTATCGTGGTTCCGTTCCCACCGACGGAATCAGCCACATCATAAGGGTTGATCATAGAGGCGGTCACGCTGGCGGTTGAAATCCCGCTGGCCAAAACAGCCAAATCCAACACCTTTTGGTCGATCGTGGTCCAGAATTTCTGAGACGGAATGGTGTATTTGTTCGAAGTCGCAGAAGAGATGATGGAATTGAGGTTTGACGCTTTCAAAGCGGCAAAATTCCCGGAAGTGTCAACAGGGACGTAGGCATAAAGGTTGTCGTTATCCTCATAAACCTTCCAAGAGAGACCCTCGCCCCGATATTCGGTAGGGATGGCGTTTTTGTCGCAATAGACGGTAACGCCTTGCTCGTAGGGATAAGCGATATGCGCTTTATCGGTAACGGAGCAGAAATTTGCGTTGCAGCCGCTTAAAAGAAGGGCTCCCGTAAGGAGGGCCATAGAACCGAGAAGGGCTTTTTTCTTACTCTGTTTCAATGTTTTAGTCTCCAATTTTGATGATGGCTTGGATCAAGTCTTCGCGAATTTCCGTTCGGTTTTCAGGTTTGTATCCAGGCTTCACGATGATTATTAAGTCAAATGGGTAATCGGTTTTGAACAATTCGTCGCATATGGCGCGCACCTGTCTTTTGATGCGAACCCTTTGGACCGCGCCGCCGTTCTTTTTTCCCACGCTTATGCCGATGCGAACCTTTTTATCGTCCTTGCGAGCCCAATAAACGGAGGAGAATTTGCCTCTGTAGCAATTGAGTTTGTGTATTATTTCGGAAAATTCTTCGTGGGAACAGACATGGTTTCGCTTTTTCATGAAGGAAATCAGGCAGCGATTTGGGCTCTGCCTTTGGCGCGGCGACGAGCAAGGACTTTGCGGCCGTTGTTGGTTTTCATGCGAGCGCGGAATCCGGCTTTGTGGGCGTGTTTGATTTTAGATGGCTGGTAAGTTTTTTTCATAACATTTCCTCCGAGGTGAACTAACTATGCTTGGGAATTATATAGATAAACGCCTTTGTACGCAAACACAAAAGCGCGTGAGAGGGCGTGTGCGAAGGCAAAACAAATGGTTTTTTCGCCTTTTCCGTCAATGGCTGGTGCTTGGAAAGTTATCCACATTCGTGTTTGTTGTGTTTTGCAAACCATTCCCAACATTCGGTGTTGACAAATCGCTGTTGAAAACGTTGATAAACAGAAAGAATATGGTGATATCTATTATTTTTTAATTATTTTTATGTTGAAAACCCAATCAAAATCACAATCATAAACAAAAACGTAAATTATTTGGCTGCTAAAAAGTTGTCCACAAGAAAATTGAAAAAACGTGTTGAAAACATATTGATGACAGATGTTTGTTTATGGTAGTATTTCAGCGTTATGGCAATAAGTATTTCAAAAGCGACCGCGTTATGGGATAACGCGTTGAAAAGAATAAAATCCCAACTCAATGACCGACAGGCATTCGAAACTTTTTTCGATGGCACTTACGTTGACAAAATAACCTCAAACGAGATGGTGGTTGTTGTCAGCACGTCTTTAGCCAGCAACATCTTAAAAGAAAACTACATGAAGGAGATAAGAACCGCGTTGGATGGGGAGATCCCCGACTCGATGGAAATCACTTTCGTTTACAAAAGCGGCGAGGAAAAAGCAACAGATGAGCCGAAACAACAATCACGTTCTTTTTTCGCCGATTCGAAGGTTAACAGAAAATACACTTTCGACAATTTTATCATAGGACCGTCAAATAGAGAGGCGTATCAAGCCGCCTTGTTCATCTCCTCAAACCCAGGCGCCGTCTATAATCCGCTTTTGATTTATGGCGGGTCCGGTCTTGGCAAAACCCATTTATTGCACGCGATAGGCAATTATATTCATGATAAAAATCCAGGCGCCAACGTTTTGTACGTGACCACCCAAGACTTCTTCGACGAATACGTCCGCTATGTCAGAGGCGAACAGGAAGGTGAGTCGCTTAAGGCTTTCTTCAAACGTTCGGTTGACGTTTTGCTTGTTGACGACATTCAATTCTTGGTAGGCAAAAAGGGGACGGAAGAGATGTTTTTCTCCGTTTTCCAAGCTTTGTACGTAGCCGGAAAGCAAATAGTCATAACCTGCGATCAGTTGCCGTCCAAATTGCAGGGTTTGGACGAACGTTTGAGAACGCGCTTCGAACAAGGCCTTCCGGTCTCCGTCGGAAAGCCGACCAAGGAAACGTGCGAAGCAATCATCAAAAACAAAATAATCGATGCAGGCTTAGATATTTCGAATCTCGATCCTGACGTTCTTTCTTACTTCAGCTCGCGGTTCAACTCCAACGTCCGAGAACTCGAGGGAGCTGTGAACCGTTTGGTATTCTATGCCCAAAACATCGATAACAAAGATAGGATCGATCTGAAAACCGCAATCGATTCCGTTAGGACGCTGGTTGACGGAAAATCCGATGAGAACGCGCTTTCCATCCAAAAAGTGATTGATGTCGTTTCCGAATATTATCGTTTGCCGAGTGAACAGTTGATATCAAAATCAAGAACCGCCCAAATTGCGCTCGCAAGACACGTGGCGATGTATTTGTGCAGGGTTTTGCTTGATTCTCCGTACAAGAAAATCGGCGAAGCTTTCGGCGGAAGGGATCACGCGACCGTAATCAACGGAATCAAAAATGTTGAAACCATGTTGAAAGAAGACCCTTCGCTCGAAGAGGTGTTAAAAGACCTTTCATCCAAAGTTTCAGCAGGAAATAAGTAAACCTATCATAAGATAGGTATCTATGGTAAAATACGGAAAGAGGAAAAGGCACGGGGCAAGTTATCAACTTATCAACAAGCCTTATCATTATCATTAATTTTCGTTCTTAAAAAAGAAAGAGGGAGTATAAAATGCGCTTCACGATCGAAAAGGATTCGTTCCTAAAAAGCTTAGGCATTGCCAGCCGTGCCATCGGCGGCAAAAACGCGAACCCGATCCTTCTATCCTTCAAGTTGGAGATCAACAACAGTGGACTAACGATAGTCGGGTATAACCAAGAGATAGGCATATCAACCTCCGTTCCGTTCGAATCGGACGGCAGGGTTTTGATCCGCGATTATTCGTTGGGTGGAACGCTTGTTCAAGCCAGGTTGCTTAACGACATCGTTCGCCACATGGAAGGAAGCGAGGTAACCGTCGAAGTTATTGACAACTCCATAGCGAAAATCGACGACGGCAAATCAAGTTTCAAATTATATTGCATGAGCGCGGATGAATACCCAGACGTCGACTTCGCCTCTTCTTCGGCCGCCTTCGAATTGCCAGCCTCCGTATTATCTCAGCTTGTTGATCAAACTGCCTTCGCCGCCTTGGTGAAAGACGGAAAGCCAACCCTTACGACAATCAACCTCAAACAAGAAAACGGGACGATAGTCTCCATGGCAACCGATGGGGCTCGATTGTCTAGGAAATCGGTTGAGATCGACGGCGTTTCCAAATTATCGGCCAACATCCCAGCCAAAACCCTTTCCGAAATCGTCCGCTTGCCGGAGCCGAGAGACACCATCCAAATATCCCTGAATCCAGATTCCGTTATCTTCGAATTCGGCAATACGGCGGTTTCTTCAAGGCTAATCCCTGGACCATACCCGGTCACCGGATCCATCATCCCGCATAATTTCAACCATTTCTTGGAGGTCAACGCGAAAGAAATGCTTTCCGCTATCGAACGCCTTTCGGTTTTGTCCCAAGGCGTGGCTCCGGTCGTTAAACTCACCATGTCCGACCGCGGCGTGGAAGTGTCCAGTGCCAATTCTCAGACCGGATCCGGCATCGAACGAATCAACACCTATCAATATAGCGGAGAACGGCTGGAGATCGCCTTTAACAGCATCTTTGTCTGCGATGCTATAAAAGCGTTGGGCTCCGAAGATGTGAATTTCAATTTCGTGGGCGAAATGAAGCCGTTCGTCATCAAAAACTCCAACGACGATTCAATCGTTGAATTGATCACCCCGATGAGAAGCCGCTAAAACGAAAAACAACCCAAAAAGGAATGTCAAAACCATTCCTTTTTTTACTACTTAGTAGTAAACTATGTGTGAGGCGTTTTAAGCCCGTTTTGAGTCATGGAAAGAAAAATAGCCATCACAACCGAATACATCACCTTGGGGCAGCTTCTGAAGCTGTCTGACGTGGTTTCTTATGGAGGTGAGGCCAAACCGTTCCTATCTACGAACGTGGTTCTCGTTAATGGAGAAAACGACGATCGCCGCGGAAGGAAATTAAGACCAGGTGACAAAGTTGAAATCCCTAAGCGGAAGATGACGCTGATCATCATATGATCTTGATTGAGCTGACTTTGAGGAATTGGCGAAACCACAAAGAGATATCCATCCACCCCTCACCCAAACTTAATTTGGTGGTAGGCGGAAACGGAACGGGCAAGACAAACCTGGCCGAAGCCATCTATTACCTGTCTTTGGGGAGAACTTGGAGGGGGCTATCAGGGGAAGAATTGATCAAAAAAGGCGAATCTGAAGCAACCTTGAAAGCCGTCCTTGAAGAAGGCGGCAACGTCAGAAAGATAGAAGTTGATCTAACGGACAAAAAAAGGGTGATAACGCTGAATGGGAAGCCTATAAAACGACTCAGCGATTTGTCAAAAGCCGCCAACGTGATTGCTTTCTCCCCCAAAAACGCGTCGATCTTCACCGGTCCTCCGGCCGACAGGAGATCGTTCTTGGATCTATCGATCGCCAAAGAAGACCAACGACACCTAAATGACCTCAACGATTTCCTGAAACTCCTAAACGAAAGGAACGCCATGTTGAAAAACGAAGCTACGGACGATGGGTACCTATCCGTTTTGACCGAGAGGCTGATCGCGATTCAATATCCGATAATCGAACGGAGGAAAGCCTACATCGAACGGTTGGAGCCTACCGTTAAAAAGGTGGCAAACGCCATTTTTGGGAAAGAAAGGCGAATAAGCGTAACCTACGACCCGTTCATCAAAACGGAAGGGTACGAAGAAAACGCCAAACGACTTTATGAAGGATCCTTGGAATCGGACAAAACCAGAAAATCCACGACCAAAGGCATCCAAAAAGAAGATTTCACCGTAACGCTTGATGACAAAGAAGTCGGAACATATGGAAGTCAAGGAGAAAACAGAATAATGTCCTTGGCCATGCATCTATCCCCTTACTTCCTAACAGAGGAAGAAGAAAAGAAACCAATCATCGTCCTTGATGATGTCTACAGCGAGCTTGACGAAGCCCATCGGACCAACCTCACGAAATTATTGGAGAGGATGGGTCAGGCGTTCATCACCGCCACGGAAACAAAAATAACCAATACCTCGGAAATCGAGGTTATGAAACTACCATAAGGAGGGAAACATATGGCAGAAGTGAAAAACGAGGAACTGCTTCAGGCGGCGGCCGAAAGCGGAGTCTCCAAACTGTCGTTGGAAGAAGAAGACAAATTCCAATACGAAAACCTAAAGCTCGGCGGTGATCAGAAGATCGAGAAAGCCGACGCCGAATATACCGCCGAAAACATCCAAGTCTTAGAAGGCCTTGAGGCTGTAAGGAAACGCCCTGGCATGTACATCGGCACGACCGCCGGCCCAGGCTTGCATCACCTTGTCTGGGAAATCGTGGACAATTCCATCGACGAAGCTTTGGCTGGATATTGCACCCACATCGAAGTATTCATCAACCCAGACAATTCCATAACCGTATCCGATGACGGCCGCGGAATCCCCGTGGATATCGTCAAAAAATCCGGATTGTCCGGCGTTGAGACCGCTTATACGATCCTTCATGCCGGCGGCAAATTCGGCGAAGGTGGCGGCTATAAGGTCTCTGGTGGTTTGCATGGTGTCGGCGCTTCAGTCGTAAACGCTTTGTCCACAAAATGCGAAGTAACAGTCAAAAAGAACGGCGGAATTTATTTCGTCGAATTCGAAAACGGCGGACACATCAAAAACCATTTGCGCAAAATCGGCGCTTGCGGAGAAGGCGAACACGGCACCTCCGTTATGTTCCTGCCCGACCCGGAGATTTTCACCGAAACCACGACATATAATTTCGAAACCATCAAAAACCACCTTCGCCAAATGGCCTTCCTTAATGGCGGCGTAAAGATTTCTTTGACTGACCTCCGTCCCGAGACCCCGGTTACCGAAACATTCCAATTCGACGGCGGCATCAAAGAATACGTAACTTTCATAAATTCGCACAAACTTCCAGTCAATTCGGAGCCCGTTTATTGCTCGGGAGCCGAAGAAGTCACCTTGATGAACGGCACGAAAGAAAAAATCCACGCCGAAGTCGCTTTGCAATGGACCGACAGCTATAGCACGGACGGCGTTTATAGCTTCTGCAACAATATCTCCACCAAAGAAGGCGGAACCCATGTTGAGGGATTCAACCTCGCTTTGAACAGAACCATCAACGACTATGCCCGCTCTTTTAAATTGTTGGATGAAAAAGAATCCAATTTCTCGACTGACGATTGCCGCGAAGGCCTAACTTGCGTCATTTCAGTCAAACACCCAAACCCCCAATATGAAGGGCAAACCAAAACCAAATTGGGCAATTCCGAAGTAAGGAAGATCGTTTCCACGATCGTCGGCGCCCAATTGAAAGACTATTTCCTCGAACACCCAACCGAAGCCAAAGCCATCATCGAAAAGGTTCGTTTGGCCAACAAGAGCCGCATCGCGGCCCAAGTCGCTCGTGAAAAAACAAGGAAATCGCCACTCGATATCACAACACTTCCGGGCAAATTGGCTGATTGCTCTTCCAAAGACCCAGCCAAATGCGAGCTCTACATCGTTGAGGGTAATTCAGCTGGCGGCTCTGCCAAAAACGGTCGCGATCGCGAAACCCAAGCCATCCTTCCTTTGCGTGGCAAGATTTTGAATGTTGAAAAAGCCAGGGAAGAAAGAATCTTCAAAAACGCCGAAATCGGCAACATGATCACCGCGATCGGAGCCGGCATAAGAGACAATTTCGATGTCAGCAAGATCCGTTATCACAAAATCGTCATCATGACCGATGCCGACGTCGATGGCGACCATATCAGAATCCTGTTGCTAACCTTCTTCTATCGATTCATGAGACCGTTAGTCGACCAAGGCTACATCTATATCGCCCAACCGCCTCTTTATAAAATCGAATACAAAGGGCAGCCATATTACGCCTACAACGACGAGCAATTGGAAAAACTCAAAAAACAACTCAACCTAAAAGCCGGATACCCATTCCAGCGTTACAAAGGTCTTGGCGAAATGGACGCCCAACAACTTTGGGAGACGACCATGGATCCGAACGCGAGAAAGATGATCCGCATTACCAACGAAGATGCCGCCGAAGCCGAAAAAGCCTTTACGGATCTTATGGGGGATGAAGTCGAGCCACGCAAAATCTTCATCTCCGAGAACGCCAAATTCGTCCAAAACCTCGATATCTAAAGAAAGGAGCGGAAAATGGAAAACGAAGAAAAGAAAATCGAAGAAACCTCAAAAGGTGATATTGTCGATGAAGTTGACAACTCTGCTACCGCCGGTATCGTCGCTGGTTTGATCGAACGCGATGTCACCGACGAAGTGAAGACAGCGTTCTTGTCATACTCCATGTCAGTCATCGTCTCTCGTGCGATTCCTGATGTCAGAGACGGCCTTAAGCCGGTTCAGCGCCGCATTATCTATGGCATGGATGAGTCTGGCATGCAGCCGAACAAACCTTATAAAAAATCAGCTCGTATCGTTGGCGACGTCATGGGTAAATACCACCCTCACGGCGACAGCGCCCTCTATCTGACTTTGGTCCGTTTGGCTCAACCATTCTCCTTGCGCTACACTTTGGTTGATGGCCACGGAAACTTCGGTTCCATCGATGGCGACGAGCCAGCAGCCATGCGTTATACCGAAGCCAGAATGAACAAATTGGCGGTTGAAATGGTCAGAGACATCGACCAAAACGCCGTTGATTTCGTCGACAACTACGACGGCACCGAAAAAGAACCGGCCGTTTTGCCATCCAGATTCCCGAATTTGATAGTCAATGGATCGGAAGGCATCGCCGTTGGCATGGCCACCAACATGGCTCCGCACAACCTCACCGAAACCATCAACGCGACCATCGCTTTGGCCAAAAACCCAGAACTTACGCCAGCCGAAATCATGGCAAATTATCTTTCGGGCCCGGATTTCCCAACCGGTGGCACCATTCTTGGCCGCAAAGGCATTTTGGACGCTTATACAACCGGAACCGGCTCCATAACGATTCGTTCCAAATTCCATATTGAAGATATGGAAAACGGAAAATCAAGAATCATAGTCACTGAAATTCCTTATCAAGTCAACAAAGCATCGATGATCGAAAACATCGCCCAGCTTGTCCGCGACAAAGAGATCGAAGGGATCACCGATATCCGCGATGAATCCAACAAAGAAGGCATTCGCGTCGTCATCGAAATCAGGCGCGACTGCATCCCTGAAGTCGTTGCCAACAACCTTTTGAAGAGAACCCAGCTTCAAATTAATTTCGGTGTCATCAACCTTTGTTTGGTTGACGGGGCGCCAAAGATTTTGAACATTTGCGAACTCATTCAAAATTATATCGATTTCCAAGTCACGGTACTCACCCGTCGCACCCAATATCGTTTAAAAAGAGACGCCGATCGCGACCATATCGTTGTTGGCTTGATTGAATGTCACGACCATATCGATGAAGTCATAAACATCATCCGTTCTTCGAAAAACGACGAAGAATCAACCGCCAAATTAAGCGAAAGATTCGGGTTCAGCGAACCGCAAGTCCAAGCCATCTTGGCTATGACTTTGCGTCGTTTGCAAGGTTTGGAGCAAGATAAACTCGCCGCTGAACACAACGCTTTGACTGCGAATATCGCCGAATACAATCGCTTGCTCTCTTCCAGAGACAACATCATCGATTTGATGATAAGCGAATTGAATGATATCAAAGACCGCTTTGGAGATAAGCGTTTGACTGACATTTCCGACGCTGAAGCATCAATCGACACCGAAGACCTTTTGCCGCAAGAGAACATTTTGGTAGTCCTAACGAGGAACGGTTATATCAAGCGCATGGGAGATGATACCTTCCGCACCCAAAACAGGGGTGGACGCGGAATCAAAGGCGTGACCACCAATGGAAACGACACCGTCAAATTGCTGGTTCACACCAAAACCCACACCGATATCCTCTTCTTCTCTAGCTATGGAACGGTTTACCGTATGCGCGGCTATCAAATCCCTGATGCCTCAAGGGACAGCAAAGGCATCCCGGCCATCAATTTGCTTAACCTTGATCAAGACGAGAAAATCGTCGCCATCCTTTCTTGCGATGATTATGACGAAAACGATTATCTCTTCTTTGCCACGGTTAATGGCGTGGTGAAAAGAACGTCCCTAAAAGAATTCCTTTCCATCCATTCGAACGGGAAGCGCGCCATTTCCTTGAAGGAAGGAGACCAATTGATGGATGTTAAGAGGACCTATGGTTCCGACATCATCTCTCTTGCCTCAAACAACGGAAAAGTCTGCTCTTTCTATGAAACCGACGTCCGCGCGATGGGCAGAGATGCCGCCGGCGTAAAGGGCATGAATCTCGACGATGGTTCGCACTTGGTTGATATGACCACCTCGAAAGAAGGAAAACTCATTTTGGCTTTGTCTGACAAAGGATTCGGCAAGATGTCTTATGGCGCCGACACCAATATCGAATTGCCGGACGGAACGACCCGCCATTATGACGGATACCGTTTGACCTCAAGGGGGACCAAAGGCGTCATCTCGTTAAAAACCGTCAACAAAGGCGGAGAGTTGTGCGCGATGCGTGCCGTCAACGGAGACGAAGACCTTATAGTCATCACCAACAAAGGCATTATAATCCGCATGCCTATCGACCAAATCAAAATCGCAGCCAGGAACACCCAAGGCGTTAAGATAATCAACCTCGAAGGCAACCAAAAAGTAGCCGCGGTCACCGTTGTCCCGCACGAAGACGAAAGCGAAGAAAACGAAGTTTCCGCCGAAGAAGACACCAACCCAAATTTGGTCGCTCCAGAGGATAGCAACGAAGAAATCGTTACCCCTGATATGGTTGATTAACAACCTTAATAATAAGGAGAAACAAAATGATTGATCCTAAATTGATTGAAGAAAGACCCGATTATGTCAAAGAATCGTTAGCCAAAAAGAATTACGATTTCGATCCAAGCGAATTGTTGGGACTTTTCAAAAAAAGACGCGAACTCCTACAAATTGTCGAGGGTTCCAAATCTGAGCAAAACAAATTGACTGCAACCGTCCCCCAACTCAAAAAAGAAGGCAAAGACGTTAAAGAGGTATTTGCCAAAGTCAAGGAATTGGCTGCCTCTTCCAAAGCCGCCGAAGCCGAATTGAGCGAAATCGAAGCGAACATCTTCAACGCCATAGCCGTCCTCCCGAATATGCCGGATGACGATTTGATTGGAGGCGGAAAAGAAAACAACCACCCAATCTATCATTATGGCGAAGAACCAAAATTCGAAGGGTTCAAACCGAAAGATCATGTTGAATTAGCGGAGTCTTTGGGTCTTATCGATTACAAGAGAGCTGCCAAGATATCTGGTTCCGGAACCTGGATTTACACCGGTTTGGGCGCTCGTTTGGAGTGGGCGTTGCTTAATTATTTCGTCAACACCCATTTGGCGGACGGATACACGATGATCCTTCCTCCGCATCTTTTAAACGAACAATCTGGCTTTACCGCCGGGCAGTTCCCGAAATTCAAAGAAGACGTATTTTGGCTTAACGGCACTTCTCCAAGCAAATTCCTGCTCCCAACCGCCGAAACAGCGTTGGTCAACCTTCATAGGGATGAGATTCTTTCTTTGGACGAACTGCCTAAGAAATATTTCGCCTATACCCCTTGCTATCGTCGCGAAGCCGGTTCTTATAGGACTGAGGAACGCGGGATGATCCGTGGATACCAATTCGACAAAGTCGAAATGGTCCAATACACTACAGCAGACGGGTCTGACGCTGCTTTCGAAGAATTGGTTAACAAAGCCAAGAAATTAGTTGAGGGCTTGGGCCTTTGCTACCAAGTGGACAAATTGGCGGCCGGAGATTGCTCCGATTCGATGGCTAGGACCTATGATATCGAAGTCTTTATCCCGTCGATGGGGATTTATAAGGAAGCCTCTTCCGTTTCCAACGCCAGAGATTACCAAGCCCGTCGCGGAATGATCCGTTATCGCGATGAAAAAGGCAAAGTCCGTTATTGCCATACCTTAAATGGCTCTGGTTTGGCGACCAGCCGTCTGGTTCCGGCTATCTTGGAACAATTCCAACAAACCGACGGATCGGTTTTGATTCCTGAAGTCCTCCAACCATATATGGGCGGGCTTAAGGTTTTGAAACCTATCGAGAAAAAATAAAAAACGGAATATAATCATAAAGCCATCGCAAGGAGAGGGTTTGGAACCAGGTCAGGTCGGGAACGAAGCAGCCTTAACACACAATCCCCTGTGCGGTGGTTTTGATTTTGCTAAAATAAATCCATGAACGATGAAGAATTGATGGCTTTGGCCATAAGCGAAGCCAAAAAAGCATACGAAGAAAACGAAGTTCCTGTCGGAGCGGCGGTGGTTTTAAATGACAAGGTTATTGGGTTGGGACACAATAAACGCGAATCCAAATTGGACATAAGCTCACACGCCGAAATCGAAGCGATCAAATCAGCCGCCAAAACTTTGGGTTCTTGGAATTTGGAAGGCTGCACTTTGTACGTTACCGTGGAACCTTGCTTGATGTGTTCCGGAGCCATCCTTCAAAGCAACATCCATCGCGTCGTTTATGGGGCAGATGACCCAACTATGGGGGCTGTTTGTTCGCACTTTGGAGCATTCGATGACCCATCGTTTGCAAACAGGCCTTTGATAACCAAAGGGATTTTGGAAAACGAATGCAAAACGTTGATAAAAAAATTCTTTGAAGAGCTTAGATGACGAAATGCCGATGAAACGTGGAAAACCACGTTTTTTAATTCGTTGCGTGCGCATGTGTTGCGTGTGAAAAATGAATGCGACAGTGTATAAAAAGAGTATAGTTTAGCCATGTTGGAACTTCTTGATATCCATAAGGATTATTTTTTGGACAAAAAGCCGGTGCCGGCTTTGAAAGGCATAACATTGACGTTTGGGGAAAATGGATTCGTTTCCGTTTTGGGGCCTTCTGGTTGCGGCAAGACGACCCTGCTTAACATCATCGGCGGATTGGATCGTTACACCTCAGGCGATTTGTTGATAGACAACAAAAGCACCAAATCATTCAACGACAGCGATTGGGACTCTTACAGAAACGTTAGGGTTGGCTTCGTTTTCCAATCCTATAACCTCATCTCCCACCAAAGCGTCCTTTCAAACGTCGAGACCCCGTTGATTTTAAACGGAATAAAGAAAGCCGACCGGAAGAAAATGGCTTTGGAGGCTTTGAAATCCGTTGGTTTGGAAAACGAATTCAAAAAGAAGCCAAACCAAATGTCGGGCGGGCAGATGCAAAGGGTCGCCTTGGCTAGAGCTATCGTCAACAATCCAAAGATCATCCTCGCCGACGAACCGACCGGGGCTTTGGATTCAGCCACCTCGATCCAAGTCATGGACATATTGAAGGAAATATCCAAAGAGAAACTGGTCATCATGGTCACCCATAACCGCGAGCTGGCCGAACGTTATTCGGATCGGATAATCGAGATGAAGGATGGCGAAGTCGTCAACGACTCCGCCCCAATCGAAAACGATGCGGCTGAAGTTACGGAAAAAGAGAAAAACAAGAAGACCTCAATGTCTTTTGCCACCGCATTCAAATCATCGCTTTCCAATATAAGAACGAAAAAAACAAGAACCATCCTTACGGCCGTGGCTTCTTCGATAGGCCTTATCGGCGTGGCTTTGGTTTTGTCTGTTACCAACGGCTTTACCAACTATATGAACAACGTTGAGAAATTGGTGGCCTCCGCCATCCCCATTTCCATCGTTCCGACAACGTATTCCTATGGCAGCCTAAACCAAAACACCGAAACCGAACTTTATCCGGAAGACAAATACGTCAAAGTCGACGACAACAGCCAATCGATCGTTTCCATCCACCAAAACAAATTCACCGAAGAATATCGCCAATACTTAAACGCCTTGGTAACCGACCCGACCAAATCGAAATGGGTGGATTCGATTTTGTATAACCGATTGAACCAAGATTTCCATCTTTTGACCGATTGCGGCAATTACATCATTCAGCCAAACGCTTATAAATCGGCCGGATCGATGAGTGGAACCATCAGCAGCGTGACGGGCCTTCCAGCCTATTCTTTCCATGAATTATACGTCGAAGGCGACAAACTCACCGATTGGTATGATTGTATCGCCGGGAAATACCCAACGGCAAAAGACGAGATCGTTTTGATTATCGATAGGGAAAACAAAATAAGCAAATCAACGTTGAGCAATTTGGGGTTCCTTGATCCAGATCAAACGATAGCCGACAAAGAAATCTCCTTTGACGATATATTGAACAAAACCTATAAAGTCTATCGTCAAGTTGACTGGTATCGTAACGACGAATACAAATCGTACACGAAAAAAGTGTGGGAAGTAGACAAATTCAACGTTGACACATTCCAACTCGAGGCCCACGAATCAACGCAGGAAGTCCATTATTTCCAAAGAACCCACAATTTTGCGGGGGTTTATAACAATGACGATCTCTATAACCCTTTAAAACTTAAGGTCGTAGGGATTTTAAGACCGACCAAAAACAGCTATATCAGCCTTATGCCGTCATCGTTGGCTTACACTTCCGCTTTGAAAGATTATATTACCGCGGACGGAACCGGCGATACCGACGAAACTGCGCGAGAAGCCAACATCGAGTTGGATAAGAAAATCAAAACCGCAGCATCGACGAACGTTTATTTGCCGAAGCCGGACATCTACAACAATCTTGACGGTTTAGCTGAATTGAATTCCTATTTTACTGAGATAAACAAAATCAACAAAGGCGAAACCCATTCGATGCAAGAAATCCTTAAGCTCATTCAAGATGGCAAAAGTTCCGAATTGGATGAGACGGACACCGCAAAGATCGCCACAGCCTATTCCAATTTCATTTCCGTTTTGGATTCGGCTTTGGGATTCACCGCTTTCGAAGCGAGCAAAGATCAAACCATCCCAAGCAACGTTACCAGAAGCACCTTTCTTACCAACGCCCAAAAAGTCGGGGCTGATTTGAAACAAGAAGACGCCGCTTTGAATATGAGCGCTTCCTCCGTTTTGGCTTTGATTTTGAAATGGGGCGGAATAGATGGCTTGCTTACAAACGGCGTTCAAGCATTCTTCAATGGCTTCGCTGATCTTAACAGAGAAAATATTTGCGCCATCGACTATGTTGCGTTGATGCGCCAATTTTCTTTGGTCACCTCCATCTTGATTTTCCCTTCTTCTTTGACGGTCAAAGAAAAGCTTGTTTCTTATCTCGACGCTTATAATTACGAGAATTATGATACGAACGATTCCAAGCGTCCGGAAGAAGAACAAATCCTTTATACCGACGTAATGTCGACTTTTACCGAAACCATTGGGGTTCTCATAAACGTCATTTCGATAGTTTTGATCGTGTTTGCTTCGATCTCTTTGGTCGTCAGTTCGATCATGACTGGGATAATCACCTATGTTTCGGTGGTTGAAAGAACCAAGGAAATCGGAATTTTAAGAGCGTGCGGGGCCAGAAAGAAAGATGTTGGTCGTTTGTTTGAGGCCGAATGCGTCGTAATCGGGGCTTTGGCTGGACTTATTGGCATAATCGTAACCGCCATACTCGATGTGCCTTTGAGTTTGATAATCGATCACGTTTACCCAGGCAACAATCTGCAAAACATCGCCACATTGAACCCGTGGCATGCGATCGTTTTGATTGCTATATCCATTTTGTTGGCCTTCATCTCCGGGCTAATCCCAGCTAGGGTTGCCTCCAACAAAGACCCTGTTATCGCTTTAAGGAGCGAATGATGCGCAAATCGATAGATTTGGAAAATAAGGCCAGAGCCTATCGAAATTCCCACGCGGACATTGCGTCCGGTCTTTCCTCTGAACAGGTCTTGGAAAGAACCAAGCAAGGTTTGGTCAACAAAGCCGCCAACCAAAACAGCAGGCCGATTTGGAAGATATTCCTTTCCAATATGTGCTCGTATTTCAATATCGCGTTGCTAATTGTGGTAATCGTCCAAATCGTCGCCGGGGTCGTGTTGCTCAATTATTACACCTTCATCTTGCCGGTTTTTGCCAATGTCACGATTGGCATAATTACCGATATAAGAGCCAAGGTCGCTTCCGAAAAACTGAAAATCGTCGGACAGCAAGACGTAAACGTCGTTCGTGATGGAAAAACAGTCGGGGTTTTGGCCGAAAAGGTTGTCTTGGGAGACATCATCCATCTTAAATCTGGGGACCAAATCGTCGCGGATTCGATAATAAGGGAAGGCGAAGTCAAAGTCGACGAATCGATGCTTACCGGCGAATCCCATTCTTTGATGAAAAAGGAAGGAGACACTCTTTTGGCTGGATCATTCGTTGTTGCCGGGCACTGCGTCACCGAGGCCATAAAAATATCTTGGCTGAACTATTCTTCATCGATAGAAAGGCAAGCCAAAGAATTCAGAAGGCCGAAATCCGAACTCAAAAACGGATGTTTCAGGATTTTTAGGATCACGGCCATCCTAGCGACCGCAATCGGTATCGCCATGTTTTTGGTGGCATATTTCAAAACCGGAAGATTGGAAGATGGAACGTTCGACTTCAAAGGAACGATGGAGAAATTATCAGGTTCGTTCGTCGCGATGATTCCGACCGGCTTATATCTTTTGACTTCGGTTACCTTGACCAAAGGCTCGATTGCTTTGGCCAGAAGAAAGATAAACGTGCAGGAACTCTATTCAATCGAAACCTTGGCCAGGGTCGATATGATCTGTTTTGATAAGACCGGAACACTTACTGATGGCAATCTCAATGTGGAACGCATACATGCTGTAAATGGGTTGGACAAAGGCGATATCAGGGTGGCGATCGCTTCGATAGTCAACGCCACGGAAGATCAAAACGTCACCGCGAAAGCTTTGAGGACATATTGCGGCAACAACCATTTGTTAGCCTCTGCTTCATTGCCGTTTACGTCCGAAAACAAATATTCGGCAGCCACGATCGATAACCTTACTTGGGTTATGGGCGCCCCAGGGTTCGTTCCGTCTTATGAAAGCAAAGAAGCCGATATCTTGATTCAGGAAGAAGCCGCCAAAGGATTCAGGGTCCTTGGTTTGTTCTCTAACAAAAAAGGAATCAAAGGCGGAAAAGTCATTGGGAAATCGACTTTGGAAGCGATCATCGTCATATCGGATCACATCAAAGACGACGCCGAGAAAACGATCAAATGGTTCGCTCAAAACGAAGTGGCAGCCAAAGTCATATCAGGCGATGATGCGGCCTCGGTTGCCGTCATCGCCAAAAGATGCGGCATCCCCAATGCCAAAAACTATGTGGATTTAAGCAATGTCCCCGATAGCAAACTTGAAGATTACGCCGAGAAAACAACCATATTCGGCAGGGCGACCCCTGAGCAAAAAGCCCATCTTATAAAAATTTTCCAACGCCATGGGCATTCGGTTGCCATGACCGGAGATGGGGTCAACGACGTTTTGGCTTTGAAACAAGCCGATTGCTCGATCGTAATGGGCAGTGGGTCAACTGCGGCAAAACATTGCGCCCACCTTGTTTCCGTCGACGATAATTTTTCTAAATTGCCAGATGTCGTTTTCGAAGGAAGAAGGGTCATCAACAATTTGCAGAGAACCTCTTCTTTGTTTTTGACCAAGACCGTGTTTGCAGTCATTCTCTCCGTCGTTTTCCTTTTCTTGTCGTTCACGACTTCATACGGATATCCTTTAAAGACCCCGAATCTCTTTATTTGGGAAATAGTCGTCATTGGCGCCGGAGGGGTTCTTTTGGCCTTCGAACCATCAAGAGATAGATTGAAGGGCTCCTTTATCAAAAACATCTTGGATATCGCTTGGCCTGGCGGGTTCTTGGCGGCCTTAATGACGTTGACTTTCTTCGTTGTTAGCGTATTCGCCCCCGAATTCATGGACAACGACCAATTCATCGCGATGTCGACGTTGGGCTTCTCTTTGTTGGCTTATACTTCGTTGCTAAGAATTTCGGTCCCGTTCACCAAATACAGATTATTCGTCTTCATATTGCTGTCTTTGGGTGGCGTGGCTCTCATTTGCTTTGATAGGTTCATGCCACATACGAGCGCAGGATCATTCGTCACGGTCATCCAATACGAAAAGCTGAATTGGCAGCTGATTTTGGTTTTGGCGGCATCGGTCATCGTG
The DNA here is from genome assembly GCA_963652335.1 of uncultured Eubacteriales bacterium. Classification (GTDB taxonomy): domain Bacteria; phylum Bacillota_I; class Bacilli_A; order RFN20; family CAG-826; genus UBA4951. Next base: position 10,509 of record CAVJSS010000002.1, on the reverse strand, counting down.
TTTGCCGGACTATATTTCGGCTTGATTTGGCTTATCAAATATTCAAACAAAAAGAAAGAGGAGAGGAAATATAGATGAGAATCAGCAAAGAAGTGGCTAAAGCCTTAAAAGAAAACAAAGCCGTAATCGCTTTGGAAAGCACGATAATTTCCCATGGAATGCCTTATCCTCGGAATGTCGAAACCGCATTGAAGGTCGAAGAAGAGGTCCGTAAATACGGGGCTGTTCCAGCAACGATCGGAATCATCGATGGCGAGCCGGTTGTCGGAATGAGTTATGATGAAATCGAAGAATTCGGAAAAAGAAAAGGGATAGTCAAAGTTTCGAAAAGAGACATTCCGATCGTCATGGCGAAGAAAGAATGGGGGGCCACGACAGTCAGCGCCACCATCATTTTCGCTGCCAGAGCCGGAATCAAATTCTTCGTTACCGGTGGGATAGGCGGAGTCCATAGAGGGGCGGAAACGACATTTGACGTTTCAAGAGACCTCTATGAATTGGCCGAAGAGCCGGTCACGGTCATCTGCGCGGGAGCCAAAGCCATTTTGGATATCGCCAAGACTTTGGAGGTATTGGAAACCAACGGAGTTACCGTCTTGTCTTATAAATCCAAACACTTTGCCAATTTTTATTGCGTCGATTCCGGATATCCGGTCGACGGCGTATTCTTTGAGCCAAAAGAAGCCGCCGAAATCGTCCGGTCTAAGGAAGAAGCGAAATTGAAAGGCGGGATACTTATTTCCAACCCGTGCCCAGAAGAATTGGCAATGCCTCACGAAGTGATAGACAAATGCGTCGATCAAGCGGTGAAGGAAGCCAACGAACAACGTATAGTGGGCAAAGATTCCACCCCGTTTTTGCTTAAGCGTATCGTCGAATTGACGGGCGGAGACAGTTTGGAAACAAACATCGCTTTGGTGTTGAACAACGCCAAACTAGGAGCCCAAATCGCCGTTGAATACGCGAAAGGGGCCAAATGACGACTGAAGCCAAATTGAAAAAAGCCCTTAGGGAAGCAATGAGCGAAAAGCCGTTGTCGGAGATAAACGTCACCAAGCTTTGCGAGACTTGCAAAATCCATAGGCAAACTTTCTATTACCATTATCAAGATATATACGATCTTTTGACCGCGATTTTCCTTTCGGAAGAAATCAAAGGGTTGGAAAGCGCCAAAACGGTCGATGAGGCCCTTTTGGCGGTTCTTAAATACCATAAGGAGAATTTCGTGTTCTTAAGAAGCGCCTACGGCTCTTCCGCTTCTGAATTCGTGGATGATTTCATCTATGGGAAGATCATGATGAAGATATTCTCTTTGTTCTTGGTTATAGACAAATACAAATTGAGCAAAGAGGAAAACAGAACTTTAGCCAGACGTTATGGGAGATTCGTCTCCCAGGAATATAGCCATTGGCTAAAAAACACTTTGGTCTCTCCGGCAAGGTTTGAGAAGACGATGAAGCATTTCATAACCGCATCAAGCAAGAACGTCTTGCCGAGTTTGATAAAAGCGATTTATGAAGAAAGAGGTAAAAAACAATGATAGATTTCGAATTCGTTTCCCCAACCAAGATCGTTTATGGGAAAGACAAAGAAAGCGAAATTGGATCCTTAATCAAATCGTATGGATTCAAGAACGTGTTGATTGTTTACGGAGGGAAACACGCACTGAAATCCGGCCTTATCGATAGGGTAAGAACTTCGTTGGATGAGGCTGAGGTGGATTATGTCGAATTAAGCGGGGTCCAGCCAAACCCGATCAAAGAATTGGTTGAGGCCGGGAAAGAACTCGTTTTGAACAATGGCTGCGATTTGGTTTTGGCAATCGGCGGAGGTTCTTGCATCGATACCGCCAAATCCATAGCCGTCAACGTTTATCATAACGGAGACGTGATGGATTTCAATTTGGGGAAAGATACGCCGAAAAAAGCATTGCCGATAGGCGTTATTTTGACCATTGCGGCCGCTGGATCGGAATTAAGCGATTCTTGCGTCATTTCCGATGAATCCAAACGAATAAAATCCGGTTTCCATAACGATTTGGTGAGACCGTTGTTTGCGATTGAAAACCCAGAACTGACTTTTTCTTGCCCAAAATACCAAACAGGAGCCGGGATTATCGATATGATGAGCCATTCTTTGGAAAGGTATATGTGTCCATCTAGCAATCTTCAATTCTGCGACACATTAGCCTTAGCCGTGGTCAAATCGATCATGGAAGCGGGAAAAGCCGTTAACGAGAATCCTTCCAATTATGATGCAAGAGGATCATTGATGATTCTTTCTGGCCTGGCTCATAATGGTTTAACCTCGTTAGGAAAGAAAACGTCGATGGTGGTTCATGGGGCAGAACACGCCTTATCCGCTTACGATCCAAAGATAACCCATGGGGCCGGAATAGGGGTTTGCTATCTAGGTTGGGCCAAAGCTTATATCAATGAACTGTCCCATAAATTAGCCGAGTCGGGCCGTTACCTATTCGATATCGAAGAGAAGGATGATCTTAAAGCCGCTAAAAAGCACATCGAAATGATGGAAGCGTTCTTTAAGGAATTAGGAATGCCAACCACCCTTTCCGAATTGGGGATAACGGAAAAAGATATTGAAACATTGGCCGATATTGCTACAAATAAAGGCGCTAAAAAAATCGGACTGGCTCCGATGCCTTTAGACAAAGAACACGTCATCGAAATATACAAGCATTGCTTATAAGGAGAACGTTTTATGAAAAGAAATGATTCGCTCGGCTATTTGGTCTATCTGATCATCATCGCGTTGGCGGTGGTGGTCGGAGTCGTCGTCATCCGTCCCGACTTTGTCAATTACAGCAAAGACCTGACGATGCATCCTGCGCTTATCTGCGTTCTTTCGATCGTTGTTGGGATCATAGTGTCGGCTCTCTTTTTGGAAATCGGCCATTTGATAGGCGCGAAAGCCGGACACAATAAGGTCGTTCGCTGGATCGTTTTGGGAATGGGGTTCGATGTAAAAGACGACGGCAAAAAACATTTCGTTTTCAAAGAATTCGATGGATTGACCGGCGAAACCCAAGCGATCCCAACCGATATAGCCACCAGCAACCCAAAGAAATCGGTTTATTTCGGATTGCTTGGCCTCTTCATCGAAATCATCGTTTCGGTGGTTCTTGTGGTCGTTGGGACGGTCAAAGCTTCTTCTGGCCTTATTTGGCTTAAGATTTCCGGAGAGATATTGCTGACTATAGGGGTCATGATTCTTATCTATGATTTCTTCCCTGCTGCGTTGGATGGGAAAAACGACGGTTACCTTATGATGATCCTCAATACGAAAACGAATAAGGAAGCCTATAATTCGATGATCCTTTCCAATTATCTGACTTCCAAAGGGAAAGAAGCCCCGGATATCAAAGTCTACGATGAAGTAACCGAATTCACCGCCTCAGTCAACGATGTGACGATGTACAAAGATTTGGCGGCCCATGATTATGAAGGGGTGATTGAGATATCCCAGAAGACGATCGACGCTAAAAAGAAGGTGTCTGGCACCACTTACGCCAACGCGGTCGCCCAAAAGCTTTCTGCCATAATCATGAGCAAACCAATCGAGGAATCCAAAGAATATTTCATCAATATGTCGATGGATGACAAAAAGAAAATCTCTCAGCTTAACTCCATCCAATGCATCAGGGCCTATGTCTTAGCCAACGGAGTCATCGAAGAATCCGAATCGGAGACAAGGACCGGATTGGACAACATCCAAGGCAAGCTTCGCAAAGTGATGAAGGAATACAAAGAAATCGAAAAGAAATCTTTGCTTGAGGCGGTGGAATTCATCCATAAGAAGCATCCTGATTGGGATTTCTCCGACTATTCGTTCTGGACTGAGGCTCATCCAGAAAACAAAGAAGAGAGCCAAGAAACCGAAACGAAAGAAGAAAACGCCGACAAAGAATAATCTTTGGTTTTGCCACCAAATCGGCGGTTCCGTTTTTATCTTGTAGGTAAAATCTTACGTTTTCGACCACGCTCAGTATAGCCATCCGTATTTGATTCGGTTAAACATTTTGGCCGTCTCGTATTCCATTTCCTTGGTATCCAGATCGTAGCGGATTATCTCTTCCCTCGACATAATCGCCAGAATTGGTTGGGGGATTCCCTTTTGGTGTATTTTCTGGATCGGATTGGCCCCGAGAATCAAAGCCTGATGCCTTTGGCGTTAGGCTGTTTTTGAATTTTTTAAACTTTGGGCTGGCATTAGTTGATATTTCTAAAACCGACTAGCTTATCTTTTAAACCGTCAGACGGCATGACGAAAGCTAATGCCTCTTCAGAAATTAAAGAGCCTTATATATTCGTTTTGAATCATTCAATGAATCTCATCGATCAATCGTTGCTGTTTTCGTTTAGCTCGTCTAACAAAAGAGGGAGATAATATATTGGTAGGTTGACGATGTCTTTTTCTTTTGAATAATCTTTCGTGGATATCAGATATTTGCCATGCACGTACATTGAATACCTATCGACGAAGCGATCGAGAGAAACGTGGTATGTCAATTTGCCGGATTTGACTTCAAACGGGATGACTTTGTTTTTGTGACTGACCAAAAAATCTATTTCATATGAACCTGACGATTTTCCTTTTGAAAACGTGTAGTAAAAAAGCTTCTTTTTGGAAGCAACTATCATTTGACTGACCATATTTTCATAGAGATACCCAAGATTTAGCGACTGATGGTTTGACATCAGTTTTTTATATATGTCTTTATATTCGCCGTTGCCATCGAATAGCATTGTGACGAACAAACCGGTGTCGGCCACGTAAAGCTTGAATTTATCGAGGTCTTCATACATGTTCAAAGATGGCGATATATCAAGCAAATCGTGGCACGAGTTAACGATCTTCGAATCTAATAGATCAAACAATCTTTCGCTATCCTTGTTTCCCTTCTTTTTTAAAGCGTAGCCAAATGAGAATCTGTTTTTCTCGCTGATTAATTGAGCCGGTATCGATTCATATAGTTTGGACGTTTTTCCGGATTTGTCTATTTTCACCAAATCTTCTTTGTATAATTCGATGATCCCTTGTTTTATTTTGTTGATTTCCGCAAAAGTGTCTCCGTTTACGAAAGCTGCTACGGCTTGAGGCATGCCGCCAACGGCGAGATAACTTTGGAATTGCTGGAGCAATTTTCTGTGTGCCATTTCGCCGGCTGGCTGACGCAATTTATACATCGAGCGGATAAGATCATAGTCATAGCCGCTTGCCAGACAGAATTCTTCATAATCCATGGGATTGACAGTAATTTTTGCTTCCTCTGACGGTATTACGATATTCGAGACGTTCTTTTTGATAGAAATAAGCGATCCGGTCTCAATATAGTCGAATCTGCCGTCCGCCACCAGATATTTGATTGATTGCCTGGCTTTCGGGCATAATTGGACTTCGTCGAAAACTATGACTGAGTTTTTCGGAAATAGCTTCGTGTCGAAAATCGTTTGCAGCTTCAAAAAGAAGATATCCAACTTATTGATATCATCGAATAACGAAAGAATGTCACTATCGCTTTTCGCAAAGTCTATGAGGATAAAGCTTTTGTATTCGTTTTTGGCGAATTCCGTGGCGATGGTCGATTTTCCCACTCGCCTAGCCCCTTCCAATAAAACGGCGGTGCGACCATTGTTTTGATCCTTCCATTTTTTCAATTCGTCATAGGCTTTTCTCTTAAACATGTTCCCATCTCACTATTATTTAGTGAAATTATAAACCCAAAAATAAATGAAAGTTAATTATTATAGATAAAATAACGCCATAATCGTAAGCTAGAAACTTCAAAATAACGCCAAAATCCTAGGCTAGAAACATCAAAATAACGCCAAAATCCTAGGTTACAAATTAAAAAACATCGATATCATCGTAAATAGCAAAGAAAAAATCGATTAAGTTAAGCATCATGTCAAATCAGCTATAGATAGTTATGGCAATAATTTTATGATTGCGCAGTTACATTGTATCATTTGTTTTTGTCACATTCGTTCCAGTTGCATGCATTTTGTAGACAACTTAAATCGTATGCGAATGACTATAAGCGATATTTGTCCGAGGGCTATTGATGAAAAGGCATTAACAATGTTTGTCCTCCATCATTCGTAAATCCCGAGTTCGATAAAAGGACAGAGGCAAACCAAATTCTTTATTTGCTCAAGTAAAAGGCTCCGTTTTTATTTTGTGGGTAAAATCTTACGTTTTTGACCATGCTCAGCATAGCCATCCGTATTTGATTCGGTTGAACATTTTGGCCGTCTCGTATTTTATTTTCCCGGTATCCAGATCGTAGCGGATTATCTCTTCCCTCGACATGATCACCAGAATGGGTTGGGGGATCTCCCGTTTCACGTGGATTGCGACGACTTCCGCATCCATTGCCTTCGCTCCACGGATCAAGGACGAGCCTTTCTACGGGCGCACCGGAGAATGTGAGGGAGAGCGTAGAGAAGAATACGCCGAGTACTTCAACGAGAGAAGGCTGCCCTCGCCCTCGGCTATCTGACGCCAAAGCAGTTCACTGAGAAGCTCTATGGCAGTTGGAGCGGCGCGAAAAGGGAGGAAGGCGAGAGACAGAGGCAAAAGGACAGCGAATAGCCGCAGTGGACAGCTAAGACAAGAAAAAGGCAGGTTAATGTCCGCTTTCTTTTGACTAGTACAATAATCTCATTGCCTCCTTTTTGGCGATCTTTAGCTTATGGGAAAGCCATAAATATCATAATCAAAAGATGGCCTGTTGGGCTAAACGCAGTTCGGCAGCAAAAGGCTGCATTTAACTTGTTAAGTTCACGGACAAAGGATAATCTTTGGGTTTTGCCTCCAAATCGGCGAATCTGCTTGTAAAAGCAACGAAAAACCGTAAAATTAGCCAGTAACTCTCTTTGCGGCGGTGTGTCGCAAGGCGAAAGGAGTATTGAAATGAAAGAAAACATCCATCCAAATTACCAAAAGTGCACCGTTGTCTGCACTTCTTGCGGAGCCACATTCGAAACCGGTTCTACTTTGGAGGAAATCAAGGTTGATACCTGCAGCAACTGCCACCCATTCTATACCGGCAAGCAACGTTTCGTTCAGCAAGACGGCCGTATTGCCAAATTCAACAAGAAATTGGCCAAAGCCGGCAAATAAGGAACTAAACAAAAGCCCAAATCCCCCTTTGTGGGGATTTTTGTTAATTCTTTGGCTATAATCTATTAATCCGTATGGAGATGTGTCTATGAGTAAGAAATTCTATATAACCACGCCGATCTATTATCCAAGCGCCCGCCCCCATTTGGGCCATGCTTATTGCACGACTATGTGCGATATCATCGCCAGAGGCAAACGCCTTCGTGGTTTTGAGACCTTCTTTTTGACTGGTCTTGACGAGCATGGCGAAAAGATCCAAAAGAATGCGGCTGCGGCCAATGTGACTCCGCAAGAATTCGTCGATAAGATCGCAGTCACTTTCAAAAATCTTTGGAACACGATGCGTATTTCCAACGATGATTTCATAAGAACCACGGAACCCCGCCACGTTCAAACCGTTCAAAAGATATTCTCCGAAATGCTAGAAAAAGGAGATATATATCTTTCGTCTTATACAGGGTGGTATTGCGTCCACGAGGAATCTTATTGGACCGAAACCCAAGTCGGAGAAGAACACCTTTGCCCTGAATGCCATCGACCGGTGGAAAAGAAGGATGAACCAGCTTATTTCTATAGCTGTTCCAAACACGTCGATAGCCTTTTGAAGATGTATTCGGACAACCCTAAATTCATCACTCCAGAAGGAAGGAAGACCGAGATGATAAACAATTTCATCAAACCCGGTCTTTTGGATTTGTCTGTTTCCCGCACGACTTTCACTTGGGGTGTTCCAGTTTTGGAAAACAAAGACCATGTTGTCTACGTTTGGCTTGACGCATTGACCAACTACATCACCGCTCTAGGATATAAACAAGAAGACGACTTCAAATTCAAGAAATTCTGGGAGGATCCAGAATGCGAAATCGTCCATGTGGTTGGGGCCGATATCACCCGTTTCCATACTATCTATTGGCCGATGTTCCTTGAATCGTTGGGATTAAGGCAACCTAACAGAGTGTTCGTCCACGGGTTGCTTATGATGAAAGATGGCAAGATGTCAAAATCCAAAGGAAACGTTATTTACGTCGAAGATTTGGCCGACCGTTACGGAGTCGATGCGGTTAGGTATTTCATGGCGAGGAACGTGGTTTTCGGATTGGATGGCGAATTCACTCCGGAAGCCTTCGTCGAAACCATCAACGTCGATTTGGCCAACAATTTCGGCAATCTGCTCAATCGAACCATTTCCATGATCAACAAATATTATGATGGAATGATCCCTTCGATTTCCGAAGACATAACCGAATTGGATAAGGAATTGCATCAGCAAGCGTTAAAGACGATTCAATCATATGAAGTCTTAAATGACGATCTGAAGGTAACCGAGGCCTATGGCTCAGTCATGAATTTGCTTAGCTCAGCGAACAAATACATTCAAGATTCCGAACCATGGAACCTCGCCAAAGACGAAAGCAAAGCCAAGGAACTGGCTTCATGCATGAACCATTTGGCTCATATCATCTTCCTTTGTGGGACTTTTCTAAGCCCGATTTTGGTCGAAAAATCAGAATCGTTGTTCAATCAATTAGGCGTTCCGGCTGAATTGAGAAATTATGAATCAGCGGTCGCATTGAATAAACTAAACGGAACGCATATTGGGAAGGCAAACCCGTTGTTTCCTCGTTTGAATGAGGCTGAGGAAATAAATTATCTAAAAGAAATAATCGCTTCTCCAAAAGAAAAGGCGGCCGCTTGATGGCGAAAAAAGAATCCTTTCATAAACAGATCGAACACGTTAAGTGTTTTGATTTGTCATACGAAGGCAAAGGCGTTGTTAGAGTCGGAGATGAAGTCGTGTTCGTCAACGATATGTTTATCGGCGACGAAGGTGACATTGAAATCGATTATCGTCGTAACGGATGCCTTTTTGGACACGTAAAAAAGATAGATAGTCCATCAAAAGATAGAATAAAGCCCATTTGCCCGGTTTGTTATCAGTGTGGAGGCTGTTCCTTTCAAGCTCTTTCTTATGAGGCTCAGCTTGCTTATAAGCAAAACAAAGTCAAAGAGCAATTCAGGAAAATCGCCAAAATGGATGTGGATGTCCTCCCAACTTTAGGAATGAACAATCCATATCATTATCGAAACAAAATCCAACCGTTGATCGGCGAAGACAAAGATGGGTACATCATCTCTGGGTTCTATAAGGAAGGGACCCATAAGATAGTAAAAGTAGATCGTTGTTACATAGAAGATTCCAGGGCGAACACGGTTCTTTTGTTTGTCCGTGAGCTTTTGGAAAAACATCACATACCGGTTTATGACGAAGATTTAAGAACTGGTGTAATTAGAAGGGTCTTGATAAAAACATCTCTTCATTATCCTGAGATCATGGCTGTCTTGATAACCGCGGTGGATAGGTTTCCATCAAGAGAATCGTTCGTTAGGGATTTGATCAAAGCCTGTCCTGAAGTAACCACGATCGTCCAAAACATCAACCCTCGTCAAACCTCCGTTATTTTAGGAGAAAAAGAACGCGTTTTGTTTGGGAAAGGAACCATAAGGGATTCGATATCCGGATTGACTTTCCGCATCTCTCCCAAATCCTTTTATCAAACGAACCCCACAATGGTTCAAGTCCTTTATGACGAGGCGATGAAATTCGCCTCTCTTAAAAAAGAAGACGTCGTTTTCGACGCCTATTCCGGGATTGGGACGATTGGTTTGATTGCCGCGAAAGAAGGATGCAAAGTCATATCGGTTGAGATAGTGCCAGAGGCAGCCAATGACGCGAACAAGAACGCAGCTCAAAACAATCTAAATAACTTTACGGCCTATGTTGGCGATGCTGGGGAATTTATCCGTGGCATGGCTAAAGCGAATAAGAAAATAGACGTTTTGTTCATGGATCCGCCAAGAAAAGGGTCTGATATGACGTTCTTGGGATCAGTTTTGGAAATCAAACCGAATAGGATAGTCTATATTTCTTGTGATTGTTCAACTTTGGCAAGGGATGTGAAAGTTCTTTCGGGATCATATAAAATCAAACTTATTAGACCAGTGGATATGTTTCCTCACACCCCACATGTAGAAACAATCGTCCTCCTAACCGTAAAATAACACGATAAATACGGGACTTTTTGCCAATTTGATATGTCTATTATGATTGGCAAAAAGTCCTGTTTCATCAAGGTCAGGCTTGCGATAAACAAGTAAGATATTTCACACAAGGCGACTAAGCACAGTTTAGCCGCCTTATTTGAACGCTTTCTTATAAATCCACACAATTTATTGATGATGTTCCACCGAGATCCGGGCCAAAGAATTGAGCAAAGCGCTTCTTTAGCTCATCGACTTCTCTTAAGGCATCATATCCTCTATAAATCGAGATGCATTCACAGAAATCATCCTTCGTCAAAGAAA
>CAVJSS010000001.1:0-192116 GCA_963652335.1 uncultured Eubacteriales bacterium | reverse complement strand
TGGCGGTCAAAAAGCGCACAAAATTGCGCTATCGCCAATGGAGAAACACGAAAAATCCCGATGAAACCTAGGCTTTTCATCCCTTACGTGCACTAGAGAGTTTTAAATCATTATTTGCGCATGACTGATGGCACAAGCCGTTTGGCATAATGCCCTTGACCACAAAAATGGCCAGAAGGAGCTTTCTTCTGAAAGCTGTTCGGCAGCTCAAACTTTGCGGTTTGGCCCAAACGGCCCTCAGAAGGCACAAACCGCCAATCATATGAAGAAAGAAAATCCTGCATCGGGCGGCTCTTTGAAGTCATATTAGAAGAAAGAAGGGGCCTACTTTTCGCTCTCCGAGGAGATGATAGACGCGGTCGTCTCCGAATGGTTCGCTCAGAAGCACAGAAGACAGTCCGCCGAGGAGATAGCCATGGTGAACGCCGGAAAGATATCCCCTTATCCCTATTGCGGATCGACCGATTTCACAAAGGATGGCAGAAGGAAGGATGGCATCCAAAGGCTGCTGTGCCAATCCTACGGAAGGCGGTTCAATCCCCTAACTAGATCGGTTTTCGACTCCAAGAAGATGCCGATGTCGGAATGGATAGAGTACCTCCTACACCTTTTTGGTTTATATGGTCGGAGCCGAGCAGCCGCATGGACAAGGTCAAAAAGTTCCTCGAAATGGCAGTTTCGACACGCAAGAGAATAAAATTCCGGGATGTTTTCGCAAAAAAAAGCCAATGAAACCTAGTTAGCCATCAGTCATGTGCAAATAAGGATTTTAAAACAAAGAAATGGATAAAGGATAAGTTCGATTATAGCCCTTAATCCCTTATGAAATTGGTTGCAACGTATGGCTCTTTTTCCGGCAGTCTGAATTTTTCTTTCCCCAACTTGATGGATTTAAGAAGGAAGGCCATGTTTTTCCCTAAAGTCCTCATAGTTCTAAGACCTTCGAGATCTTTGACCGCTTCCCCTTCGTCTCTGCCGTGGACGCTGTTCCAATAGCAGCTAGAAGCGATAGGCATGCCGCTGATAGCGAAGAATTTGTTCAATTCGTCAAAAGTGGCCGAACACCCTCCTCGTCTGGCTATCGTAACCGAAGCCCCGACTTTCATCGTCTTATCAAAGGCGGAACTATGGAAAAGCCTTTGGAGCAAGGCGACTAGCGAAGCATTGGCTGAAGCATAATACACGGGGCTTCCGACAACCAATCCGTCGGCTTGTTCTAATTTTGGGGCGAGTTCGTTGACCAAATCATCGTAAACGCACCTATTATGTTCTCGACAATATCCGCAGGCACTGCATCCTCTTATCGGATCGTTTCCGATCCAAACAAGTTCTGTTTCGACTCCTTCTTTATTCAGCGTCTCTTCCACCGTTTTCAAAGCGATTGATGTATTCCCGTTTCTTCTTGGGCTACCATTTATCAATAAGACTTTCATAGATATACGCTCCTTAATCCCTATAAGATTATAAGCCATAATCAAAGAGCTTTGGCTTTAGATGAAAAGGAAAGACGAAAAAGACTTAATTCGAAGATTCAAATTAGGATTTTCGCAATTTTTATTATGTCTTATTTTTATTAAATGAACATAATTAGGTGAATTTTTGTTCACCATTGTCAATTTATAACCGAATATCTCAGCTTTTTATTTAACATGCATTTATATTAATATAAATATTGTTACTCGTTAGTTATGGCTAACTTCAATTTAGAAATGATTTGTCATTGGCAGATTAAAATCCTTAGATACATACGCATATGATTAAATTCGCATCTCGCTTTAATAAAATGGCTATCACAAAAAGGAAGAAAGTCGGTAGGCAAATGATATAATTTCTTTAATTAAATGACTTAATGAAAGATATTTCAGTCTTTTATGCGGGTCATTCCTCCTTTATCAAAGGAAAGAAAATGGAAGAAGTAAAAATCATCGAAATCAAAAAGAGCGTGTTCGCCGATAACGCCATCGATGCGGACAATCTCAGGAAGGAACTTAAGAAAAAGGGCACATTCCTTTTGAATCTTATGTCTTCTCCAGGAAGTGGGAAAACCACGACCTTGATCGCTCTCATCAACAAAATCAAAGACAAATTGAAGGTGGCGGTCATGGAGGCAGATATCGATTCGGATGTCGATGCCAAAAAAATCAAAGAAGCCACCGGAGTCGAATCAATCCAATTGCACACAGGCGGGATGTGCCACCTAGATGCCGAAATGACAAGACAGGGCATCGATGGTCTGAAAAAAGACCAATTTGATCTCGTGATCCTCGAAAACGTCGGGAATCTGGTCTGCCCTGCCGAATTCGATACGGGTTCGATCATGAACATGATGATCTTATCCGTTCCCGAGGGTGATGACAAACCGCTCAAATACCCTCTTATGTTCTCCATATGCGATTTGGTTGTCATAAACAAGATTGACGTAATGCCTTATTTCAACTTCGATCTCGATAATTGCAAAGAATGGATCCATATGAGGAATCCGAAGGCAGACATCATCCCAATCTCCGCCCTTAAAGGAGATGGTATCGACGAGCTTGCCGCCTATTTATTGACTAAGATAAACAACTGGAAAAGGAGCTAAACAATGCCAGAGATGTCCAATGCCTTCGTCCCTAAGCACAAAGGGGACAAAAATCCTAACAAGAAGCTTTTGAAACTTCTTCGCAAAATCACCGACAACATCAACGTCAAGTTGCACGGCGTCACCACCGATGACCCGGAATATTGGGGAATGGCTTGCATTTTCGAAGACGAGATGGAGCCAGAAGAAAGAGAAGCCGCTTTAGACTTGCTCTTGAAGATGGTTTCCAAGAAAGCCTTTACCGTCCGCGAAGTGAGGCCTTATAAGCTTCTCCACGAATGGAATGCCAAATACCATTTCACCAAAGACGCCGAATCGTTCGATCATCTGTTGGACCGCGTCACCTATTTAGGTTTAGTCGAATATGACTATGGCGACAAATACGATAAGAACGGACCAATACCTGGAACTACCTACAACAAGGAAGACAGACGTTATTGGGTGCCTTTGTTCGTTCCAGGGTCCGGCGAATATACCAACATGAACGAAGACTTGATGAAACGCCATCCGGAATTGGCGATGTTCTTCGAGAGAATGACCTTCTTGCCTCTTGAAAAGGTCACCCCGATGGTTCCTCCAGGAGGATCTGGCATCGGCATGCACGTCATCCCAGTCGAAAAAGCCATCTCGATGGAAAACGAAACCATCGATATCGAACATATCTCATATTGGCTAAAGCGTTACGAAGGACATATCGGAGCTTCGATCTGCTCTTGCCGACATGGCAGACACACCTTGGGAGAGGGATCTCCTGATGACTTCCATGATTGGTGCATCGGCGTCGGCGATATGGCTGATTGGTGCAGAGAAACCGGACGTGGACACGACATCACTTATGAACAGGCAATGAAAATCCTCAACCGCGCCGAAAACAATGGCTACGTCCATCAAATCACCAACATCGACGGCGAAGGGAAGATCTTTGCGATTTGCAACTGCAACGTCAAAATCTGCAACGCCTTACGAACATCCCAATTGTTCAACACCCCTAATATGTCTAGATCGGCTTATGCCGCCCATGTCGAAGCCGAAAAATGCGTCGCTTGCGGCCGTTGTGTAGAATATTGCCCGGCAGGCGCCCTTAAATTAGGGCAAAAAATCTGTCACACTGACGGAACTTTGCCAGAATATCCAAGACAACCGCTTCCGAAGAAATTCGGGTGGGGACCAAAAGATTGGGATGAGGATTACAGAAACACAGCACGCATCAATTCGTTTAAGAGCGGCACCTCGCCATGTAAGGCAAACTGCCCTGCCCGCATCGCCGTCCAGGGCTATTTGAAGAAAGCTTCCGAAGGCAAATACAAAGAAGCTTTGGAACTTATCAAGAAAGAAAACCCATTCCCAATCGTTTGCGGACGTATCTGCAACCGCAGATGCGAGCAAGCCTGCACCCGCGGAAAGATCGACGAAGCCGTTTCCATCGATGCCGTTAAGCGTTTCATCGCCGAGCAAGACCTCAATGCCGAAACTCGTTTCGTTCCTGAAGTCGTCATCGGTTCCAATCTTGTCAAACATTGGGATGAAAAAATCGCCATCATCGGCGGCGGCCCAGCCGGCTTATCTGCCGCTTACTATTTGGCAACCTTGGGATATAAGCCAACCGTTTTCGAAAAAGAAGAACATCCAGGCGGAATGATGCGCTATGGCATCCCTTCTTATAAATTGGAAAAGAGATTGATCGACGCCGAAATCGATATTATCAAGGAGCTTGGAGTAGAAATCAAAACAGGCGTTGAAGTCGGAAAAGACATCACCATAGCCCAACTCAGAGAGCAAGGCTTTAAAGCTTTCTATATCTCCATCGGCTGCAACGTAGGTCGTAGGCCAGGAGTCGAAAACGATCATGCCGACGGCACCGTCACCGCCCTTGAGTTCTTGCATGATTATAACTGCGGCGAAAAGAAGCTTGAGCTCAACAACGTCGTAGTCGTTGGCGGCGGCAACGTCGCCATCGACGCAGCCAGAGTCTCAAAACGCGCCGGAGCCAAGGTCGTCCATATGCTTTCCCTTGAAACGAGAGACATAATGCCGGCCTCCAAGCAAGAACAAGAAGAAGCCATCGCCGATGGCGTAATCCTCCATCCTGGGTATGGTCCAAAAGAAGTCCTTGCGAAAGATGGCAAGGTGTCCGGAATCGTCTTTAAGAAATGTGTCTCAGTCTTTAACGAAGAACATAAATTCTCCCCGACTTATGATGAGAACGAATTACTGACCCTTGATGCGGATTTGGTCATCTTCGCAATCGGTCAAGGCATCAATTGGGGCAAGCTATTAGAAGGCGAACAAGTCGATTTCTGGAGAGGCAATTACCCAGTAGCAGATGCCAAGACCTATCAGACCAAGACCCCTGACATCTTCGTCGGAGGCGACGTCTATCATGGTCCGAAGTTTGTCATCGACGCCATCGCCGAAGGGCACGAGGCAGCCGATAGTTTGCATAGATATTGCAGAGGCGCTTCGATGACCATCGGCAAAGATCAAAGATTGTTCTATCCGTTGGACACCAATGACATCAGAGCCGAATCCTATGATACTGCCAGCAGGCAAAGCAATGGCGTCGATCCTACCATCACCGATCCGTTCAAGGACAATTCGAAGACCTTGACCGAAGATCAAATCAAGATCGAAACCTCTCGTTGCCTTAAGTGCGGCGTTACCATCGTCGACCCGAATAAGTGCATCGGCTGTGGAATTTGCACCACCAAGTGCATGTTTGATGCAATCCATCTCCACCGCGACCATCCTGAATGTTCGAAGATGTATAGAGCCGAGGATAAATTCAAAGGCATTCTTCCATATCTCTTCAAACGTGATAAAAAGATCAAAGTCAAGAAAACCGACGAGAAAGACAAATAATGCACGAGCTCGGAATCGTCTTCTATATCATCAAAGACGTGAAGAACGTCGCAATCGAGAATAATGTCACTGAGGTCAAGAAAGTCGTCCTTGACCTCGGCGAAGTCTCGTCGGTCATACCTTCCTACCTTTCAGAAATCTGGGACTGGGCCAAAAAGAAGGAAGATTGTCTCCTTGATTGCGAGCTTCTAATAAACGTTATCAAGGCAGTCACATTCTGTGAGGATTGCAAAAAGGAATATGAAACCGTGAAATATGGAAGAACCTGTCCATATTGCAAATCACCGCATACGTTCTTAAAAAGCGGCAATCAAGTCGAGATAAAAGAAATAGAAGTATGAAGCAAAGGCGTCCAGCCATAAGGATGGGCGCCTTTTTCAATGTCCATTAATTAACAATGCGCAGTAACAGCGCAGCCTCATGACGTTCCGTGCCATTTGAATTAGACGAAAATGATACTTATAAAAATAGCCATGAATATTTTAATAAACGCTGCCATCCTCCGCTAAATATGATGTGCCATGTAGGTTATCGGGTTCAAAATGAAATGATCTTCTATTTTGCCAAACTCTCTGTAAAATTTCGGCTTTATGTTTTTGGCATCATATATCCTAAAAAGGCAATACGAATCTTTCTTTTCGTTTGAGGTTTCGACCTCATTTCTAGAAACTTGAAAATCGACATCCAACTTATTGACCGTGGTTTTTACCTCGATGTATATCTTTTTAACTTTGGACCCAATGACATCGACTGATTCTATGTCGTATCCAAAGGCATCGGATTTGATGGACACCCTTCGAACTTGGCTGACCAAATCTGGGCGGCCGATGGCCGTAAGCCTTCTTATTTCGTATTCCAACGCCAATTGTTCACCCAACTCCCCAATTTCGGCATCAGATTTTGCTTTTTGGATATAGTCGATCTTTTTAATCGCGTCCACCGCACGCAATTTCGAATATTTTTTGACAGCCTTAACTTTCGGGACGACTTCTTCCAATTCCCTGATTACGTCTACGTCCAAAGGAGACGAAATCTCATTTTTTATCTCCTGTATTGCTGTTTCGGCCGGAGTGAATGCCTTATCATAATCAAGGAGAACCTTGTCGATGGCTTTGTCATAATCATAATTATCTTCACCTAACACGCCGGCAAGTTCGTCATATATGTTCATCATTCTTTCCAAATCGCTTTTTATTTCGTCATCGGAAAAATTATTAGCCTGATAAAATTTTGACAATATCGACGTTTGGGCGTATCCATAGCCTAACGTTCCCTTCGTTCCGCCTAGGTCAATTTGACTTTTCGAAAAATAGTCATCCCCTATTTCGTCTTTGAAATATTCCGCTACTTTTCTTGCGCATTCATATTTCTCTTTCCCATATGCGTTAGCGAAATATGTGATGCCTTGGTTTAAAGTGAGATAAAATCCGCTTAGATCTTTTTTGAATAGATAGACAATATAAAGACCTTTCATGGCGCTTCTCGTTATATTCGTGTTGTAAATGGCTACCCATGGATAATCGGTTTTTTGGCCTTTCCCACATGATCCAGCGATATATAAATCTTTTCTATTAGTCTGAAATAAATCCTTCAAAGCATCCGGAATTTGTCTCGTGACTATTAAAATATTAGGGTCCGTGCCGCTTTGGATTTTTCTGAAGCCATTGCCGTAATTGGCTAACACAAAATTAAAAAGTTGCGAAATATGTTGGATGCTTTCCATATTCAGAGCTTACCAGACATAGACCATGTGATCAATAATGATATCTGGCTGCCGTGAATTCCCAAAGCAGTTTCCGTTTATTGTCAGAAACCTGATTTTAATTTGGAAATTGTACAATTGTCTTACTATGTCGGCGTGGAAAGTATCTTGCGTTCGACATCGACGGAATGAAACATGCAAAGACAAGCTTAGCAATTACTCGAACTGCCAACAGAAAATATGTGGTTTCCGATTGCTTTTCATATTATCGATTCAGTTGAATGCTAGGACTCATCATCAAACAGACTAACGATGCAGCGACATTTTCACAATCGCTCCGGCAACGCCTTGCTCATCAGCCTTGGTGAACCAAAAACCGCTTTATCAAAATCTTTCTCAACACACGTGCCACTATCATAGCAAAAACCTAAATCATATTGAGCATCAACATTTCCTTGTTCAACAGCCTTGGTGAACCAAAAACCGCTTTCTCATAATCGCAATCCATTCCAATTCCACTCAATTAGCGGAATCCTAGTCTATATTGAACGTGAGGATTGCCATCTTCTGCGTCTTTTTCATAGCGTTTTGCAATATTTCCAAAATCGTTTTGTCTTTCTGCTTCTTATCGATACCATGATTTGGCTCAGAATCTTTGACTTCTTTTTGCTCGTTTCCGAGAGGGGACTACGGACAAAAAACTGTACCAATAACCGAAATGGTATTTATGGTCAATGAGAAACTGAAGTCGCAAGCATTAAGGAATTATCGCAAATGCCGTGACATGGACGAGGCGAAATCCAATTGCCCTCAGCTTCGCCATCCAAGAATTTTTTATGTTTTTGAAAAAGCATTGTTTCCCGTCCTTATCAATTTCTTTATTTCAGTCAAAAATTCATCGAATTCCCCGTGTTCTTCTCTGAATCCCTTTAATCTGAGCTGAAAATAGCGCGTGTTCCAGGAAGCTGGAGCTCCATTGAATGTCGGTTTATGAAGCCATTCCCTTCTTCTTTCTTTAAAACCCATGTTTCTTGCCTCCATGTGCGATGACTGCGAACTTTGCCTTTTGTCAAATCGCAGACAGCTAAAACAACATTTGGCGAAACGAATTCCCGACTTATTTTAAGAATGCTTCAATGGTCACTTTTCAGCTTTTGCTTATTGTCTCTATAAGCGAACATAATCGTCATCATTCAAACTGCAATCACTAAAGCAAAGCAAAAGCGTAGCTGAATACGCATTTTTGGATGGCACTTAGCAAATTTCGATCAACCCGCACAATCAATCGCAAAAGTCCGTAAGCCTTATGGTCCTTATAAAAGAGAACAAATGAGGGGGAGAAATCCCGCTAGGTGGCATTTGGCGTTCTTAAGGCAAAGGAATAAGCTGATTTAATCATACATATGGCACTTCCTATCGTTTTTCATTCTTCAATTAGCTTAATAAACACACTGGATTAGGCCAAAAAGAAAAGCCTGAACGATCAGGCTTGTCATTATCGATTGGTGGCTCAGGGGGGACTCGAACCCTCGACATACCGGGTATGAGCCGGTTGCTCTAACCAACTGGGCTACTGAGCCAACTAATGGTGGAACTTATGGGGATCGAACCCACGACCTCATGCTTGCAAAGCACGCGCTCTCCCAGCTGAGCTAAAGCCCCATAGGTGCCGCAAAGAAAAACGGCTTAATAATTATACATAGAGATCTTCGTTAAACAAGATTAAATAAAAGGGTCGGATGACTGATTGAAAGGGTCGGATGACTGATTCCGACCCTTAATTATCATAATCCAAGCAATTTGAACCTAGGAGCATTGGCCTTTTCCATATGAATAAGGCGTTTTTTAAGTTCGATGTTTCCGCAATAGATGCCTATGTCATCCCCCTCTCCAACAGCTCTGTGACACGGTATGAAGATGGGGATTGGATTGTTTTTCAAAACATCCATTATCTCTTTTGCGCCATCAGGCTCGCCTATCTCGTTAGCGATCTCTTGATAGGTTTTGGTCTCGCCATAAGGAATGGTCTTTATATAGGAAAAAACCTGCTGAGCAAAGCTGTCTCCATCAGGCTTGAGCCTGATATCGAGATCTTTCATCTGACCATAACAATATTTATTCAATTCCATTATGGCATCGAGCAAGCGGATGTTTTCTTCGTTGTAATAACCAGCAGGATCATATGCTCCGAAATAAAGGTTGGTAACGAATCGATCATCGGCGCAGATTGTAACATCGCCAATCGCGGTATCATAAACCATATACAACATGTCTGACATGTAATTATTTTACTAAATATCGAATAAAAAAGGCAATAGGGTGAAAATCGACTATAAAGAGGGCATCAAATCAGTTTTAGGCAATGACCTTAAAAATGTTCAAGATCAAATTCCCGACATCATCAATTGCGTAAAGACGCAGTTTTGGATAGTAAATATTAACGTGAGACCTCACAGTCTCACCAATCGTAGCACACGATGCATAATTTATAATTGAGATAGGGCATGAATTTACTATGACTGAAAAAAAGATGTTAGCCGGGATGATATATGATCCTTCAAATGAAGGATTGAAAAACGATAGGATCGAACGTCATAGTTTATGTGCCGAATTCAATTCATTGAAGGAAAACGATCTCAAAAGAAAAGAGATATTGAAAAAATTGTTCCCAAATGCCGACGAAAGCTTCTCTTTGATGTCTCCGTGCCATTTCGATTACGGCTATAACATCCATATCGGGAAGAATTCCTTTGCTAATTTCAATTTCACCGTCTTGAATACATGCGAAGTTATCATCGGCGATGACGTGTTTATTGGGGTCAACGTGACGTTGGCCACCCCAATACGCCCATTGCTAAGTGAAGAAAGAAGGACCAAATTCAATGATAATGGAAGTTCCTACGATGACGAATATGGAGGTTCGATTGAAATCGGATCGGGGACATGGTTGGCCAGTAACGTCATTATCGGCCCCAATTTGAAAATCGGTAGGAACTGCGTAATTGGCATGGGATCCGTGGTAACAAGAGACATACCGGATGGATACTTGGCTTTTGGAAACCCGTGCAAACCGATAAGGAGGATAGATGAAAACGACTCTATTTATCTCAAAAGACGACTTTTCGAGAAATAAAGGCCTTTTCGCATACGAATGTGCTTGACGCAAAAGGAAATGTTTGGATAATTAGGGCTGTCGATAAAAGTAGAAAGCAGTTCGTGCTCGAACTCACCGGATTTCTCTAAGAGATCGGTCCAGGCTACCCAACAAGTAAGTTACTGGAATCGGAGCGCACGGACTGTGCGCTATTTTCGTCCCAAAGGAGGTAATTACCATAGCCTACAACCAGCAACCAAATCGCCGCCCTAACAAAAACCAGGACCCCATCAACGAAAACATCCGTTATCCGGAAGTGTTGGTAATCGGGCCGGAAGGGCAGCAACTCGGGAAAATGTCTTCCAGAACCGCCAATGAACTTGCCATGAAATACGGATTGGACCTCTATTGCGTCGCTCCACAAGGCAAACCGCCAGTCTGCAAGATCCTCAATTACGGCAAATTCAAATTCGAGAAGCAAAAAGCCGCCAAAGAAGCAAGGAAGAACCAAAAGTCCACCGAGCTTAAGCAAGTGCAGCTTACCCCGCAGATCGGCATGCATGACTTGGACACCAAAGCTAGACACGCCAGAGGCTTCATCGAGGATGGAAACAAGGTTGAGGTATGCGTCATCTTCCGCGGCCGTCAGATGGCTCACAAGGACCTTGGAGAAGAGGTCATGAAAACCTTCTGCGATCAGTTGGCTGACATCAGCGGAGTTGACAAACCACCGTTCTGGGAAGGCAAATGGTACAAATGCATCATTGCCCCTTTGAAGAAGAAACAATAGGAGACACAGTTATGCCAAAAATGAAGAGCAACCGTTCGATGATGAAACGTGTTAAAGTCACCGCTTCGGGCAAAATCAAAAGAAAACACGCCTACATGGGCCACTTAGCGCCTAACAAATCCCATAAGCAGAAAATGCACTTGGCGAAATTCACTTACATGAACAAGGCTGATATGCCGCACATCCGCGACATGATCAATTACAAGGCCAAATAAGAGGAGGATAAAGAACAATGGCTAGAGTCAAAGGCAGCGTTCAAACCAGAGCGCGTCGCAAGAAAATCTTAAATGCCGCCGAAGGATATTTCGGCAGCAAACACTTGCTCTTTAAAACAGCCAAAGAGCAAGTCCTCCATTCCTGGAAATACGCTTATGTCTCCCGTCGCAAGATCAAGAGCGACTTCCGCAAGCTTTGGATCAAGCGCATCAATGCCGCTTGCCATCAAAACGGCATCTCTTATTCCTGCTTCATGGATGGATTGAAAAAGAGCAACATCTCCATTAACAGAAAGATGCTCTCCGAATTGGCCATCAATGATCCAGCAGCCTTCGCTTCCTTGGTCGAAACTGCCAAGAAAGCAGCCAAATAAGCGATAAAAGGATTAAAAAGCACTCTCCGGAGTGTTTTTTTATTTCATTATTCGATAACCCAGCCATCTCAAAAAGCCAGTCGCTAGGGACTGGCTGAAGCTTATTCATCGCAAGATTCGGTTTTGATTTCTTCGAAAACTTTTTTTATGCCATCTTTAAAGAAGACTTTTTCGCGATTGCTGACTGCATCGCTTAAGATTTGTCCCCATCCGAATTTCTTTTCATAATGATAACAATGATTCAACTGAGGCTTGGTCTTGGGGCTCTTTGGGGAGAATATCGTGCAGCAATCCTCGTATGGACGGATCGAGATATCATAAGTATTGATCTTTTTCGCTGTTTTGATGATCGATAGTTTGTCTTTGACGGCGAGAGGTCTGATTATAGGAAAGTTAGTAACTTCGTTAATGACTTGCATCGATTCAAGAGTCTGAGAAGCCACTTGCCCTATCGATTCTCCGGTCGCGATAGCTAAGCAATGTTCCTTTTTGGCCACTTCCACCGCGATTCTGACCATCATCCTTCTCATTATGGTTATGCAATATGATTCGTCGACATTCTTATATATTTCTTCCTGAAGCTTTGTAAACGGAACGATGTTTAATTTGATGTCTTCCTGATAGAAAGAGAGTTCCTTGATGATGTCTTCCAATTTATCCAATACTGCAGATGAAGTATATGGAGGGGAAGCGAAATGGATGCATTCGATCCTGATTCCGCGTCTGATAAGTTCGTAAGCCGCGACCGGGGAATCGATGCCTCCGCTAAGCAAAAGAAGAACTTTTCCGTTCATTCCCAAAGGATATCCGCCTATTCCCAAAAAAGAATGGCAGCTCATATAAACGCAATCCCTTCTAAGATCGACGTTAAGATTGATATCCGGATTGTGAACGTCGACTTTAAGGCCACTGTTTTTAAGGATGTGAGAAGCTAACGCCCTTGATATCCCATAAGAATCCAAAGGATAGGATTTGTCTACGCGTTTAGTGTTTATTTTGAATGTCTTGCCCTTTTCTTTCTCTACCAGTTCCAAGGCCATCTTTTCCATTTTTTCCAATTCCTTGGAACAGTTTTCGATGACGGACACCCTTTGAATTCCAGGGATTTCTTTCATAATTGAACAAATCTCATCAAAGGGAGCGTCTTTTGGATAAACGTGGATATGGTCGTGATCGGCTGTAACCGTGACATTTTCGTATTTCTTTAACGCACGTCTTATGTTATGCGCCAATTTGTTGATGAAAAGTTTGCGGTTTCCGCCTTTTGTGGAAAGTTCTCCGAAATGGATCAATAAGTGGGCGTTCATTTGGAAAATACTCCTTCCAAGGCTTTCCTGAAGGCCTTTTTGAATGTTTCAATATCGTCGTCTTTGGTTTGATGGCCAAAAGATATGCGGATCGAATTGGCAGCAAGCTGTTCGTTATGGGTTATGGCTTTTATCGTGTCGGATATCGGCTTACTTTTGCTAGAACACGCCGAGACGCTGGAAACGTATATCTCTTCGTTCGATAAAGCCTCGACAACGACCGAAGCTTTCTTTTTGAGCAAGCCGACATTGATTATAAAAGGGGTTTGATAATCGCTTAATGGATTGGAATTCAATTTTATCCCATCTAGAGACGAAAAGAACGAATAAAGATCATTATACCAACGAACGCAATTCTTATTGAATTCCTCCATCGTTGAATAGGAGATCTTAAGAGCTTCCGCCATCGCAACTATTCCGGCTACATCCACCGTTCCAGGCCTTATTCCTTCTTCTTGCCCTCCGCCATTATGAATAGGGGCTAATTGAAGGTTCTTTTTGACAAACAGCCCGCCGACTCCTTTGACTGAGCCAAACTTATGCCCGGAAAAAGATATCAGATCCGCGCTTTTAAGGTCCAAAGGAAGTTTTCCAATTCCTTGGGTAGCGTCACTATGAAAAAAACATTTCGGGTAGTTGGCTATGACTTCTTTGAGTTTGTTCAAATCGTTTTTCGTTGCGATTTCGTTATTGATAGCCATTATCGAGACGAGAATCGTTTTATCATCCATCGCTTTTTCCAAATCAATCGGATCGATAATGCCTTTCCCGTTTGGCTCCAAAATAGTCAATTCGTAGCCGAAACTATCCCTTAATTGCTTGAAAGTCTCCAAAACAGATGGGTGCTCATATGACGTGGTTATCAGTTTTTTGCCTCTGTTTGCATATTTGAAGGCGATGCCTTTAATGGCTAGATTGTTGGCTTCGGTCGCCCCTGAAACGAACAAAAGATCATGGGTTTTATCCAATTTGGCCAAAGAAAGGATTTCTTTTCTTGCTTCTTCCAAAAGATGAAGGGATTTCCTGCCTAATGCATGATTGGAAGAAGAATTGCCGAACGTCAAAAGAGAAACCGCGTTGTATTTTTTCAGCACGGCTTCATAAGGCAAGGTTGTCGCAGCATTATCGAGATAGATCATAAATTGTCGGATTGGAATGATGATGGGTCCTGAGTGGAAGAGGCCATCTCATAGGCTGAAGAGAATTCCCCATCCATGAATAGGCCTTCAGCTTGATGAAGGAGACTATCGTTTGATAGACAATCCCTATAACGATTTCGAAAAACTATGCATTCTTCGGCTTCGTGGAGACTTTCGCTTTCTTTGTTTAAAAGCGAGAAAACGGAATTGGCCGTGTCTTGGAGCTCTTTATGGATTTCGTTTGCGGCGATAACGTCGATTGGGACTGTGGAGACTTTTTTATAAAGGCTATCGATCAAGTCGAAAATCGTATCGATGGAAGGGGAATATTTTTTTTGGATCTTCTCGATATTGGTTTCTCTTATCAATGCTTCGGCTTCCCTGGCTTTGATCCAATAAAGAGGAAGGTCGTTATTGGCGGATTCGACGTCTTTTTTCATATCGGAAAGATGCTTTTGAAAATTATCGATTTGATTTAGGGAACCATTGGTTTGATCGCGAAGTTCGTGCATCTTTTCGACTAAAATCGTATATGGTTGCCTGTTGCTTGAATGTTCGAAGGTATCCAAGGTCCTTTTTGTCCCGGATGATATGTCTACTTTGGCTTTGATGTCATCAACCATTTGGCAATCATTGGCGGAAAAAGCGAATATCTTCTTTATATCAGGCAGGGCATGGCAAAGGTTAACCCAGCGGTTCTCCATCCTTTGCTGATCTTTGTAGATTGTATCGTGTTCGGAAAAGAAAACTTTGTTGGCTTCGACTTCTTTATCCAACGCTTTGTTATATTTTTCGAAAGATGTCAGAATGCTATCTATCTCATCCTGCATCCCATCGACTTCGAATCTTTTTAGCCTTTCAACGATCGATTTTATCTCATTTTCGTATTTGACGAATTTGTCTGGGGTTATGATATCCCTCAAAGGATATCCTTCATTGGACAACTCTTCATAGCGATATTTAAGGGAGGAAAGCTTATCAGGAAGGATATTTTGGGCAGAAAGGCACATATTTGGGAGATTGACTATCAGCCTGCTTAATTCAGAGATGATTGGATCGACCGTCCCTCTCAAAATGCGATTGGCTTTCACGTAATTGGCTGATTCGATGTTGGTGTTAGCTTCGTCAAAGCAACTATCTATTTTGGTGAAAACCATCTCAAAGGAATGCGAAAGCAAAGCCAATTGAGATTGTTCGTTGAAATAAGTTTGCTTCAAAGTCCTCAATTTGCTTCCCAAATCGATGAGAACCGCATTTGTGTCCTCTTCTTCCTGGAATTTCGATTTGAGGGCGTTATTCAAATCATCCACCATGTTCACATATTCGGTTATTATTTCATTGTATCCATCGAATTCGGAACGGATGTCTTTGTAGCGCTTGTCATCCAGCAAACCATCAAGCTGATCGCATGCATTTCCGGCCATTTGGTCGGTAGTATCCCTTAAGTCGCTATACCTTCGTTTATAAGCCGTGCAGTCCTCGGCGTAGGAAAGATTCATCGAAGCGATATGTTCCAAACGTTTAATGTATTTGTTGATGTCGCCAAAAAGCAAAGAGTGGGCAGCTTCGTATTTCTTTAGGGTTTCCCTTACCAGTTTGGCCGTTTTGGCATTTCTGAAGACCGTGAAATACAAAACGCAGAATAAAAGCCCTAAGAAAACCACGCAGCTGACGGCTATCAGAACAATCGATAACGTGGATAAAGAGGTTGCAAGGAAAGAAAAGCGGTAGCTCATACGTAATATCTTAGCACACGCATAATACGGACGCATACAAGGGAAGATATTTTCTTTCAAAAGCATTTTTCGCTTGACGAAGAAGCCCCGAATACTTAAAGTATTCACGCTTATATAGAGCAGCAGGTTGTCATGTTTCCGCCTGACGTCGTTCATTTAATCAAAGTAAGCCTCAAGCTACAAGGCCGAAAGGAACGACACCCGGGAAACAGGGATACCCCCGGACTTTGTTTAAGCGCAAAGAAAGGAGACATTTCAATGTCTAGATACACCAAATCCACTTGGAAACAATCTCGTCGTCTTGGCTTTTCCATCTCCGAGACCGGCGATGAATTGAAAAAGCGCGCTTATGGGCCAGGCCAACATGGCCAAGATCGCAAGCGCAAGCCGTCAGAATACGGACAGCAGCTCGTCGAAAAGCAGAAACTTCGCGAGCTTTATGGCGTTTCCGAACGTCAATTCCGTCGTCTTTTCGTCCTTGCTAAGAAAGAAACCACCGTTACCGGTTTGGCCTTCTTCCGCATCCTCGAATCTCGTTTGGACAACCTTGTCTATCGTATGGGATTCTCTCGCACCCGTGCCGGAGCCCGTCAATTGGTCAACCATGGCCATGTCACAGTCAACGGCAAAAAAGTCGATATTCCAAGCTATCTCTGCAAAGTCGGAGATGTCATCGGATTCGTCGAGACCAGCCCACTTAAGGTCGTCAAAGAGTCTCTCGAAGGAAAGCCGGTCGTTCCAGCCTACGTCACCGTCGATGAAGAAAAATTCACCGGCACATTCGCTCGTTTGCCAGAAAGAAACGAACTCGCTCTCAATATCAACGAAGCCCAAATCATCGAATACTACAACCGTTTGTTGTAATCCATTCCATCCAAGTAGCGAACTAAGCATCCTCATGGGTGCTTTTTTCTTCTATTTTCAAATAAAAAAGGCGTTCCGATTTCAAGAGCGCCTATTCAAATCGATTTAGAAACTGGCCAAGAAATAATTCTTTTTGCCTTTGCGGATGATCAAATATTTCCGATACATCGCGTCTTTTTTAAAGAAAGCCTTATTTTCGTCCGTGACTTTCTCCCCATTTATCAAAATAGAGTTTTGGGCGATGAAAGTTCTGGCTTGGGTCTTGGATTGGGCGGCCCCTACTTTGACCAAAATATCAACCAAATTCAATCCTTCTTCGATTTTTGTTTCCAAGGAGCCGAGCAATTCGACGATTTGTTTCTCGCTTAAAGAGCAGACGTCTCCGGTGAATAAGACATTTGACATGGCAACAGCTTCATCGGCAGCTTCCTTGCCATGGATCAAAGCAGTGACTTCGTACGCCAATCTCTTTTGAGCGATGCGCATTCCAGGATTAGCGATATGTTCTCTGGCGATATCTTCGATTTCGTCATGATTAAGGAAAGTGAAGACCTTAATGTAACGAATCGCATCTTCGTCGGTCGTGTTTATGAAAAACTGATACAGCTGATATGGGGAAGTCAATTCAGGATTGAGGAACAGGGCTCCTTTTTCGGATTTTCCGAACTTCTTGCCATCGCTTCTGGTAATCAATCGACAAGTCATGGCCTCGACTTTTTCGTCATTTCCATCGATCTTCCTTATCAATTCCAAACCACCGGTCAAATTGCCCCACTGATCATTCCCACCGATTTGGATGGCAACGCCTTCACTGTGGTGAAGATGATAGAAATCCACCGCTTGAAGGATCTGATAAGTGAATTCGGCAAAGGAAATCCCAGCCTCCAATCTGGAAGAAACGATTTCCTTGCTGAGCATATAGCCAATCGGAAAGTATTTGCCATAATCGCGTAGGAAATCGAGGATATTCATGTTTCCCAGCCAATCATAGTTGTTCAATATGATTCCTTTGCTTGGGTCGGATAGATCCAAGAATCTCTCAAGTTGGGCTTTGATGGCAGCTGTGTTTGCTGCTAAAGTCTCTTTGGTTTGAAGGTTTCTTTCCTTGCTTTTGCCAGAAGGGTCGCCGATCATACCAGTCGCACCGCCAACGATGGCGATTATCTTATGTCCGGCGCGTTGCAAGCGCATAAGCAAAGAGATCATAACGAAATTCCCGACATGCATGGAAGAAGCGGAAGGGTCAAATCCGCAATAGATGGTGGTTGGTTTTTCCAAAAGTTCCCTTACTGCGTCTTCATTGGAATATTGTTCGATTAATCCACGATAATTCAAATCATCGATAATGTTCATAAAAAATCTCCTCGGGGGTGTATTTTGCCACCATAAAGATATAAAGCAATCATTATTTAGAACAAGGTCGAATCCCTCTTTTCATATTTGCCTTCGAAAGTATATGTCTTTTGGATCAACTGTCCTTTGATCAAATCATCAAGCATATACATCGCTCTGCGTCCGACTTCCTGCATATTGATGTAAATTGCGGAAAGATACGGTTTGACTATATGGGCATACTTGCCGCCAACGATGGAAAGGACTTGGACGTCGTTAGGGATGGATAATCCGGCTTCGGTCGCGGCATTGAGGATCGCTGCGGCGATTGAATCGCGGTTGCACACAAACGTCCCTTTCTTATGCGATTTGAAATATTCTTTGAAATCTCCATATGTCCTAGTGTATGAATCGTCGCAATTGATGATATTGAACGGAAGATCCCTTTCTTCATGATATCTGACAAAGGATTTCTCACATTTCGAAACCAAACGGCCACCATTATGGACATGCAAGAAGGTCGGGGCCACATTGTTTCCTTTTTGATAATATTCCTTGATCAATTTGAGCAATATTTCATCATAATTGAAGGCTAATGACCCAGCTTGTTCGCCTGTCATATGGGAATTTATGACAATCGTTGGGACGTGATAGGAATTGATGGTTTCGATATCGCGATAATCCAATTCGTCGTCAAAGATGATTGCCCCATCGACATGGGAAGTGATGACCCTTTCGATTGTGGCTAAAGTTTCTTCCCTTGAACGGGAAGTAGTGAACAATGTCACGATAAAGCCCAGTTCCTTGGCTATTTCGGTCAATCCAGTAAGCAAATTTGAAATATAAACGTAATTGACGGATGGGATGATTATGCCGATGGTAGTCGATTTATTGGTAGCCAGGGCTTGAGCCAAAGCGGATGGTTTGTACCCTAATTTCGCAATGGTTTCTTCTACTCTTTTTCTGGTTTCTTCCGTCACGTTGCCTTTTTTGTTGATGACGCGTGAGACCGTAGCTAGGGAGACGTTGGCGGCTTGGGCCACTTGGTATATCGTGACTCGATCTTTCAAATTGTTCATAAAACCCCTTTCATAAGAGTATAAGAGACTACGCCTAGCGTTGCTGAAAATCAATGAAAACCGTGTAAAAAGAAAGCACCGCTTATGATTGCGATGCTTAAAATCCGTCGATTTATCCTTAAGCGATCGGGTATGGCACAAGTTTCAATCTATCGCTTGGAACGTCATGTCTTCCTTCTTTGGCTTGTGGCTTCCCATCCAATTCAACCAAGTCTCCGGTGAAACCGACAGTCGTGTTGTTGACTAAGGATGTCCCAACCCCATAAGTGTCCACCGGAACGCCTTCTTTGGTCCATTCGTCGATCTTTTCGGCCGTAAAGCCTGAAGAGACTATGATTTTGACCCAATCAAAGCCTTCTTCATCCAATGCTTTTCTTAAGGCGTAAATCAATTGCTTGCAGACTCCGTGGGGATCAAAGCCAGAGGTATCCTTATCATCAAAATAGTGGTCAATCAAGGATTTGGAAGTGTCAACGCGAACAGCGCCTAAGCCATGGCCTATGGCTTTGGCCAATTTGATTGTGTCTGTGACCACGTCGTTATTGTAATCGATCAAAGCGGTGACTTTTTCGTTTGGAAAGGTTTCATGATACAAACGGGCCGCTTTTTCGATGGAACCACCGCTTAAAGCGATGAGGGCGTGTGGCATGGTGCCCATGCCTTTGACGTCAACCCATTCGCCTTGGGCGTCGGTCGAGAATTTCTTGATTCCGGCGACATAGGTGGCATATCCATCTCCGTGTTGAGTTAGATAATCGTCTTGGCGATCCGCCATAGAAAAACAATTCGTTCCTCTTAAGGCTTTGACGACTTCGGCGACGTTGGTGGCGACGCTGGAACGCCTAGCTAAGATTCCATCGATGATGGATTCCAAAAATCCGAAGTCTTCATATCGTCCAGTCACTTTCAAAACCGGTTCGCCATAATTTATGATATCGCCGTCATCGAGGGCTTCGATGACGAGGTCTTCTGGATTTCTGGCAAAGGTATGCAAAATCGCGATGGATTCGTCGATTCCGCATAAAGTGGCATTGTCGCGGCGTTGGAACCATTGGCATTTGACGATATGTCCGGATAAGCATTCGTCAGCGATCTTCCTTGATTTAAGGAAATAATTCGCGGAGAAATATCCTTCTCCGATCCTTTTGTCGAATTGGAAGGTTTTGTTGGTCAAACGGGAAAGTTTCCCTTCCTCTTTCAAATGGATTTCATGTTCCATGTTTCATTCTCCTAAAAAGAAGTCGGAACCGACTCTTTCTTCTTTGGCTTTGAAGGCTTTGCTATCATCATCGGAAATCTTAAGTTCCTTTTCGCTGCATATCCTTACATCGATAGGAATGTTCTTTTCGATAGCTTTTTCAATCAACGTTCCATCATATGCTATGCATCCAGGGGTGGCCACGACGACTTTGTCTTCCGTTTTCAAAGAAGGATCGCGATAGACGGAATGGAATGTGTTCGTTCCATCGGTCAAAGTGACTATAAAAGCTTTCTGATCGATAGGATGCTCTTCCAAGGCCTTTATTTGCATCACTCTGTATCCAGTGTCTTTCAACGGCTCCAAGGTCGAAAGCGAAGCGTTGGAAAGCATGGAATTGACGCAATCAAGCATCGGCTGCCCTGGAGTCCTTATCATTCCTTTAGCGTGGATTTTAATGACTTTTCCAATATCGAAAAAATTGACGCCAATCAGTTTGTCTCCTTTGTATAATGCTGCGACGTTGCCTTTTTTGATTATATGGTCGGCTTTATCTGTTGGGCTTAAAACCAAAAACAAGATATCTCCGCATGCATCGTGATTATAGAAGAAACGATACATATTCCTTCCTCCTTATTTAGAGACGATCAGCCTATGGATCGATTTCCCTTCGTTTCGGAAATTTCTTTCATATTCCGTCATGAAATCGTTTTGGGCCAATTCATTATAATATGGTTGATCTTCGATGATACGCATTTCGGCAATCGCTATCTGTTCTTTGCTGAATTCGTAAAAGAGATCGTTATCGGTCTTGATGACGATTTTCCCATCCTCGTTTAGCAAAGAAGCAATCTTAAACAAGCGAGGGGCGAAGGTAAGTCTCCTCTTTTCATGTTTCTTTTTCGGCCAAGGGTCGGAAAAATTCATGAATATCTTATCGAAACGGAAATGGCTCAAATCTTCGTAAGCCTTATCGAAATCCAAAGGGATGATGGAAAGGTTTTCTATCTTTGCTTCCACCGCTTTTTTAGCGAACAATCCGGCGATTGAAATGTCTCTCTCCAAGGAAATAAGATAACGGTTTGGATTGACGAGGCAATAGGAGACGGCGAAATCGCCTTTTCCCGCGCCGATTTCCAAATCCAAAGGCAACGAAGCGTCTATTGATTTAGCGTCGAAACAAACAAGTTCTTTGTGTTCTTCCAAATAAGGCTTAGCCCAAGGCTTGAAACGGCCTCTCATTTTTTGGCGGCCTTTCCCAAGGAATAGATCGCATCGGCATAGATCGCCATGCATTTGTTGAAGTCTTCGAGGTAGATGTATTCATTAGGGGAATGCATGTTGCCTGGGTGGCCTTCGAAGACGGCTCCGAAAGCGACGGTATTTTTGCATTCTTTGGCATACGTCCCTCCGCCAATCGTGAAGGGTTTGGCAAAGAATTGCATGGTTTGTCTCTTATACGATTTCATCAATGTCGAAACCAAAGTGGATTTGGTATCGAATAACAAAGCTTCAGTGTCAGACACCAATTGGGCTTCAAGGCCGACGTATTTAGAAAGATTGCCAATCAGTTGATCAGGATCGGCTTCTTCGCCAAAGCGGAAATCCAAAGTGGAAGTAAGCTTGTTTCCGTCGTATTTGACAATTCCATAATTATAAGTGGCATCCAGCAATTCTTTGGAATGGGAATATCCTCCCCAAACTTTTCCATCAGGGGACGAGATGGCTTTCGCAAATTTCGAAAGGCTTTCCAAATGGTAGAAATCGCCGATCAAAGAAAAGGCTGTTCCAGCGGCGTTGATGCCTTCTGCCGGAGTCGATCCATGGGCTGATTTCCCTTTGAAAGCCAAGATGGAAACATCGCCAGCTTCAGAGATGTCGACATCGATTTTCTTTTCTTTCAAAAGAGAGAGGAATTTTGGGTCTTTTTTCATCGTGACCACGATTTTGTCGCAAACGGCGTTGGCAACGACTCCGCCTTCCACGGCGATTATTGGCCCCAATTGGCCGGTAAACGATAAGTTGTAGCGCCTGATTGCCTTCTCCCCATATATCAAAGGGAAATCGGCATCTGGGGTGAATCCATAGACCGCTTGTTCTTTTTTAAGATGATGAAAATAATATTCCAAGCAGGATGAGCCTCTTTCTTCGTCTCCGCCGGAAACCAAACGGACTCTATATTCTCTTATAAGCCCAGCATCCTTCAATGCTTTGATAGCATATAAAGAAGCGATAAGAGGTCCTTTGTCATCGATTGAGCCGCGACCCCAAATACGACCGTCTTTCAATTGGCCGGAAAACGGAGGCAAATCCCATTTGCCAGAGACCGGAACTACGTCAGAGTGGGCGTAAATCCCGATGATCGGTCCTTCGTCCCCGACGGTCAATTCGGTGCAATATCCGTCGCACTTATCGACTTTAAAGCCCATGTCTTTGCCTAATTTGGCAACGTAATCGAGAGCTTTTTTGACCCCTGCCCCAAAGGGGGCATTATGAGCGATCGAAGAAGCGTCATAGACGCTGTTGATTTTCACGAATTGTTGCAACGCCACGCAGGCGTTTGTCTGATATTGTTTTGTCAATTTCTTGAAATTTGGCATTATTCCTTCCTTTCGCCTAGTTTTTTCAATATCGGTCCCAAAATAGCGGTGACGATCCCACCTAAGAGAGCTTCGCCTAAAGCGCCTATCAAGATCGCTACCGCAAAGCCCACAACCAAGCCATTTCCGATAGTCGAGGTGCTATGGAACATGGCGGTGATCTCGCTTGGATAGAATATAAAAAGATCCAAGAAGACCAATCCAGTATGGATGATCGTCATCAAGAAGCCTGCCAAGCCAATGCCTAGGCGTCCTCTTAGGACCTTCGGAAGCTTCTTTAGCAAATCGAAGACAAGGCCGGCGAGCAAACCAAAGATAACACGAGGAAGGATGGATATCCAAGGATATATGAAGAAAGCGTTGAATCCCACAGGATTGGAAAGGGCTTGGATGCAGCTGGTGGCACCGAAAAACAAGCCATAGAGCCATCCTCTTTTCCAGCCAAAGCAAGCGCATCCTATCAATACTGGCACATGCATGAGGGTCAAAGATACTCCTGGAGCGATTGTTATATATCCCATTTGAGGGACGAAACCCATGATCAAAATGATAGCCAGGAACAATGCGTCCTTGGTCAATTGGGCTATGATGTTCTTTTTCGAAGTGGTTGGGTCGCTCTTTTTGGCATTTACTTTGGCCAAGAAATAGAAAACTCCGACCAAAAGGGCTGCAAGCAATACCCAAAATACGATTTTTAGTGCGTTCATGTTGTGTTTTAGTTCCTTTTCTCGATTTCCTTGATCCCCTTGACGGTCAAATCCGAATCCAATTCGAATTCAGGCAGATGCTTGGCGACAAATTGAGCATATCCACCGGTTAAAATCTTTTTTAGTGGATAACCGCATTCTTTTTCAATGGCTTGAGCGAAGCCTTTGATTTCGAAAACCGCACCATAAACAATTCCGGAATTCATCGAATCAGCGGTATTTTTGCCAATGACCTTCTTGGGGGCGATGCCGCTTACTTCTGGCAATGCCGCGGCTTTTTTGACCAAAGAATCCATCGAGACTCCGAATCCAGGGGCGATGGCAACGCCTCCGAAAGCGCCATCTTTGTCCAAAAGGATGAATTTGGTCGCGGTTCCCATATCGCAAATAAGGCAGCTTGGCCCGAATTCGACCAAAGCTCCCAAAGCGTCGGCCACAAGATCGGTTCCGACGGATCCCGGCTCATCCACTTTGATTGGGATTCCACACTTAAGACCTGGGCCAACGATCAAAGGCCTTACCTTCAAAGTTTTTTTGGCAATCGATACCCAAACGTGGGTAAGGACCGGAACTACGCTGCAGATTATGGCTTTGTCGATTTCGCCTTTCGGATCCAAGTCTTTCAACAACGTCAAAAAACCGTGACGATAAACGTCTTCGGACTTATTCGTTTCGGAATAGATCTTAAAGGTCGATACAAGCTCATCGCCATCAAAGACGGCGAATTTGGTCAGCGTATTGCCAACATCAATAGTTAATAGCATTCTGTATGCCTCCGCTTCGGTCATGGCCTTTTGTCATGTACCGAGCACGTAAAATTATATACTTTGGTATCAAATTAGCCATAGGAAAGGTATCATTAGCCCATGACATATTCGAAAATCTATGGTTTTGCAAAATTCTTGATATTGGGAATCTCTTTCTTATTGCTTTGTTTGGGTCTGATTGGCCTTTGGATTGCATTGCTATGCATAAAGGAGCTATCGTGGTATCTAGCTATTTTGATTCTTTGCTTTCTTTATTTTCTCTTTTCTTGCTATTACCTTTATAAGCTTTTGATTCTGAACTTCAAAAAGGAAGTCAAAAGCGAAGGCGATTTTCTGAAAACCCAAATCTTCTATGAAGCAGAAACCAATGCGCCTTATATAAAAAGGAATCAAAAGCACGTTCCTTTGCTTGGCTTGTATCCGAAAAAACTATGGGAAAAATTCCCTGAACAATCAAAAATAGCCGTTTTCCTACCGAAAGATAAGGAAACGGCCATCTTGCTTCAAAAGCAAGTCAGATAACGAAGTTGATCATGCGGCCTTTGACGACGATCGTTTTCTTGATCGGGCTATTTCCGATGAAGGAAGCTATTTTTTCGTCCTTTAAGGCTTTTTCTTTGATTTGATCTTCCGAAGCGGATGAATCGACTTCGATGATGGATCTTGTCTTTCCATTCACGGCAACCGCCAACTTGATGGTCGGAAGTACCAAAGCGGAAGGATCGTATTTTGGCCACTCGCTATAGGCAATGGAATCGTTATGTCCCAATTTCCGCCAAATCTCTTCGCCGACGAATGGGCAAACGCAAGAGAACATCTTGATGAAATTTTCCAAATAAGGACGATAGATTTCTTTGGCTTTGTAGCAGTCGTTGACGAAGACCATCATTTGGGAAATGGCTGTGTTGAAGGCCAAAGCCTCATAATCCTCGCTGCATTTTTTGACCAATTGATTATATGAATATTTTAAGGACCCGTTATCATCATCGACGATCTTTTTGACGTTTTCCTCTTCATCAACCAAACGATAGACTCTTTCTATGAAGCGACGGGCTCCGTTTATGCCAGTCGTATTCCAAGGCTTGGCATCAGCCAAAGGTCCGGCGAACATTTCGAACAAACGAAGCGAATCTGCCCCATATTCCTTTACGACCGCATCTGGATTGACGACGTTGCCGCGGGATTTGGACATCTTTTCGTTGTCTTCGCCCAAAATCATACCTTGGTGATACAAACGGGCAAAAGGCTCATCGCAATCAACGACACCGATATCTTTAAGGAATTTATGCCAGAATCTGGCATATAAAAGATGCAAAACGGCATGTTCTTGACCGCCGATGTATAAATCGACAGGAAGCCAATGTTTCAATAATTCCGGATCGCCGATGGCGTTTGGGTTTTTCGGATCGATGTAGCGAAGGTAATACCAAGAAGAGCCAGCCCATTGCGGCATCGTATTGGTTTCTCTTTGGGCTTTTTGGCCATCGTATTCGAAATTTAGCCAATCTTTAGGTGCGCGAGAAAGAGGAGGCTTGCCGTCTTTGCTTGGACGATAGTCTTCCATGATAGGCAAAACCAATGGCAGTTCATCTTCGGATAAGGCGTGTTCCGTCCCGTCTTCGGTTTGGAAAGTAGGAATCGGTTCTCCCCAATAGCGTTGCCTAGAGAATGTCCAGTCGCGAAGTTTATAGTTGATGACGACCTTGCCGACTCCTTTTTCTTCCAAAATTTTAGCGATAGCGGCCTTTGCTTCGGCGATGTTCAATCCGTTTGCTTCTTTTGAATTGATATGTTTCCCATCGCCCACCATCGCTTCAGTCGATATATCGCCTTCCAAAACCTGAATCATCGGAAGGCTGTGTTTTTTAGCGAAGGCATAATCTCTTTCATCGTGGGCTGGGACTGCCATAACGGCACCCGTTCCATAAGAGCCAAGGACATAATCAGCGACATAAACAGGAATGATTCTTCCATCGATTGGATTGATGGCGTTAACGCCTAAATAGACGCCGGTTTTTTCCTTTTCAAGGGTTGTTCTATCCATGTCGGATTTAGCTTGTGTAGCTTTTATATAAGCGGCTACCGCTTCTTTTTGGGCAGGCGTTACCAATTTCTTGACTAAAGGATGTTCTGGCGCCAAGCAGCAATATGTGCAGCCATGCAACGTATCGACTCTAGTGGTAAAGACATCAAAAGTATCGTCCGATTTTTCCATTTTGAAAGTTATTTGGACGCCGCTTGAGCGACCGATCCAGTTGCGTTGCATATCCAATGTGCCTTTTGGCCAATTCAATCCGTCGAGATCTTTTTCGAGACGATCGGCATAGGCGGTTATTTTAAGAATCCATTGCCTCATTGGCATGCGGATTACAGGGAAATGGCCACGTTCGGAGAAACCGTTGATTACTTCTTCGTTTGCCAAAACGGTTCCTAATTCAGGGCAGAAATTGACGGGTATGTCGGCAACATAAGCCAAATCGTGTTCGAACATCTTAACGAAGATCCATTGTGTCCATTTGTAATAATCAGGATCGATGGTGGCAATTTCCTTGTCCCAATCGTATGACATTCCTAGCATTTGGATCTGATTGCGGAAATTGTCGATGTTCTTCCTGGTGAATTCTTCTGGATGGACATTGTTTTTTATGGCGAATTGCTCAGCCGGCAATCCGAAAGCGTCCCAACCCATCGGATGCAAAACGTTATAGCCTTGCATCCTTTTCATCCTAGCGACGATGTCGGTAGCCGTATATCCCTCAGGATGCCCAACGTGCAAGCCTTGCGCGGAAGGGAACGGGAACATGTCCAAAACATAATATTTTGGCTTGGAGAAATCATGCGTGTCACAATAAAAAGTTTTGTTATCAGCCCAAAATTTTCTCCATTTCGGCTCTATTTGATTTGGGTCATAGCTCATAGGAATACCTCTCAAAAGTTATCGGTTCTCCCTTGAATTGTCGTAATCGATTCAAAGAAGGTCTTTTCGTTAACGAAAGCACTTACCTACTATACTCTTTTTTCGCCCTTTATAAAGCAGTTGAAAATCCAACTTACAAAGTAAGAGTTAAGATAAAGCCTAACAAAATGGTTGCGGCTATTTGGCTCTTGTGGTATATTTCATATCGCGTTTTACGCGAACTACGAGGTAAAAGACATGTCAAGAGTTTGCCCAATCAGTGGAAAAGGTCCTATGAGCGGTAACAACCGCAGCCACAGCGTCCGTGCGACTCGTCGCACTTGGGGCGTTAACCTTCAGAAACACAAAGTTAACATCAATGGCAAGGTTGTCGAGGTCCGCATGAGCTCCCGTGCTTGGCGTTCCTTAAACCGTGACGCTAAGAAAGCCGACTAATCCATTCAAAAGAATTAAGCCTCGCTTGATCAGCGAGGTTTTTTCTTTGTTTTTATAAAAACGTCCAAGAAGGAGTCAGTTGATCAAATGGATTTAGCTCCAGAAGTTGCCAGGAAGACACCAACCGTCAGAAGAATATCGATGATGGCTGATGAGATAAAGGCAGCCCATTCCGAATAAGCAAGGACAAACCATTTAGGGCGGGCTAAGACTTCTTCTCCTTTTTTGTTCGTTATTCTCTCCATCTTGTCCCAAGATTTGAGTTTTGGGTTGACCAATAATGCGATTTCTATCACCAAGCTGACCAAAACGATGATTCCGATAATCTTGGTGGCATCGCTGAAGCCGCTGCCGATTTGAAGCAAAGTCAATCCTCCGACGGTTTTTTTCAATATCAGCGAAGCGATATAAGCGAAATAGATGATCAAATGGCTTCTTGGCTGCCTTAATGGAATTATGCTGATCAAGGCGAATCCCACCGCTGCCAATACGGACAAAATAAAGAAAAAGACATTATAAATAGTAAAATTCAAATCAATTCTGGTATTGACAAACGCGCTCAAAGAGAAAACCGAAGGAATCAAACTGACCAATAAAACAAGAGTCAAAAGGACTCGGGCCAAAATATCCTGTCTCTTTTCCTTGTCAACGAAAGCTTCATAAGGGAAGCAATTCCTATAATGAAAAGGAACTCGATCCTGCCTCTTGGCAAAAGAGATATAGACGAGCATCATAATCGGGAAAATAATCAAACATGCAAGTCCGAAATAGAAACCGATTTTTATCAAATTGCTGTTATTTGCGGAATCGGCATAAATATTCATTTCGAATTTCCTTTTGAATTTTCTAAAGTTCGTAGCCTATCCTTAAAGTCATCATGGCCATAAAGATAACTGCCAGCAATCAACAACTGAGCCCCATGGTTAAGGGCCTCCTTAGACGTATTTTCGTTAATTCCTCCGTCAATTGCAAGCAAAGGCCGCTTAGAAGGCTCCAAATCCTTTAATAATTCGTTGATTTCGTCAAGTCTATCGAGACTCGATGACGAAAATTTTTGGCCTCCCTTTCCCGGCTCGACGGACATAAGAAGAACAACGTCAATGTCTTTTATGTATGGTTTTAGGATCGAAACAGGGGTATTCGGCTTAATCGAAATGCCAACGTTTGCCCCATCATCAATGACTTTTTCGATTGTTTCTCTGATTTTTTCTTCATTCGGGCACGCTTCAATATGAAAAGTCACGATATCGGCGCCAGCCTTCACATATTCGCCGACGTATTTCCAAGGTTCTTCAATCATCAAATGGACGTCGTTGACCATATGATGAACAAAAGAATATTTCTTAACGAAGTCCAGCCCCAAAGAAGTCGCAGGAACGAACTTGCCATCCATCACGTCAATATGAATAAAGCGGGCCCCGCACTTTTCGGCATAAAGAATTTCTTCTTTAATTTTCTCTTTATTGGCCGCAAGCAGGGATGGATCAGCGGCTGGATAAGCATAATCGTGTAGGTTCTTTTTCATTTGAATCCGAAAATCCTTGAAAGGATTCCTCTCTTTTCCTTTATTTGGCCAGCTTCTTCAACGGCTTTTTCCAAAGCCTCCTTGAATTCCTTGGCGCTGGAATAACGTTCCTCAGGACGTTTTTTGGTAGCTCTTATTATGACTTCATCGAAAGTTTTCGGAATGTCCTTCCGTATTTCCGAAGCCAAAGGCATGGGGTTATAGATTTGTTTCATTGCCACATCTTCGGTCTTTTTTCCGGTAAAAGGAAGTCTTCCGACCAATATTTCGAAGAAAACGATGCCGATTGCGTAAATGTCCGCGGAAGGGGTTGAAGTTTTCCCGGTCAGTATCTCAGGGGCGGAATATTCCACAGTGCCATCCACTGTATCGCCGACGATTTTCTCCCCGATTTCGGTCGAAATTCCAAAGTCGGATATTTTCACCGTCCCATCTACGGAATAAAAAATGTTCTCGGGTTTTATGTCACGATGTACCAAACCATGGGAATGAATATAAGTCGCAACGTCGCAAAGCTGATAAATCACCGATACGGCTTCTTTGTTTGACAATGTTCCGTTTGCGGAGAAATTGAGTTTTTCCCTTAACGTTTGTCCTTTGACATATTCGTTTACCATGTATGGAAGGCCATCATGGCTGCCATAATCATATATCGCGACTATGTTAGGATCATAAAGGGATGAAGCGGCAACCCATTCATGTTCGAAACGATCGACGTTTGATTTGTCTTTAACGATTTCCGGACGAAGCATTTTTATGGCGACCGTTCTATGTTTGAGAGAATCATACGCTTCGAAAACATCAGCCATTCCGCCATGGCCGATTTTGCTCGTTACATGATAACGTCCCGCTAAATTATCTCCTACCTCAAGCATCGAAACACTCCCAATAAGCAACCCCGACATTATCATTGCCGCCGGCGGCATTAGCCGTCCCAATCAAGGTGTTGACCTTTTGATCGACGCGTTCGTCGGTTGATATTATCGCATGGATGGCTTCATCGCTGACTTGGTTATAAAGACCGTCCGTGCAGCATAAGATCTTTTCTCCGGAATATGGAAAAATCTCGATTTGCAAAGACAAAGAGGGATAAATCCCTAAAGCATTCATCAAAACGTGCCGTTCCGGATGCGATTTTGCTTCTTCCTTGGAAATCTGAAGGGTTTTGACCAAATAATTGGCGTATGTTTGGTCTTCGGAAATCTGTTTTAGTTCGTTCCCATCATCCAAATATACTCGGGAATCGCCTAAATTAGCCAAATAAAGATTGTCGCCGACTATTAGACAGCATGCCAATGTCGTTCCCATTTCCTGAAAGGATGGATCTTCTTGGGATTTGTCATATATGGCCCGATTGGCTCTTTTGATAGCCATAGTCAGCCAAAGTTTGTTTCTCGTTTTTTGCAAAAAATGCTTTTTCTCGATGAATTCTTCACCCATTATCTCTTTAGCCATATCAGAAGCCAAATCGCCTTTGTTGGCTCCGCCCATGCCATCGGCGACCATAATGAACGTGTCGCCTTCGGCGTTGGTTATGACATTCGCTCTGTCTTCGTTGTTGTGGCGAACTTTGCCAACATCGGTATTTGAGGCAAAGGAGCCTTCATAAACAATCGTTTCTTTTTTCATTTGATTTCCCCTGCCTTTTCGTATTTTGCTCTTAGCTGACCGCAAGCCGCATCGATATCACCGCCGAATTCCTTGCGGATCGTGCAATTGACGCCTCTCTTTTTCAATCTATCATAAAAAGCCGATACCCTATTTTCCGAAGGACGTTTAAAAGGCTTTTCCTTAACGGCGTTATATACGATCAAATTGGCATAAGCCAATGTGCCCCTGATCAAATCGCTTAATTCATCGGCTTGCTCAACGCCGTCATTGATCCCTTCGATAAGTATATATTCAAAAGTAACACGCCTTCCTGCCGTTTTCTCATAATATTTGACGGCGTCCATCAATTCGTTGAGATCGTATTTTCTGGCGATTGGCATCAGTCTGGAACGGATTTCTTGGTTTGGGGCATGCAAAGAAATGGCCAAATTGATCTGAAGGCCTTCCTCTGCGTATTTTCTTATTCCTTCAACCAAACCACAGGTAGAGACAGTTATGTGACGGGCCCCAATAGCCAAGCCATGAGGCTCATTCATTATCCTTATGAATTCCATCACGTTATCGTAATTGTCGAAAGGCTCACCGGTGCCCATAACAACGATATGGGTTGCCCTTTGCCCTTCTTCCTCAAGGATCCCATTGATCATCATGACCTGACCAACCATTTCGGCGGCAGTCAGGTTTCTCGTTTTCTTTATAAGGCCAGATGCGCAAAAAGCACACCCCATGGAACAGCCGACTTCAGAAGAAACGCACACGGCGTTTCCGTAATCATAACGCATCAAAACCGTTTCGACTTTGGCTCCATCTTCCATTTCAAGCAACAATTTGATCGTTCCGTCTAAGGACACTTGCTTTTTGAATATTTTAGGCAAAGTCAAACAAAACCTCTCGTTTAAGACTTCACGGAATTTCTTAGAGACGTCGCTCCAAGAATCGAAATCGAAAACATGGTGTTCGTAAATCCATTGATACAATTGAATGGCTCTGAAAGGCTTCTCGCCCATCGAAACCATTTTTTCTTGGAGTCGCTTGAGCGAATAGCCGAATAAATTGTCTTTCATGGTTATCTTTTATTTTCTTGGCTCGGCATTTGAACAAACGCTGATGGTAGGCATTTCTGTCAAAAGCGGAGAAAGAGGAACGGATTCCTTGACGTTTAGAGTTTGCTTCATCATCGCCGCATAATACAAGGCGGTATCCGTGGCTTCGAATGGGAACATCTGCTTTTCTTCGACGAGATGGAATTCTTGGTGATTAGCCAAGAAAGCGTTGATGAGATTATGGCCTTCCTTTTTGGAAATGGTTTTTATCATATAGATAAGAGTTCCGCTTTCAGCAACGAATTTTGAACAGTTTTCCAATATTTCTTTTTCATCTGAATAAAGTTTGGATTCGCCGTCTTGCTTATGAAAATGAAGCAAATAATCCGGTTCTTCGCGGATTTTATCGAAATCTGTGCTCTTTGGAGAGACGAAAACCAAATCTTGAAGGCGGGAGATTCCTGAGGTCATTGAATCAGATTCAGCAGCAAACAAATTGACGTTTTTAAGACTTTGCTTTCTGATCTGTTTGCCGACAAGCATGTGAGCATCCATGTCTCTGACGACCAAATTCATTCCGATGGAATCTTTGTAAGTTTCAAGCAATTCATAAAGGAGGGATGAATCTTCGCTTCCTTCATAAGCCATCAATTCCTTTGGCTCTTCGATATAAAAACGGTCGACTACCGCTTTGACGCCTGGCTTTTCTTTGAACAATTCGCCGCGTTGATATTCGGGAATCTTTCTGATTGGCGTCTTTCCTTTGTAAGTGATTATTCCCTCGATTGGAGTCGGGACGAAATCCGAATCGCGTTTGATCATTTCTTCAACGGTCAAAGGGGCTCTGACGCGCAAGGTCGCATAATCGATGGTAACGTTCTTTCTTAAAATCTTATAGGTGACGCCAAAACCATAATGTTGCCAAATCTTCAAGACCCATTCAGGGGTGTTATATCTTAAAGAAAGATAGCGGTTGGAAGTGCGGCTCATATCGTCTGGGATGAATGACTTTCCACTTTTGGCTGTCTCAACGAATTCTTTTACCAAATCGTATTTTTCTCCCAATTTGTCTTCCAATTCTTTTTTGGACGTTTCGTTGTCGATTTTCTTAGCGAAAGCGATGTTTCCGAGAACCAAAGCGGTGAAACGATTTTCTTCCAAGGACAAACCGACGTCGTTAAGGACATATTCAAAAAGGATGTGGTGCCTTAATTCGCAGCCGACGATTGCGGCAACCGTAGAACGATATGGGCGCTTTTCGACGTCTGCCTTAAATACTTTTTTCAAAGCCTCACCGAAAGGAACGTCATTGTCTATGATGTCGTTTAGGATCAAAAGGGATAAATCTAATTCTTTCATATTTTGGTTCCTCCTATTTCTTGTCCTTGAATATTTCTGGGTTAAGGGCTTTTTCCAATTTGTCTTCCATTCCTTCGAAGACATTTCCGGTATATAGTTCGTCATCATTAGGAAGATTATCTTCCTCGAACGTTTCTTCTTCCGCCTCAACGATGTTATTCTCCGTCAAATAGAGAGGATAATCATCGTTTAT
This sequence comes from uncultured Eubacteriales bacterium, assembly GCA_963652335.1. Lineage (GTDB taxonomy): Bacteria > Bacillota_I > Bacilli_A > RFN20 > CAG-826 > UBA4951. Next base: position 158,689 of record CAVJSS010000001.1, on the reverse strand, counting down.
CAGCTTATAAGCCGAACCGTTTGCATGATAATCGAAACGGATTTCTATATGGATGCAGAAATCTTTTAAGGTCTTGAAGATATAATCGACGGCTTTTTCCTCGAAAGGGCGATATTTTTCTTCCAGAGAGACAACAACCAAAGAATTCCATGAAGTCTGTTCAACGCCTTTATGGAAAATCATCGAATATGGGGCATAAAAATTGATTTCGTCTTCGCTGCATTCGAAAGCCAGAGCGAGATTTTCGGTATGCTCGCTGCTATATTTTCCGACGACGAATTGATCCAACCCAAAAATTGAAATAAGAATCATATACAAACACTCCGTTCATGATTATATCATCGCTTCTTTAGTAATCCAATGGGTCGATATTTATTGAAATATCGATTCCGGCTTTGCCTGAGAAACGTTTTATCAACGAATCGACGAATGCATCTAAACCATCTCTCGACTTGTATTTTATAAGAAGGCTACGGACATATTTGCCGTCTTGCACCGAATAAAATGGCACCATGGGTCCGATAATGGAAGCGTCTTTGAAACCTTCCATGTCAATGATTCGCTTAAAGTCCTTAGCAGCCAAAATGACCTTTTCCTCACTGCCGCCTTTAAAGCTAAGCAACATTAAATTAACGAACGGAGGATAATTGCCGGTTTTTCTTTCTCTCATTTCCCTTTCATAGAAGCTTTTGTAATCTTGCTTGGCGCCTAAAACGATAGCGTAGTGTTGTGGGTTATAAGTTTGAATCAAAGCCGTGCCCTCGTTTTTGGAACGGCCGCTTCTGCCAACTGCTTGGGCTATCAAATCGAAAGTTCTCTCAGTCGCTCTGAAGGAAGGATTATTGAGCCCTATATCTGCGTTTATGATCGCGGATAAAGTAACATCAGGAAAATCGTGTCCTTTGGCAATCATTTGAGTTCCGACAAGAAAATCGGCATTATGATCGTGAAATGAAGCTAATGTGTTATGAAGATTGCACTCTTTTTTGGTAATGTCGGTGTCTAGTCTTTCCACCTTGCAATTTGGGAAGAGGTCCTCTAATTCTTTAACCACTCTCTCGGTTCCAAAGCCGGTTCGCATCAGTTTCTTGTTCCCACATTGCGGACAAGAAGAAGGATAAAGTTCCACATAACCGCAATGATGGCACTTGAGCATTTCGTCGTTTTTGTGATAGGTGAGGGAAGACATACAATTCGGACAAGTGAAATAATATCCGCAATTCGGACACATGATCGTTGTCCAATAACCGCGACGATTTATTAAAATAATTCCTTGGGTGTTGTTGGTTAGACAATCATATAGACGATTGTATAAGGCTTTAGAAACTTTATTGGATCCTTTATATAGATTGTTTCTTTTGGATAAATCGATGATTTCGGTTTTCGGGAGCGGAAGCGAATTTATTCTATGTGGCAATTCGCAATAGCCATATATGCCTCTCCTGGCTTTGGCTTTCGTTTCCAACGATGGAGTAGCTGAACCTAAAATGACTTTCGCGCCATGCATTTTGCCACGCATGATAGCTACTTCTCTCGCATGGTAGTAAGGAGGTCTTTCCTCTTTGTATGATTCGACATGTTCTTCATCGATAATGATTAAACCGATATTTTTCAAAGGGGCGAATATCGCGCTTCTGGTTCCCACGACCAAAGTTGCTTCTCCTCTTGAAATACGACGATATTCATCGTAACGTTCGCCATCGCTTAACCCACTATGGAGAATGGCTACCTTGTCCCCAAATCTCCTCGAACAATAATCGACCATCGTCGGAGTGAGATTGATTTCAGGAACCAGCATGATAACTCCTTTGTTTTCATTAAGCATGCGCTCAGCTAAATGAAGGTAGACTTCTGTCTTGCCGGAACCGGTTACTCCTTGCAATAAAATCGTTGGTTTTTCTGACTTGAGGATTTCGGAAAAAACTTTCCTCTGGTCGTTTGTCAAAGGATGCGATATTTCTCTGTTTGAATATATTCTTTTAGGAGAGCGCAGCCTTTCTCGTTTTTCGAAAATTATAAGACCTTTTTCATATAGCTTTTCCAAAACGGAAGGAGATTTGATTTCTCTTTTAAGCATATCTCCGTTGTTTTTCAATAATCGCATGATTTCGATTTGCCTTGGCGTCAATCCGATTTCACTGTAATTTGAAACCGTAACCCACGTGTCATAGGCTATTTTAGGGCCTTTCAAAGAAGAACGACGAGGCGCCAATGATTTCGGGAACATGGCCTGAAGAACGGATATTTTCGACGAAAGATAATAGGAAGAGACCTTTTCCGCCAATTCAAGTAATTCGTCAGAAACCAAAGGGGCCCTGTCGAGAACTTCGATAACGTGCTTCATAGAATATCCGTTTGACTTTTCTAGTTCGTTTTCCGTCAAGGAAGTTTCGGTTACATTGGCAACGAAGCCGACGATATTACGTTTTCCTCCACCAAAGGAAATCAAAACTCGGCACCCTTTTTCGACATTGATATCGCCATTATAAAGATAGCTGAATGTCCTATCCAAAGACTTGGCGGCATATTCGACCAAAACATCGAGAATCTTCATAAGATTAGTCTAACAAAACAAAAAGCCAAAAGTTAGATAAACTACTTTTGGCAAGAAGCTATGATCGATTCGATTTCGTGGGCGGCTCTTTCGACAGAATCGTTGACGATGATATGGTCATATTCGTCTTTTCTTGCCAATTCGGTTCTAGCTTTATCTAGACGCTTTTCAATCGTTTTTTCATCTTCCGTGCATCTTCCGCGAATTCTCTTTTCCAACGCATCGAAATTTGGAGGAACCAGGAAGAAAGTGATCGGATGGAGATCCGCTGCGTTTTTGACAACGTTGTCCGCGCCGATGACCTCGATTTCCAAAATGACGTTTATTCCTTGATTCAGTTTATCAACGACATTTGATCTAGGCGTTCCATACTGATGGCCTACAAATTCGACATGTTCCAAGAAATTGCCGTTTTTTATATTTTCGTTAAATGTCTTGTCATCGACGAATATATAATCCACTCCGTTGACCTCGCCAGGACGCATCGGTCTGGTAGTCATGGATACGCTATACCAAAAAGGAAGCACGGAATTTTGAATCAGTTGTTTTCTTATCGTTCCCTTACCTACACCCGACGGACCGGAAATTATAATCAAAAGACCTTTGTTTCCCATGACTGAATTATATGCTTATAAAATTTAAAAGCCATAGCAAAGCGCCGAAATTACCACTAATTGCCGCAACTTCTTATGCTATAATGCCTTCATGAAAATCAATCCGAAGTTTTTGGAATATTACGCAGAGCGGCTAAACGAAATATTAAAAGGGCACTACATATCGCATCCCGATTTCATTACGGAATTTTCCGCTTTCTTTAAGATTTCTGGCGAAAAAAACAAAACATTGGGGATTGTATTGGATCAGCAATTTCCAAGAATATACATTTCCGGATTGAAACACCAGCCTTCTCAATCCGAAACGCGGTTCCTTTCGAAACTGCGCCGGGAATTGAACAATGCTTTTGTCCAAAACGTAAAAGCGGTCAATTCCGACATGATAATCCGTTTTGATTTGGAAATAATAAACAAGGTGTTCAAAGAGGAATCAAGGCATTTATATATCGAGTTGATACCACATCACCCGAACATGATACTTTGCGATTCATCAAACAAGATAATTGATGTCTATCGGGAAATGTCCCTGACCACCAAACGCCCCTTGATGGCTAATCTGACCTACGAATTTCCTTTAAAACCAAGCGGAGAAGATACAAATACATCCCTCACCTTTGATGAATATGAGCAATATGCGGAATTCTTAGAGGAAAGCCTTTTCGCTTCTAGAAAAAAGGAGAAGTTCGGAGACCACATAAAATCACTGAAGAGAAGGCTTGTTTCAGCCAAGAAGAAAGAAAAAGCCATTTTAAGCGATATCAAAAGGGCTGAGTCCCATCTCTCCGATTCCAAAAAAGCTGAAGCAATATATACATGCTGGAACGAAATTAAACCTGGTATAGCCCAAATAGAATACGAAGGCACCGTCGTTGAACTGGACACGTCTTTGTCTTTAAGCGAAAATGCCCAAAAATATTTCAAGTCCGAGAAAAAGGCCAAAGCTACGATAAACAATGCGAAAGCCAATTTGGAAAGGGCAAGAAAAGAAATCGATCAATTAGAATCTACTCTCTATTTGTTTTCAAACGGAGACGACGCCAAATTGGCACAATGGGTCAAAGACGACAAACAAAAAAAGAAAGCCAGGAATGTCAACGCTCTTTCTTCTAAAGAGCTGCCGTATAAGGTAGTCCATGACGGCACAACTTATATGTTTGGGAAAAACGGAATCCAAAATCGGTACCTCACTTTCTTTTTGTCACGTTCGAAAAATCACGTTTGGCTTCATATAGAAGGAGAGCATGGCTCGCATTTGCTAATACAAAAAGACAACCCTTCGGAAGAAGAAATATCTTTGGCTTCCGAAATGATCGTCTATCTCTCTTCTAGAGAAGATGGAGTCGTCCAAATCGCCAATAGGGGAGACGTTAGGCAAGGAAACAGCCTTGGCCAGGTCATTCTTAAGGATTATCGGATAAAACGGATTTCCTCAGTCTCCGCTTTGGCTAAACAATTGGTCGATTCCGCCACCAAACTTTAGTTTTTGGAATTTTTGTAAGCCTCGATGGCTCTGGCTATAGCCTTTTTGGCGGCATCTGCTCCTTCAATTTCCTTAACCACCGTTTCTTTACCGTGTTCGAGTTGCTTGTATACGGAGAAAAAATGTTTGATTTCTTCAGAAACGTGAGCGGCCAAATCCGAAATATCTTTCACTTCGTTATAATTGGCATCATGTGCGCACACCGCAATTATCTTTTCGTCCAGCTTTCCGCCGTCGATCATTTCCAAAATGCCGATTGGGTAAGCGACCGTGATGGAAAGCGGCACCATTGGTTCGGAGCAGATTACCAAAACGTCAAGAGGGTCGCCATCATCCGATAAGGTGTTTGGAATAAAACCATAGTTGTGCGGATAGTGGGTTGCCGTATGTAAAATACGGTCCAAAAGCAATAGTCCAGATTCATGATCGACTTCGTATTTGCATTTGCTTCCTTTTGGGATTTCGATGCAAGCATAGAAAGAATCTGGGGTGATTTTGCTTTCAGGTATTGTGTCAAAAATATTCATGAAATTTTCCTCGCATAAAGTTTAGCGGAAAAAATCCATTTGTGTAGTCTATACTATGGTGATGAAAAAACGTTTGGCCCTTTTTCTTGTCGTTTCAATGGTAGCCCTTACATCTTGTGAGAGAGCGGACTCTGACGCCGCCTTGATCGAATGCTCAGGTTCGTTTGCTTTTTCTTCATCTTCCATCAATGGATATGAAAATATAAAAACATCAAGGACCGCAGCATCGTTGATTGGCGAAGCAGAGGCAGGGATTCCGACATATGTATTGTTCGCAAGGGAATCTTGCTATTGGTGCAGAAACTTCGAACCTAGTTTCATAGGTGCGATGAAGAAAACGAAAAAGTACGTCCACGTTTTTTATTATTCCGAAGATGATCTCGACGGGAAGGATTTCTATGACGAGAATCTGTTGGAATTCAAAAGCAAATACGGAACCGACATAAAAAATGGCGGAATAGACGGAGCCACCCCGCGCTTGTATCGTCTTTATGAATCATCAGCCAAAATGCTGGATATTTATAACGATGCTTCCTCAAGCGATAAATTCGCCAGTTTCATGAATTATGAAACAAAGCAAACTTCTTTCTATAGATTTTCAGACATGGCTACGTTTGAACTGGCGTTGAATTCCAACCAATCCGTCCGCCTTTGCTTATATGATTCTAGCGACGCATCTTCCCAAATCCTTTATTCGAAAGAATTCAAATCCTCATATGACAGAGAAACATACGTTTTGGATTACGGATGTTTGACCCCGAATGAAAAATCTGAAGCTTTAAGCAAATTTAACCTACAAACATACGAATTTGCTATTTCTTAGCTATTAGTTCCAAACCTTCTTCACTGCTTTCGACTGCGATCAATGAATCGGCCAAAATAATCGTCCCGTTCTTTTTATGTGTTAAAGTTCCGCCTTTTATAACGAAAAAATATTCGACTCCCTCATCATTTTCCAATGCTGTTACCTTCAAAATTCCACCACTTGGGTTAAGAGCGGCAATAAGAGGCAGACGATTTGGCAATATTCCTAAAGTGCCTTTGATCGATGGAACGCTTATATAAGCCGCATCTTTTTCAAAAACGCAGCCTTTAGGAGTGATTATTCGACAATGAAGGCAGTTCATTTGGAAATGTCCTCTGCCTTTTTAACCGCATCTTCGATCGTTCCGCAATATAAGAAGGCATTTTCAGGCAAGGAGTCATATTTTCCAGACAACAATTCTTTGAAAGAACGGACGGTTTCTTTTAAAGAAACATAGGTACCAGAAATGCCAGAGAAAGCCTCTGCGACATGAAACGGCTGAGAAAGGAAGTTGCGAACTCTACGAGCTCTCGCCACCACCGCTTTGTCTTCATCTGATAATTCGTCTAAGCCCAGAATAGCGATGATATCTTGAAGCTCTTTGTATCGCTGCAAAAGTTTTTGAACTCCTCTCGCCACTTGGTAATGTTCTTCTCCGATTATGGAAGGATTAAGGGCATTGGAAGTCGAATCAAGGGGGTCAACTGCTGGATAGATTCCTAATGCGGCGGTGTTTCTATCCAACAAAGTTTTGGCATCCAGGTGGGCAAAGGTCGTCGCAGGCGCTGGATCGGTCAAATCGTCGGCAGGGACATAAACCGCTTGAACGGAAGTTATGGAACCGGATTTGGTAGAAGTGATTCTTTCCTGAAGCTGTCCCATTTCAGTCGCTAAAGTCGGCTGATAGCCTACTGCCGAAGGCATACGTCCCAAAAGAGCGGATACTTCCGATCCTGCTTGAGTGAAGCGGAAGATATTGTCGATAAACAAAAGGACGTCTTTATGTTTTTGGTCACGGAAATATTCCGCCATGGTCAAAGCGCTTAGCCCAACTCTCATACGGGCTCCTGGAGGTTCGTTCATTTGTCCGAAGCAGAGGGCGGTGTTTTTCAATACGCCAGACTCCTTCATTTCGTAATAAAGGTCATTCCCTTCTCTTGAACGTTCTCCGACCCCGCCGAAAACGGATATCCCATTATGCTCGGAGGCAATGTTGAATATAAGTTCTTGGATAAGAACCGTTTTGCCAACGCCAGCGCCACCGAAAAGACCGACCTTTCCGCCTTTTACGTATGGACACAAAAGATCGATGACTTTGATTCCAGTTTCTAAAATCTCAGTTGAAACTTGCTGTTCGCTGAAGCTTGGAGCTTCCCTATGGATTGGAAGCCTTGGCGATTCTTTGACCTCTTTTTCGTCCAATCCATCGATCGGATTGCCTAAAACGTTGAACATCCTGCCTAATGTGGCTTCACCAACTGGAACAGTGATAGGACCACAGGTATCCAAAACCTTAAAACCGCGTTCGACTCCATCAGTGGCTCCCATTGCGACGGTTCTTACGACATCGTCGCCGATATGCTGCATCACTTCGACCACCAGCGGTTCTTCTCTGTTTGGGAAAATCACGTTAAGCGCAGTCAATAAGGCTGGCAAATGTTTATCTTGGAAGCGGACATCTATGACTGGTCCGACGGCTTGTATTACTTCGCCGCACAATTCTTTTTCGTTTTCCATGTTGTTCCTCCTATTCATTCGCCGAGGCACCGCCAACCACCTCGGTTATTTCTTGGGTTATGGCGCTTTGCCTGGCTTTGTTATATTCGATTCTTAGCTTTTCAAGCAATTCGTCTGCGTTATCGTTTGCGTTATCCATCGCATTCCTTCGGTTTGATTGTTCCGATAAAGCGGATTCGATGAATTTCGCCTGGATTTGGCTTTTTAGATATAATAGCAAGATAGAATCGATTATTTCCTTGGTCTTGCCGTCAAATTCCGGAACGATGGTTTTCTCGTTTTCCCATTCCTTTATGTTTTTCTCGATCGGCAGCAAGGTGAATTGTTTAGGCTCGGACCTTAACGAATTTATATAATGGGTATAGATGATCTTTATCGACCTGAATTTGGCTGTATCGAATTCATCTTTCAATCTCTTAGCCAATGAATCAAGGCTTAAATCATCCAATATATCGAAACCGGCGTAAGACAAATCGAGATTTCTCAAAGAAATCGCTTCGAAATGATTTGTTCCTTTTTTTCCGAAAACACCCAAAACGTCATCTTCTTGGATAATCGGTTCGATGAATTTGCAAATCGAAGAATTGTACGCTCCGCAAAGCCCCAAATCAGAGGTTACAACCAGATATAAATCGCTTTTGGCCTTTTCGTTTGAGGAAGAATACTTCGAATATGGCTTTTTGTCATAAAAAAGCAAATGGGACATCGTGTCTTCGAATTCCTCTGAATATAAATTGGAATTTTCAAAAGACGAGAAAAGCCTTCTGAGCTTGACCATCGCGATCAACCCCATCGCTTTCGTCGTTTTTTCGGTTGCCTCGATCGAGGCTATGCGACGTTTGGTTTTGCTTAATTCCGCAGCCATATTATCCTCTTGTTCCCTTGAATTCCTCTATGGCATATTTCGTTAAGGAAATAAGCTGATCGTCAAATGATTTCTTTTTTTCTATTTCGTTCCATATATCTAAGTGATGTCCATGAATATAGGAAAGCATATCTTTCAGGAAGTCGCTTATTTTCTCTAATTCGATATCATCTAGATAACGATATTTGATGGCGAACAATGTCAAGGTTTCCTCAGCTAAGGTCAAGGGAGCGTAATTTACTTGTTTTAAGGCTTCCATCGCAGCTGAGCCATGGGTCAATATCCTTTTCGTTTCATTGTCCAAATCAGATCCGAATTGGGAGAAGGCCAGATTTTCCCTATAGTTGGCTAGCTCGATTTTCAGCGAAGAAGAGACTTGCTTCATGCATTTGAATTGAGCGGCCGATCCAACGCGGCTAACCGAGAATCCCGAATCGATGGCGGGACGTTGACCGGCAGCGAAATAATCAGCCACCAAGAAAATCTGACCATCCGTGATCGATATGACATTCGTTGGGATATAAGCAGATATATCGCCGGCTTGCGTCTCGATGATAGGCAATGCGGTTATCGATCCGCCTCCGTTCTCTTCATTGAGTTTGCACGCTCTTTCCAATAGACGGCTGTGAAGATAGAAGATATCGCCTGGATAAGCTTCGCGTCCTGGAGCCCTTCTTAAAAGCAAAGACAATGTACGATAAGCAACCGCGTGTTTCGATAAATCGTCGAAAACGACCAAAACGTCTTTGCCTTGTTCCATCCATTCTTCGGCGATGGCGATTCCCGAAAACGGCGCTAAATACTGTAACGGAGCCGGTTCGGATGCGCTGGAATTAACGACCGTGACATAATTCATGCATCCTGCATCTTTGAGCTTGCTGACGATCGAAGCTACCGTCGAATTTTTTTGTCCGATGGCCACATAAACGCAATAGACATCTTTGCCTTTCTGATTGATTATGGTATCGATGGCAATTGAGGTTTTGCCAGTTTGACGGTCGCCGATGATAAGCTCGCGTTGCCCACGACCGATAGGAATCATGGAATCGATGGCCTTTATTCCGGTCTCTAACGGCGTATCCACGCTCTTGCGCGACATGACCCCAGGCGCGATTCTTTCCACAGGCCTAGTCTTGTCGAATTCTATTGGGCCACCTTCGTCGATTGCCTTCCCGAGTGGGTTTACTACCCTTCCCAAAAGCCCATTTCCGACAGGAACTTCCATGATTTTATGAGAACGTTTGACTATATCGCCTTCTTTGACAAGGGTATCCGGGCCTAATAAAACCGCTCCGACATCATCCACGTTAAGATTCATGACCATCCCACTTATCCCATTTGGGAAAAGCAGCAATTCGCCAAGCATAGCTTCGCGAAGCCCATATATCAAAGCAATACCATCGCCCACGCTTATAACGGAACCGACATCATCGCTTTCGACCTGTCCTTCAAAGAATTTGATTTGTTCCTTTATCAAAGCCGTTATGTCTTTGGTTTCCATTTTCATAAAACGCTACCTCCGCTACGCTTTCAGCAATTCTTTCTTTAGGTTTTCCAGTTTGGTTATCAAGGAACCATCGTAGGCCTTTCCGCCTATGAACACCCTTATTCCGGCAATTAGGCTTGGTTCGGTCCTATTAAGCAAATGAACTTTCTTTTTGAGCTCCTCTTCAAACATCTTTTCCAATTGATCGATTTCCGTATCGTTTAAAAGCCTGGCCGAATAAACAATGCCCTCTTCGACACCTAAAAGTTTATTTGCCTCAAAGACATATTCGTTCAATACGGCGTCAAATCGGCGTATGTATCTTTTTTTGATAAGTATCTTGAGGAAAGACGACAAATGCTTCAGTTCCTCACTGAAATAAAGCTTATCGACCAGCTTATAAGATTCTTCGATAGGTATCATATAACTTGAAAATATTTGAAGGAGCTTCGGCTCTTTAACGAAATCGTTTTGGATGCCTTTGAGAGCAATCATGTATTCATCGATTTTCTTGTCTTCTTTGGCTAATTCTATCAAAGCCAAGGCCAAACGATGATCTTCTGTCTCGAACCTTGCCATCATCGTTTCCCTTCCTTAAGATCATCGATGAAATCTTTGACCAATCGATGATCGTCTTCTTCGTTAACCTCTCGGCCTAATACGGCTTTTGAAGCATCCATGGCCACATTCACTATTTCGTCCCTTATGTCTTTTTGGGCCTTTTTTCTAGCTTGCTTGATTTCTTCATCCGCCGCTTTCAAACGACGGCTCGCTTCGTCGTTGGCGTTTTCTCTGATCCGCAAGGCCTCGGCATTTGCGTCAGCTTGGGCCTCCTTAACGATCTGATCGGCGCGCTTTTTGGCGTCAATCACCACCGAATCGGAATCTTTTAAAAGTCCTTCGTATTTGGCTTTGGATTCCTCGCTATCCTTTAAATTGTCAGCGATGTATTCCTTCCTTTTCTGAACGAATTTCTTTATAGGCTTATATGCCAAAAAGAACACGCAAAGGAAAAGGACTCCCAAAGCCAAGAAATTGATGAGGAAGCTCCAAAAATTAGGAAACAATTTCCTAAGGAAATCTTCTCCGGTAAACGGAGGGGAAGATGTGCTTTCTTCAAGCAATGCGAGCGTTAAGTCAAGCATGGTTCGCTCCATAAAACGAAATAATAAAGCAACGCGGAATTACGCAGTCACTTTGCCGCCCAAAATGAAAATGATCAAAATCGCGACGACCAAAGCATAAATAGCCGTCGATTCATCCAAAGCAACGCCGATGATCATCGTGCTTTGAATCTTCGATTGCATTTCCGGGTTGCGGCTCATGGCATCGATGGCATGAGATATAATCAAGCCTTCGCCGATGGCGGATAAGCTTCCTAAGCCGACTGCGATGGCCGCCCCTATGGCGATCAATCCGATATTCATAATGAATCCTCCTTATAGCGTAAGCCCTTATATTGCCTTTGCTTTTTTGGCTTTCTTAGCCTTTGGGAGATAGTCTTCCGGCCTCTCAGCCGAAATCCATAAGGCATTTAGCATGGCAAACACCAAAGTCTGAATGACAGAGGTGAATAAGGTGAAATAAAGATTCAAGACGCCTATTGGAATAGGAGCCAAAAAGATTTGAGTCCAAACGGTCCCATGATTGACGTCCCAATAAGGGATATAACTTGCCTGAGCGGCCGATGTCAAAGCCCCGAAGATTTTTCCTGAAGCGCTGGATAAAGCCCATTGGATCAGCCCAAGGATTATCGATCCTGACAAGGCGTTTCCAAACATACGCATGGTCGTGGAAATAATCGGGGACCAATAGGTGACGAGATTGATGGGCGCAAAGAAAGCAAACGGCTCAATAAAGCGATGGAAATAGCGAAATTTCGTGTATTTTATGGCAGTCACTTGAATGACGATGAACATCGTAAGCGACAAACACAAAGGAGCGGCTATCCAATCGATGATGGAAGGAAGGCCGGTAAGACCCCAAATGAAGGAAAGAAGCAAATAAGCGAAAAGGTACATGAAATAGACGGTGAAGCCCTCGAAAGGCTCACCCATGTTCTTTTTTACGAAATCGGAGCAAAAATCATAATACCATTCGCCGAAAAGCACCACGCCCCTTGGCGGTTTCTTCCATTCTTCCTTTTTTAAGGCTTTCTTGAAACGGAAAAAAACAATAAGGCAGATGATTATCAAGATGATGATGACCAGCAAAGAAGAATAGAGAGGGGCGTCGATATCTCCCCATTCAAACATCGAACCAATCCTCTCTTCAAAAGTCATTTTCTTTCCCCTTCGATACGCCTTTTTGAAATCGTGTTGTTGATGATCAAGATGATCAAACCAGGGAAATAGGCCGCAAATGCAGTCCAAAAATAAAATAGATCGAATCCGTTGAACCACTTCGCTTTGAATGTGCAGATGCCAGAAATGACCAAGACTATCGCCCAAATAAAGATACGTGCCATATAAAAGACAACGCCATTGATGGCTCCCGATTTTTTGTCAGGATCTCTTTGGCTGAAGATGGCTTTGGCGGAAAGATTTGTCAAAAGATTGGAGGCAATGGAAGCCGATGAGCCAATGAGCCAGCCCAAAGACAATTTGAGCCAGCCGATTGTGAAAAACGGCACAAGGATAATAAAAACGGCCAAATCTACGAGGACCGTCCAAAAAAGTTCTTTCTTCGTTTTGCTTAAAGAAAGATATTTGTCGACGAGTTTCGAATTGGTCTTGTTGGCCATATGCCCTTATTTTACTCCAAACCAAAATTTAATCGAACCTCTTTTGCTTTTTTCGGTAATTTCTTGAGAAATTAAAGTTTATTTAGGTGAACGTTCGTTCAATAATCGATGAGTTGTTTTCCTAATCCTTGATTTAAGTCTTTCTTATCGATATGATTTCATTCTTTTCTAGAGGAGGGATCCTTAAAATGCCGTTCGAAATCACCACATTTGGGCAGAAGATGTCATTCGATAAGAAAATCTCGTTGGTCGGATTGCTAGACCAACTAGGGATGAACGACAAACGTTATATCTGCGCCAAAGTCAATAACCGCGTAAGGGAATTAAGCTACGAAATATATTACGACGCCGAAGTAGAATTTCTAGATCTTACATACCATGAATCAGTGAAAATATACGAATCTTGCCTCCGGTATATCTGCGCAATGGCTTTCAAACGCTGTTACCCTAAGCTGAATGTCAAATTCTCTTATAATGTTTCACGTTGCGTCCTTATCCAATTGCTTGATGATGGATACACGCCGAACATGGCGATGTTATTGAAAATCAAACACGAAATGGAATCGATCATCGCCGCCGACCTCCCTTTCAACCGCGTGGTCGTAACCAACGATAAAGCCAGGAAAATATATAAGAAGCTTGGATATCACGATAAAGAAGACATCCTTAATTACCGCCAAGAGAAAACCGTACACCTTTATGAATGCGATGGCTATTTGAATTACAACTACCAAGTAATGGTCCCATCCACCGGTTATATAAAAGATTTCAGGCTTCGTTTGTATTCGCCGGGATTCTTGATGCAATATCCAAGAAGCGAATGCGGAGGAAAAATCCCTGATTTCCGTGACGCTTCGACCTTCTCCAGAGTCCTTCAAGAAGGACATGCATGGCAAAGCACGGTTGGCTTAAGCTCAGTCGCTGCCATCAATAAGCGCATCGAAGAAGCCGGCGCCATCGAATTGATCAACGTTGGCGAAGCTAGACATTACCGACAACTTACCGAATTGGGCCAATTGATCGAAGATGATATCGACCAAATTCGTCTTATTTGCATCGCCGGTCCTTCTTCCTCTGGCAAAACGACCTTCGCAAACAGGCTCCGAATCGAACTTTTGGCCAGAGGCATAAATACGGTTCGCATTTCTTTGGATGATTATTATAAGCCTAGGGAAGAATCACCGAGACTAGAAGACGGTTCGTTGGATTTCGAATCGATAGAGGCTTTGGACATCGATCAATTCAATTCGGATATGTTCGATCTTATTGCCGGAAAAGAAGTGACATTGCCGCATTTCGATTTCGTCTTAGGCCATTCCGTTCCAGGCAGGGTGCTAAAGATAGGAAAGAACGAGCCGATCATCATCGAGGGCATCCATGCCTTGAACGAATTGATGACTTCGGCCATCCCAAAGCAAAACAAATTCAAAATCTTCATCGCTCCCGTCGCTCAGATAAACATCGACAATCATAATCCGGTATCCCTTACCGATCTTCGTTTGATTCGCCGCATCGTCAGAGACAAAAAGTTCCGCGGTTCGTCGGCCGAAGAAACATTGTCGATGTGGCCGGGTGTCCGTCAAGGGGAATTCAAATGGATTTACGAAACCCAAGAAGACAGCGATTATGTTTTCAATTCATTCCTTCCATACGAATTGCCTATCATGAAGAAAGTCGCTCAGCCAATGCTTGAGGCAATTGATAAAGAAAGCCCATATTCACCGGATGCCAGAAGGCTTCTTAAAATGTTGAAATTCTTCGTCGATATACCTGACGAATGGGTCCCAAACAATTCGATAATACGCGAATTCATCGGTGGTTCATGTTTCTCGGACGTTTGATGGATCGATGAAAAGGAAAAGCGAGAACCGTTTTGTTCTCGCTTTTTTAATCGTTTATTTATCTTTCAAAGACGCCAATTGTTTGGCTTCGTGATTCATTATGGCTTCGATTTGGATTCCGTAAACCGCGCGCATAGCCATATATCTTTGTTTTTCTTCTATGGGAACGTTCGAAAGATAGAGAGCCGTGAATATCTTTTCCAAGCGGATGAAAGATTCATAGACATTCAAAATAGTAAGGTGATGGAAATATTCTTTCCTACTATAGATCAATAAAGGCGATGAATGGGCTATTTCCGATGACATTTCATAGATTTTAGCCTTGTCTCTCAATCCGGCGATGCGTTCGACCCCATCGCGGAAATTAAGCTTGAAATCCTCGGTTTTTTCTACATTAGGAACCCCATAAAGCCAACCATATTCGATAAAACGTTTGGTATCTTTCGATTTCAATCCACGTTGATGCATTTCTTCTTTGATTTTCACAAACAGAGAATCGCCAATGTCCTTAGGCAAAGCGTTCCTAAATGCCAATGCATATTGGATGTGAGCCAAATAACGTTCGATCACGGGAGCCCCATACGAGACCAAAACAGTAAGGATGCATTCGTTTTCATGCAAAGTTCTCCAGGTTGAGAAAGCTTCGGTCTCAAATCCTTCGTTTAATAAGGAAATGACGCATCTAGCCATCGAAAAGCCTTTTTTCATGACATCGATCAGCAATGTCTTTTCAGGATCTCCGGAAGGATATTTGTCCAACATCGAAAGAATGAAATTCAAATAGAGGCTGATGGTCGAAATTTCCGGAAGGTAACGATTCGTAAGCTTGTTATCTTGCCAAGAGAGATGCTCGTTCGTGTAATATTTATCCACCGCCGTCGAAAGCAATTGCCTCTCGAATTCTTCGCTTTTAAGGATTTTAGACGGCAACATCGAGGCATAAAGAGCCAATTCATTGACGATATAGAGAATCAATTGAACATGATTGATCTGATAAGAATTTAGAGATGGCGTAACGTTATTAAGGCCTTCGATTCCTTCCAAAGCGTCCGAATAGCATGAATAAAGGAATTCTTTATCGATGCTTGATGGGACATTCAACGCCTCCAAAACCTGATCGAATTGTTTTCCGTCTAACTTCCGCATCATTGATCCACCTTGAAAACCCTGGTTGCTTCAACGGCTTTTCTCCAGCCTCTAGAAAGGCGTTCGGCTTCTTCTTTTTCCATTTTAGGCTGGTAAACTCGATCGATCACAAGCTGTTTGGAAATGGTTTCCAAGCTCTTCCAAAATCCAGATCCCAAGCCAGCCAAATATCCAGCGCCCAATGCGGTCGTTTCCACTTGGACAGGAACTCTGACCTCGCATTGGAGGATATCGGATTGAAATTGAAGCAACAAATCGTTTTTGGAAGCTCCACCATCGACTTTCAGCACGGTCAAATCCAATCCTGCGTCTTTTTTCATGGTGTCGATGACGTCCTTGCTTTGATATGCGATCGAATAAAGGGCAGCTCTTGTTATATTATGCCTATCGACTCCCCTGGTTAGACCAAAGATAGCGCCTCTTGCGTCGTCATCCCAATACGGAGTGCCCAAACCAACGAATGCCGGGACGAAATAAACTCCGCCGGTATCCGGGCGCTTAGCGGCATAATAGGCCGAATCCGACGCATCTTCGATCCAGCGAGTCTGATCACGGACCCATTGGATAACGGCACCACCAATGAAAACGGAGCCTTCCAAAGCGTAGGTCGTTTTACCATTCACTCTCCAAGCCACCGTAGTCAAGAGGCCGTTTTTGGATGCTACGGCCTTATCTCCGGTATTCATAAGCATAAAGCAGCCGGTTCCGTATGTGTTTTTCGATTCTCCTATTTTAAAACAGCATTGTCCAAACAAAGCGGCTTGTTGATCCCCAGCCACGCCATGAATATGGACACTGTTTTGCCCAAAGAAATTCGCACTGCCGAAATCAGCGTCATTATCCAACACTTCAGGCAACATCGATTTGGGAATATTCCAAAGAGAAAGAAGTTCATCGTCCCATTTCATCGTATGGATATTGAATAACATCGTCCTTGAGGCATTTGAGCAGTCAGTGTAACGATTGCCTTTGGTCAATTTGTAGATTATCCAGCTATCGATCGTGCCAAAGCATAAATCACCTTTTTCGGCAGCTTCTTGGGCACCGCCGACATTATCCAAAATGAAGCGAATCTTCGATGCGGAGAAATAAGGGTTAAGCCTTAAGCCGGTCCTTTCGGCGATGAATTCGGTTTTGTCTTCCATCTTTTCGCAGATCGATTGGGTTTGTTTGGACTGCCAAACGATTGCGTTATAGATAGCCTTGCCGGTGTTTTTGTCCCAAACGATGGTTGTTTCGCGCTGATTGGTTATGCCTATTGCGGCGATATCATCCCAAATGGCGCCGGATATGATCAACAATTCGTTGATGACGTCGACCACGGAAATCCAAATACGTTCAGGATCTTGCTCGACCCAACCAGGCTCTGGGTAATAACAATCAACGGGGCGTTGGGCCATATAAACGCCTCTTCCTTTGCCATTGATTAAAATTGCGCGGGTGGAAGTCGTGCCTTGGTCAATCGAAAGTACGTATTTTTCCATAAAATCTCCAATCTGATAGTTATTTGTTTTTCTTGTTTTTTGAAGCAAGGAAAGTCTCGATTTGGTCTGGATCCTTGATGATATCCCTGGTCAGGCATTCCGCGCCTTTTGGAGTGATCAAGAGGTCGTCTTCGATGCGAATGCCGATACAACGATCTTCCATATATAATCCGGGTTCATTGGAAATCACCATCCCCGGTTCCAATGGGATATTTTTGTAAGAACGGTCCAATGGCGCACCATAAGGGTCGTGGGTATCCAAACCGATTAAGTGCGATACGCCATGAAAGAAATATTCAACAATGTCCTCTTCACGCTTGATAAAACCTGCTTTCACGCATTCTTTGGCCAAGAATTCGACGGTAAGCCTATCGAGTTCTTTGATTGTCATTCCAGGTTTGGCCATCGATTCAACCATTTCGTTGCAGCGCAAAACAATATCGTAAGCGATTCTTTGTTCTTTGGTGAATTTGCCGTTGGCTGGAAGGGTTCGGGAAACGTCGGCGCAATAATATCCATGCCTAGCCCCCAAATCCATCAAAACCAAATCGCCATCATGGATAAGATCTAGCGGCGTTGGATAATGGAGGCAGGTGCCGTGGATCCCAGAAGCCATAATGGTCGGAAAGGAAAGACCTTGATAACCAGTGTCATCGTTTATCGCCCTGAGAAATTCATCCGCCAATTCATATTCTCTAACTCCTGGCTGCATTTTCTTCCAAGTGGCCATAAGACCGATTTTCGTGGCGGAAATAGCGCTTCTCAATTCGGAAATCTCTCTATTTGATTTCCTCAAGCGCAGCTTAGTGATATTGGAATAGACATCTTTTATGTCGATTTCTTCGTAACGGGTTTTGATTTTGCTTTTTAAGGTCTTTGTCGATTCTCCGTCGGCGATTTTTATCTCGCGATCCAAATCCAAATAAAGTTCTTTGACATCCCCATATTCCCTTAATGAAGGGTTGAATATCGATTCGAACTTAGATTCCAATGATTGGTTCAAAAGGACGTTTTTGATCCCAGACTTTTCGCTAGCTTCCTCAATGGTCAAACGTTTGCCGTACCAGCGTTCCTTATTGCGATCGAAGGGCAGAATGAAAAGCCATTCTTTGGATTCTCCATCTGCTTTGACCAGCAAAAGAGCGGAATCCTCCTGATCGATTCCCGTCAAATAATAAAAATTGCGGTTTATTTCGAAAGGAAGATCCTCGTCCGCCGAAGAAATCTTTGGGACACCTCCGAACAAAAGAACAGCGCATCTATCTGGCAATGTTTCCAACAAACGCTCCCTACGCATTTCGAATTCCGACGCTGGAATCATATTTTTACCTCCGAATATATTGTGGTTTCGTTTTTGGAGAGGATGCTCTCCTTTTTGAAATTCTTAAGATAATCTTCGATCTTCCTCTCTTCGCCTAAGAAAGAGACTTTAACTTCATCTTCAAAAATGATACCACCAATTTGGAACCCACTCCTATCAAGTTGATAACGAATTTGATCTAGTTCCGAATAAGAAAGGGAAATGGTGACGCCCATCCCCTTTTTCGCTTCTTTGATTCTCGAAAGGGAAATCGTTTCTTCCGCGCATTCTCTATAAGTCCTAGTCAATCTGGGCAACCCGAGTTTTGTCCCTCCGAAATATCTAATGACAATCAAAGAAACGTTTTCGAGCTTTTTATGGCGGATCGAAGACAATATCTGAAGTCCGGCCGAATGGTTTGGCTCACCATCATCGCCCATTTTTTCATTGGATCCGATTTTGGCTCCATAGCAATAATGCGTGGCTTTCGGGTATTTTGCCCTAGCATCCATCAAATGCTTATCGAAATCATCATCGCTTTCGCAATGGCGGAGCGAACAAATAAATCGAGAACGAAGCACTTCCTTCTCGAAAGTCGTTTCTTCAAGAATGGTCAATGGCATGTTATCAATTAGCTAAAGCCCCAACGGATGCAAACGTGAAATCAGTTGCGAAAGCGTTTGGAATGGAAATCTTATCCATATGGGATGGAATTTCGATCTCACCATGATAGATACCACGATTGACCATGTAATCATAAATCGCGGCGTTGTAGAAGAATTTATCAATAATCGAATTATTATCATCCATTTCTGACATAAGGGTTTTGAAGTCGGCTGCACTTGAAGTGCCATCGGCGAACGCTTTGATGCCATAGGCTTCTGTAATCTTCAGCATCCTGATCAACGTGTTTTTATCAGCTTCGACTTCGACGACTTTGAATGAATCACGATATCCTTCGTTGATTTCTTTGGCTTCCGTCGATGAGGACTTTCTGATTTCGTCATCATTAGGATCGCTGACGACGCCTTCTTTGAAATAAACGCCAGCAACCGCATAATTTTCGGTATCAAGCAAGAATGATCTGGCCATATTATCAACGATCGTGGAGCCGAATTGAGAAGTTGTGGCTTCTTTTATCAATGTCTCGAAAACATATTCGTCTCCAGCATCGTTTTTGAGGCCGGCGAGGGATTCCGTCTTTGAATGGTAAAGCGGCAAAGTCTTGCCGTCAGATGTTATCTCACCGATATTTCCGGATATGATGAATTCAACCTTTTCGGCTTCTTTGAGTTGGCTTGAAAACCAGTTTCCTTCGACATTTGCGTCATATGTATCCGATTCGAAAATATCATGGATGTCGCTTAATGGGTCAGCGAAATGATTCCCGATATCCAAATCATAGTTTTTGCCATCGTCGGTGTAAGTGACTTTAAGCATATTTCTCATGAAAACGTCTCTGGATAAGAAGGATTCGTTTTCGGCTATGGATTTATAATGCTCATCGAACCCTCTTGCATAGAATCCATTGTCATCATCGATGAAAACCAATATATCGGTAATGCTGCCTAGCAAGGTTTCGATAACATCGGGATCGCTTGAATCGATGGTTGGATATGATCCGCCGTTTTTCAAATATAGGCTATTTAACAAAGTAGTCAGCGAATCTATGGCTCCATCATCTTCCCCATAAGTCTCTTGAGATAAGAAATAGTTGGCCGTATCGACTTCTACGTCGCTGATTGATGCCGATCCGTCGATCTTGAAAGCGACGGCGTTTTCCATCGTTATCGTTTCCGATCCGGCAAGAGAGCCGTTATAAGCTTCTTTCCAGTTGCTGCCATCGGAAGTATAAGAAACGACAACAGCTCCGTTTCCTGAAATGATCAGTTTGGAGAAGATGCCTATGTCTCCCCAAGTTTCGGCCGAATCAAACGAACTGACCGAATTCGACGAAAGGGCTAGGCTACTATATGAAGAGAAATCGATAGTATCGCTTAAGGTGTCCTTAATCTTATAAGGAACGACTTCTTTTACGATATCGATTCCATTCAAGGCTTTGAGCATCTTGGAAAGCTTGTCAGGGGAGAAACTCATCAAATCTATGCTTTCGGCAGACATTCCGTCTTCGCCGATCACTCCGAGATTAAGTAAGACATTCAACGCTCCACCGTTTTTTCCATCGGTTGTCAAGGCATCGATTTCTTTTTTCCAATCCTTTGAATGAGAAGAGACCAACTTACCGGCAGTAAATGATTTTATGTAATCGTTCAATTTTTCTTCGGCACTAGCATATTTCGCATCAAAGCTAGAAGAATAATTCATATCAGCCAAACCAGATTCTTTGATGATCAGACCATATGCCTGTTCGAATACGGTTAGATCGCTCTGCCAGGATGATTTGGCTTTCGTACCCATTTGATCCCACGCCAAACCGTTATGGAAAATATAGGAATCATAAAGCATATTAAGCATGCTCTTAAAAGTTTCTATTGTGCTAGAAGCGATAGACAAAGAAGAAAGATCGTCGAACATCTTCGAATTTTCATTGAAGAATGGGATGAAGTCGGCCAAAACATCGATTTCGTCATCGCCTATCGTCTTGGTGAAATCGGCTTCCGAATCATTGGATTCGACAGTCCCATCGTCTCTAAGCCAATAGCAATAGTATGGGTTGGCGTTGCTCATATCGATCATCGATGAAGCAAAGCCATCCGAGAACGTCTTTCCCAAAGCATTAACCAAGATATCGGCGAATAGCTTGTTGCCCGACAATTCTTTGAAAATCGTTTTAATCGTCTCGCTGTCTAATTCCATAACGTTGTTTGACGTTATCTTTTCATAAGCCTTTTTATTGTCTTGGATGACTTTGACGAAACTCTTCAAAGAATTGGAATCGCCGTTGAGCAATTCGAGGTTCTTTTGGGAATCACAGCTAGAACTGGTTTCCATAGCCGGGAACAATTCAGCCAACGTTTCGATGGCTTTGCTCCGCGAATCCGTGTAGGAAATCGACTTATTGTATTCAGGATTGTCCTTTGGGTTTTCGACTCGATAATAGTAATTCGCTATTTCGTCTTTGGAATAGACATCCGCCATGACGGATTGGAAGAATGTCTCGTTGCTTGTTTCGTCGTTAGAAACGCTATTGAAGATATGGGATTTGGCCAAGCAGGTTAAAATCTCGGAAGCGGAATCAATATCCAATTCGTTGATATCGACGCTTAAATCGGCTTGGGCCGCATAATAGATAATATAAGTAAGGTTCTCGATTTCATCCTTTCCGTACGGATCGGCGTTAATGCCTTTGCCCACGTAATAATAATTAGGTGTTGCGCTTCCGCCCAAACTAGAGGCCACGCTATCGATACCGGTCTTGATCAGATTAGGGAGCAAATGGTAAAGGATTTTTGAATCGTTGACTGCAGAAACGACATCGTTTAAAGCCAATCGCTTGGTCTCGCGTTCTTGCTCATTGAGCAATTCGCCAACTGAATTTTTGAAGATCGAAGATGGGCTGAAATCAGAGATGCTGATTCCCAATTCGTTGATCGAATCGCCCAAATTTCCTAAAGCCTCGCATTCCTCATTCCAAGGCCCATCGTCAGAAAGACGGTTAGAGAATTTGGCTTTGGAAATCTCTTGGGTGCCTGGCGAAACATTTTGGACATATTCCAATATTTCGGCTTTGCTTTGTTTGTCATTCGTTCCATAGATTCCGGAATCGGCAATCATCTCGGTAAGAAGATTTTCGAAAGCCGTAGGAGTTGTTTCTCCGTCTGGAATGGTATTGAAAACGATTGATTTAGCCATCGATTTGGTCAAAGGAGTGAGCATATATTTCCCTGACATCTTAGACAAATCCAACCCATCAGAGGATATATTGCCTGAATCATCTAGCAAGCCATAGGAAGGATCCAACACGGTTTCTATCAAAAGGCTCAAGTAGTACATTTCGTTATAAATGGCATCGGGTGTCTCGCTTTCGAAAGCGTCCCAAATCCAATCGATATTCATGTATCCGTGATCGCCCATTCCGATATCGATGCCTGCATCAATCAAATTGGTGGCGATTTGTTCGTATAAATGATAGGAGATCGGACGCCCGATTGTCGTTGATGTCGTTAACTCTTCCAACAATCCTTTTACCGCAGCAGCTTTGATGTCTTTGATATTCAAAGTTCCAGAAAGGCTGCTACCGTTTAATACCTTATTCAAATTGGCCAGAATATCGCCGAAAGCTTCCGCTTCTTGCTCCCACCCGCTTTGACTTACGGATGACATCGAATTGCAAAGAGCTTGGGTTCTTTCTTCAGCGGTTTTCCCATTTGGGTCTTTGTCTTCGAAGAATGAAATAGAATCGCCTAAAGAGTCAATGATCGTCTTATAGAAAAATTTACCGAACGTATATTCTATTCCGTCGCTGGTTTTGTTGTTGAAAATCTGGGATTGCGACAATGCCTTGATAATCGAAGAGATGGCATCAGGGTCGGAATTGAATAGATCGATATTCGAAATATCACCGATTTCCGCGCCGAATTTGATAATAGAATTCAAAGCGTCTCCCTCATTTTGCCAACTCGTGACATTTTTGAAGGAAAGATTGGAATCGGTTGCCGACGAACCCAATAGCGGAACGATGGCGTCATCGAGCAGATCGGCGATTATATCACCAAAAACATCGGAAGAATCCAAAGGCTTCAATATTTCGGCGAAATCAACGCCCCCTAAATCAGACAGGGAAACGGAACCGCCGTTTAAAAGAGCGTTGAGGACGGTTGGGGTGCAGTTTTTGCCCAATCCATAAATAAGGTCGGCTACCACGACATTTTCGGTTGATGGATCAATGTCGGCAGGCAAATTTATTTCCCTTCCCAATATGTTCCCAAGCAATTTTTGCAATAAGTTGCGATACGTGGTGTTGTTTTCGTCATTTATGATCTTGTTGGCACAGATTCCATTTAACAATGTGACCATTTGGTCATGATAATCGGCTAAGCCATTTAAGACTTCGCTGATTTCTTTTGAAGAGGCGCCAGACAAAGAAGCGGCGTTGTTGGTTACGAATTGGATCAACGGCATGCATTCTTTGGCTACTTTAAGTAATTTGGCTAGTTCTTTGCCAAAACCATCCACATCGGTATTCAATCCATCTATGCCCAATTCTTTCAACGCTTCATTGTTGGATAAAAGACTTTCTGCAGCCTTAGGCAGAATCGCAGTCAATATCTTTGAATCGTCAATGCCTTCAGATAAGGCGATAAATCCATCCAATAAGCCATCTTCTATGGAATGCAAATTGCCATTAGGCTCATAAACGATTCCCGGGGTCGCATCCAAATCTTTGATGAATTCTTTGCAAATTGGGTCGGCGTTCACGAAGGATTTTATCAAATTGAGCATTCCTCCCAATTCCGATTTGGCGTTGGCCTTTCTGGTTTCGAACGGAAGAGTTTCGGAGAAAAGCTCATTTCTGACGCCGCTCATGTCGATTTCGACGTTCAAAGCACTTGAAACACTGCTACCGATCAAATCCGTTATGGCGCCCATGCCATAAGTGATAAATGAACAATCAAGCAAACATGTTTTGCCTTCTTCTATATCGTCTTTGCCAACGATGATCTCGTTTATTTCGTCGATGTTATCAACAACGATATCGATCAAAACATCGGTGTCCAATTCTTTTTCCTCATCGACTAAGGAATCGACGATAAGAGCGGTCAATCTATCGTCCAAATCATTGATATCGCATAAAGACCCGTAAACGACTTGGAGTTCATCTCCTAACGAAAGATTTTCGTAATCTTCATTCAATTTGGAAATGTATTTCCGACCTGTGTTGTCATCGGTTTCATATTCGCATCCATCGGTGCTCGGCAAGAAGTCATTTAAAGCAATACCTTCGGAATCGCTGGTTGAATTCAAGGCATAGTTGACTAAGAACACTGTAATCAAATCACTGAATAAATTCTTTTCGTCTGGACGTTTGGCGAATCTTTCAAACAAAGCGTTCATCGCCTTTTTGGAATTTTCAGAGAAAATAGAAGCCACCGAATCGGTATCGAAATGAGCCTCTCCGTTTTCATCGGTGAAGAAAGTGAAAATATCAGATGATTGAAGATCGGTGATCATGTTGCCCAATTCTTCAACTGTCGCTGACCAGTTGTAGCCATAATAATCGATGCCTAAGGAATTCCCTATGTAGTTTTTGATCGTATCGATGTTCGCGGCGAATTCCAATGCCATTGGCAAAATAGAAGTGACTAATTCAGAGTTTGCTAATGTAGAGATAATCTTCACGCCATATTCCGTAGTAAGCAAAAGATAGATTTTATCGAAGGTCGTTCCTCCCTCTGAAAGCAGTCCGGATTCAATCACCTCTTTTCCGATTCCCGCTGCTTCCGAAACGACATCGATGACGGAGATGGTCATATCCTTCGTTACGTTCGATTTTGACAAGAAAGAAAGAAGTTGGGTGTCCCAGCTTTTGCCTTCTTGGTTGACCGTCCATCCGAAAAAGGCTTTGGAGAAAACGGAATTTTGATAGGTATCCAAAGCGGTTTGGATGGTGTTCAACGTATCATTATCGGCTTTTAGCTTTTCGCTTGCCGTTGACTCTTTCGAAGTGCCGTTGAAAGAGTTGGCAATCGAATTGATGGTACCACTTATCGGAACGATCAGCATCGATAAAAGGAGAAGGTTGATGACCACTTCTTGGGCCATGGAAACGCCGCGAACCTTTTGATAGATGGTCTTCTTTCTTTGCCTGCGGGGAAGGGCGTCATTTGCGGTTTTTTCCTCTTTGGTGAGTTTGCGTTTCGATTTTGGGATGATGAATTTGAAAGCGGCGTGCCAAAGGATCCAGCAAAGGAATTTGCCGACCGTCCAAAGCAAAATGCCATAGATGAATATCATCAAGACCTTCAATAAAGATTGCGTCAATCCAGTCGCCATTTGAGCCAAATTGGTCGGGTCGACATTCATGTCGAACTTTTTTATCGCATCTTCGATCAACGCCGTGATGGTACCAGAAACGCTGGTTACTGGAGCGGTTATCGTTTTATCGCTGATTGTGAGATTTATGCTTTGGCTTATCCATTTCGAGAGGTCGATATTGCCTATCGCTTCGGTTACTTTGCCCAATGTCAAAAACAAAACGGTTATGACGATGGCAAAGAAAATCAAACGATATGTTCCATATGCCCACCCGCGGAAAGCACCGCGGAAAATGGAAAATAGCAAAACGAAAAGGACAAGTCCGAACAACACCCATAAAGCTATGTTCTCGTATTTGACAATGCTGCTTGCATCAATTAATAGGTTCACGGCTAAACCTCCAAGGATTGGTCAACGTTTTTTTATTATACATCGTGTATGCGTGCGATTTAAGAAGCAAGCTTGTTTGATGGCGCCAAACCAAACGATTAATATCAAACAATCGAACTTTTTATGTTAATATCATCTGGTGAAAATTAGGTTTTTGAACAGAAAATGCGAAGGCTGCGGATCGTTCTATGATCCGACTGCCAGTCATTGTCCGAATTGCAAAAGAAGCAATCCGGAATTTTCAAGAAAGCTCTATCCGGTCAATGAATCGGCTTCTTTGCTAAAAGAAGTCCTTTTCTTTGCAATTGGTTTTATCGGACTGCAATTGATCGTTTTGATCGTAGCTGCGATAACCGAAAAGTTTTACCCTGTCGACAGCGTTTCGTATTATGGCATCGTTCAGAATGCATCCTATGGAATCCTTTTTTTGATATTAAGTTTGATCGCTTTCGATTATTGGAAGACGATTGGCAAATGTTTTTTGAACAAAAGAACGTACTTTGGATTCGCGGTAGGAATAATCCTGGTCGGATTCAATGTCGGGTATTCGGCGATTTTGGCTCATTATGGAATCTCCTCCAACGCCAATCAGGAATCGTTGGAAAAAGTATTTTCTTTTTCTAAGCCCTTAGCCTTTATGTTTTTGGGTTTGGCTGGTCCTATATGCGAAGAAATAACATATCGTTTAGGGCTGTTCGATTTGCTAAAAAGAGCTCACATAGCCATCGCTTATGTCGTATGTGCGATTTTCTTTGGGTTTATCCATTTCAATTTCAGCAACCCTGATTTGGCAGAATGGCTAAACATCCCGAATTACGTTATTTGCGGGGCTATATTGTGTTTTGCGAACGATAGATTCGGAATCGGGGCATCGATGATCGCCCATATTATGAACAACATATTCGCATTGATTTTGATGGTGATTTGATATGAATGGAAAAACGCAGATATTATCTTCTTTTTGGCTTAAATTAATCGGCTTTGTGACAATGACATTAGATCATATAGGAATCTTTATCGGCATATTTTATTCAAGCGTTTCCGATATCGGAAGAGTCGGACAGGCTTTTAGATGTGTCGGACGATTGGCATTGCCGATATTCATATTTTTGTTGGTTCAAGCGCTTAAGAAATCTAAAAATCCCGAGAAATATCTTTTGAGGATTTTCATAATGTGGGCAGCCTTTTTCGCAATCGGATTAGGGGTGTTCATCGCCGCAGCCTGCGGACTTAAGATAGAGCAATTTAACAGTCTTGGGGGTTCTATGCCAGCCAATGCTTTCAATGACTTATTATATGTTGGCTTATTTCTCTTTTTATTGAACAACGAAAGCAAAAAGTTCCGACCCCTATGCGTTTTGCCTTTGATTTTGATTGGCTGCTCATATGGCTTCGATTTGGCTGGGGCTTATGGATTTGATTCTTTTTATCTCTATTTCCCTGAATTCATCAGAGCCGATTATTCGGTGTTCGCCTTGTTGCTTGGGATAGGGTTCTATTACGCTGAGCCTTTGGCATCGAAGCTGTCGGATAAAGCGTTTTTATATGAATCGAACGAGAAAGAAATCATTGAAAAAAGACAAGGAATGTTCAATTTGGCCAATGTTTGCGTCTTGGTCATCAGCGTCGTCATAATGTATGGCTTGTCTTTCGTTTATGGTTCAAGGGATCCATTGTGTTTCTCTTCGATAGGAAGCTTCGCATTGATCTCTTGTTTCTTTTTGATTCTTTATAATGGCAAGCGTGGATATGATTCCAAATGGTTCAGATGGGTTAGCTACCTTTACTATCCGGTGCATATCCTTATCATTGGAACGATCTTTGTTTTATTATCTTTATAGGAAGGAGAATTTGAAAATGCTCATTCACGTAGAAAACGAAGCCGAATTCTTAGAGGCAATGAAAAACGATAAGGTGGTCGTGGATTTCTTTGCGACATGGTGCGGTCCTTGTATGCGCCTTAGCCCACTTATAGAGGAATTGGCTGAACAACACCCTGAAATAACTTTCATTAAGGTAGATTGCGATAAATTGGGAAAAATCGCCGCTAGGTACAACGTTTATAGCATTCCTGACCTCCGTTATTTCGAAAACGGCAAGGAAATCCGTTCTCAGGTTGGCTTTATACCAGCTGCTTTATTGAAGAAGTTTGTCGGAGTTGAATAAAAGATATTCCATAACTGACTGCTTTATGGTATATTTCCATTCGCACCCAGTGGACCATTGGTGTAGCGGTCTAACATGCCTCCCTGTCACGGAGGAGATCGAGAGTTCGAATCTCTTATGGTCCGCCATCGCGGGAGTAGTTCAATGGTAGAACCTCAGCCTTCCAAGCTGATCACGCGGGTTCGATTCCCGTCTCCCGCTCCAGCGTGTAGAATATGGCCCGAAGAAACTTGGGCCGTTTTTATTTGAAAAAGCATGACTGACATTTCCTAAGGAGGCGTCGATCCAATGATAAGAAAATTAGAGAAACGGGATATTAAAGGGTGCTTGGATATCTATAACTATTACATCGAGAACACTTGTTTTACCTTAGAGGAGGATAAACTCAATTTGAATGACTTTTCAAAGCGTGTGGAGGACATAGCGAGCAAATATCCTTTCATTGTTTTCCTGAACGAAAAAGGCAAAGTGATAGGATATGCTTATCTAAACACCTTCAATCCTCGCAGCGCCTATAAGAAGACGGCGGATTTATCGATTTATGTTAACAAAGACCATCTCTCTGAGCATATCGGAAAGCTTCTTTTGGAAGAAATTCTAAAACAAGCGAAGGAATTTGGCTTGAAAAGCATCATTTCGATAATCACAAGCGAAAACGAAAATTCTTTGGCGTTCCATCTTAAAAACGGCTTCTTGCTGGAAGGCAATCTTCACAATGTGGCTCATAAAATGGGAAAAGACATAGACGTTTATTATTTAAGAAAGCCTTTATTATATTGAATCAAAACAAAAATATTTGATTTCCTATTCGATTTTAATTTTCAAAAGGCCTTTTGCGATGAATCCGGTCAATATCCCAGTCCCAGCCGAAACAAGAACCAATATTGGCAAATAGTAACCCACATATATGGTGCCTAAATAGATAATCGCCACCAAAATTTGCCCAATCGAATGGAAAATAGCCCCAATTATCGATACTCCTATTATCGAAAATTTCCTAAATGCCAATTTGAACAAAATCATCATCGACAAAGACAGGACCATGCCGGCAAGAGACATCCAAAAACCCATTTGGAAAATTGTCCCTCTGATCAATCCTGCCAATGTAACCCTAAGTAAAGAGATAACGATCGAATCCAAAACTCCATCTTTGTATAAAATATAGAGTGCCACCGCATTGGCTAGTCCTAGCTTAATGCCTGGTATAGGGCCAGTCGGAATCAAACCTTCGATAATCGATAATACAATCGATATCGCCAAAAGCATCGCCAATCTCGTTATTTTGCGTATGCTCATTAGATAACCACATCGAAATCCGATGTACCCTCTATAACGATATAAACGGCATTATAGACGCAGATTATCGGGTCTGATGCTGATTTTATATAGCCTTTGTTGACGCAATATTGGTGTGGGCAATTGCTCTCCTTCACCTTTATTTCGCCTTTATGATATGCGATTTTCATATCGCCGTTTTCACCATGAACCAGCAAATCGGCGTCCGTCTCAGGCGCGGTATTCAGATTTATCTCATCCACCAATTTGTTTTTGACATAGATTTTCGCGTAATTCGCGGCGTTTTTGCCTTTAACGCAAGCGAAAATCACAATCGCTGAAACGCAAATAAAGGAAATCACTCCGGCAAGGATGATGTCGGCTTTATGTTTCTTAACCGTTTCTTTAAATGACATAAGTATCCAAATTATACGAAACGCTGTCCGATCCGTTTATTATCAAGGAACTTAGACTGTGCTTTTCGACGAAATCCTTTATTTCGTTATCTTCCATATTCATGAAAGCCGTCGCATAGGCATCTAATTTGGCATTTTCGTCCAAGCCTCCTTTGACGATAGCCGCCGTACGTTTGGCTTCCGCCGATCCGGTTTTGGGATCTATTATATGAGAATAGGTTATTCCGTCTATATCGTAGCGCTGCTCACTTATGGACGAAGTCGCTAAGCCACAGTTTTGGAGTTTCAAAAGACAGTTTGGTTTGTCTCTGATGGCGATTTTGAAATAGGATGGGGAATAATCCTTTTCGCCCATCAAAATGGAACTCTGGGAACTTACCAAATAATAAGTTATCCCATTTTCTTCAAGCAAAGAATGCAAAGCATCCAAACAAGCTCCTTTGGCTATCCCACCCAAGTCAATTTGCCCTGTTCCATTCCTTTGAACATAATAGGCCCCGTCTTCTTTGAAAAACATCAAATTGGTCTCGTTGGCTTCCGCTAACAATGGCTCGATCTCCGATGAAGAAGGAACGGCGTTGATCGCAAAGTCGTTTTTATAAAGAACCGACAAATTGAAAAGATATGGCGAAAAGTTGCCGTTTGTCTCTTCCTTCATGCAATCAGCCAAATAGAGGATATAGTATAATTCTTTGCTTACCTCTATTTTTTCATTTGTGTGATTAACATCATAAACCCCGACATATTGGTCTGACTTTTTGTATGAATCCGTTATCTCGCTGAAATATGAAATCATCGATTCGGCTTGATTGATTATCTTTTCGTCCTTTGCTGATATTTTCATCTCCAAAAAAGTAGAAAAGGCATACACCGTTTTGGTGTATATCTTATTCGAATCGCAGCCAGACAATCCTGTTGCCAACGGCCATAAAGCCAGCAGCTTAAGACCTTTTTTCATAGATGGGTCTTGAATTTGGTTCCGTCCTCGTCTGGATGGGCTTCCAAATATTTTAAGATAGGATCAAAATTCTTGTCTTTCTTTCCGACTTTGCATTTGGATATGCATTCTTCTTTCTTTGAGACTATGGCCTCAGCCAAGGCGCGACACCCAGCATAGCCACACGCACCGCAATTGGCGCCAGGAAGCATTTTGGCAACCTCATCGATTCGTTCGTCTTCTTTGACATAAAGGACTTTTGAAGCAATGGCTAAAATGATCCCAAAGATAAGGCCAATTCCCAAAAGAATCAAAACGGCCCAGAGAATGGTCATGCCGGAAACAGATCCATCAGCGGAAGAAGATTCTAGCAAATTAATTGAGATATATGGCGTATTCATTGTTTTTCCTCACTTTCATCAGGTATGCGATGGCTGCATTCTTTATGCGAACAGCCTTTGCAATTATCCCCACCGATCTTTATGTTCTCACAGCCTTTTGGAACCGGAGTTTTTCTATAGATGATAAAAGAAACGATAAAGGTAGCTATTAAGATAACCAAGATGACTATGGCGATGGCCAAATAACCGCCCTTCGAAAGAAACAACATATCAGATAAGTCCTGTCAAGCCCATCATCGCGATAGCCATGATTGCCGCGGTAGCAAGAGCCACCGGAACCCCTTTCCATGCTTTTGGGGTATTGGCGGAATCCAATCTGACGCGAATACAACTGAAAACCACGATTATAAGCAAGAAGCCAACCGAGGTTCCAACGCCGTTGGCCAATGCTTCAACGAAGGTCTTTCCGGTATCTGTATTTCCTTGAACAACGCCGAGAACGGCGCAGTTGGTTGTGATTAGAGGAAGATAAATGCCCAAAGATTTGTATAAAGATGGCGAATATTTTTTGATGAACAAGCCAACTAATTGAACCAAACATGCCACGACCAAAATGTAGGCTATCGTGTCCATGAATTGGATGCCGGCAGCTTCCAATAACATATAAAGCGGGTAGCAGATCAAAGTTGCCATGATAATGACAAAGACTACAGCCAAGCCCATTCCCAAGGCGGAATTGACTTTCTTTGAGACGCCTATGAAGGAACAAATGCCATAGAATCTGGATAGGACGACATTATCGACCAACATCGCGCTTAGAACGGCTAACAAGAATGTAACAAAGCCCATGCTTATTTCCCTCCTTCTACGTTGTTTTTCGCAGCTAAGGCCTTTTCGGCAGCGGCCTTGGCTCTAGCTACGGCCAACGCTTTCTTTTTCTTATCGTCGGCAAGTTCTTTTTTCCGATTGCCGATGAAGGCGATAACGGCAAGGATCGAGCCAAAGACGATGAAGGCTCCGGCCGGATTGCTAAATAAGGGGATTGAATAGTCGTAAACCACGCCGGTGATTATTCCTTCGGCATTGACTTCGACCATCTTCAAGATAGGAATTCGAGTGAGAGGAATAAAAGTGAAGATCTTCCCAAAGGTAATCATTCCGGTTCCCAAAACCTCTCTGAAAAAAGCGATTATTATAAGAGCGAGCATATAGCCGATGCCCATTCCAAGAGCATCAAGCAACGATGGCAGGACCTTGTTTTTGGAGGCAAAAGCTTCGGCTCGGCCCAAAACGATGCAATTGACGACGATCAGGGAAATGAAGACGCCCAAAGTACTATATAATTCTGGCAAATATGCTTGGGCTAACATCTTGACGATCGTAACGAACGTAGCGATGACCAAGATATAAGCTGGGGTTCTTATTTCATCTGGGATCACTTTCCGTAACAAAGAAATCAAAACGTTTGAGCAAATAAGAACTATTGTAAACAAAATGCCCATGCCAATCGCGGCTTCGATCGATTTGGTCGTGGCCAAAGCCGGACATGTTCCAAGTAAGGAGATAAACAAAGGATTCTCGATGAAAATGCCTTTGAGGAATTCTTTTTTATAAGAGACTTTTTCTTCCATTTTATTTGCCTCCCTCATCTTTTTGACTCGAATAGCTTAGCGCTTCATCGCACATGGCCTTGACCAAGGTGGCGCCATAAGTAGCGCCACAATGGGTATCAATGTCATCCAAATCGGTGTTTTCCGGATCGGCCAAGAACTTGCCAATATAATTTTCTTCCAAGGTTGTGGCATAAGATTCTGTATTGGTAACCACGACAAAGTTGGCAATGCGTTCGTCCTTTATGCCAATCATAAGAGAGACGGAACCATAAGCGTTTTTGCCAACGGTGTAATAAACGTTGCCATATAAGGAATTATCGGCTTTGTAAGCCTCATAGTAATTTGAGATGTACGTGCAGCCCTCAACATTGATTTTCTCGGAATAATGATCGGCTTCTTTGAAGACTTTAGCCAAGGCGGTTTGCTGGGCTTTTTTGTCGTTTTCTTCAATGGTTTTGGCGGTCAAAAGATTGACTCCGCCCAAAATTCCGGCCGCAATAGCCGCCATGCCACCCAAAAGCAAGCCGAGGGTAATGAATTTTTTGTCGAATTTCAGAGCCATTATTTGATACCTCCGATAGCAAGGGCCAAGCAAATCACCAAAATTCCGATGGCTAGCAAAACGCTCCCAATGATCCAAAATTTCTTGCCGAACCTTGGATTCGACCATTTATAGTAATCCAAGACAGGAACGAGCATGTTGCTTAAAAGGATTGAGAAACCGACGCCTTCCGGAAGTCCGCCGAACAAGCGGATGATAACCGTGAAAGTGGCAGCGATCATCCCATAGAGGATTCGATTAGGCTTATTCGTCGGAGAAGTAACCGGATCAGTCAGCATGAACGTCGCGCCGAAAAGCAAGCCGCCGCTGAGCATTTGGGTGCCAACGAATGTCCCATAATCGATGCCGCCTTTCGTAGCATAGAAAATGCCGGCGATAAGGATATAAAAGAGGAAAGTTCCCAAATATGAACAGGTCACGCGATAATCGATGCTTCTTCTGATGAGCAAATAAATAAGACCCGCCAAGATGCAAACCGTGCTGACTTCGCCTAGCGTCCCGTTTGTTTTGCCAAGGAACAATTCAAGCATCGAATAGGTTCCATAATCAGCTTGGAGCGGGGTGGCAGAGGCGAATCCGTCAGGAAGCAGCCAATTGTTAATGGTTTGATAAGAACCGCCAAACATCAATTTGGCCGAACACATGCCAACCACGGCAGGGTTGAAGATGTTGCTTCCCAGCCCACCGAAGACCAATTTGCCTAAAATGCATCCGAATAAGGAACCGACGAATGCGGCATACCAGGATGCTCCGGCAGGCATGGCCATAGCAAAAATCAAAGCCGATACCAATGGCGCCAATAAATTATTGATGGTATATGCTGAATAAGCGTGCTTGATTTTTTCTTTGAAAGGGTGTTTGTCGGTTGATTTTGGAAATTGGTTCCGGATCCCGACGTAAACCGCTTCGCATCCGACCCAAGTCACGATCGAGATGCCGATTATCATTAAGGCTTTCAAACCCCATGCGACGAAGGAAAAAACAATGACCGGGATAAGGGCAATGACCACATCGAGCATCATCCTTGCGACAGTGGCTTTCCTTCTGATGTGCGGAGCCGTTTCTTTGACGATTGTTACATTCTTCATAATTTCGCAAACACCTTAGCCCTTCTTACATAATCAGTGACCTTTATCTTTGATGTACAGGAATAAGTGCATAGACCACATTCGATGCATCTTAAAGGATTCAAGGCCTTGATTCTTTCTTTATCCATCGTTTTGACCGCATTCATGATCTGCACGGGTTCCAAACCGGCAGGACACGAATAGACGCAAGAACCACATCTCACGCACGGCTCTTCAATATACTTTTGTTCGTTTAGAACGATGCAGGAGGTCACGGTTTTGGTGACGAAGCAATCATCGTTCGGTTCGGAAGTTCCCATCATAGGACCACCTAAGATAAACACCTTTGGCTTATCTTCATCAATGTAGCCACCGCAGTATTTTTCGATAAGTTCTTTGATGGAAGTCCCGATTCTGACTTTGAAATTCGTTGGGTTTTTGATTCCGTTTCCGGTTATTACCAAATTCCTTTCGACGATCGGGGCATTGAATTTTATGGCCCGATAGATCGCATAAACTGTCGAGACATTGAAATTTATAACGCCACGTTTGGCTGGCAACTCGCCGCTTTTTAGCTTGATGCCCAAACATTCTTTGATCATGGCCACTTCCCAGCCTTGTGGGTAATAGTTCTTCAATTTTTTGATCTGAATGCCATCTTCGTCCTTTAGGTATTCTGAGTATGCATCATATAAATCGTCGTATTTTTTCTTGATGCAGATAATGCAGTCGTTGCAATTGAAAGCCTGCATTATATAGCGAAGCCCGGCGATGATCTCTTTCGGTTCTTCCAACATGATACGGTGGTCGGCGTTAAGATACGGTTCGCATTCGATGGCATTGATCAAGATATGATCGATTTTGTCTTTTGTCTGAAATTTGACATGGGTCGGGAAAGAAGATCCCCCTAAGCCGACGTTAGCCCTACCTGCGATGATTTTGGTCATATCGTCTTTGGTTAAAGCCTTAATCTCTTCATCATTTCTCTCTTTGGCCGATGCATCGGGAGTGTCTTTGAAATCGTTTTTGATTTTTATGAATTTAACCGGTTTCCCGTTTTTGTAGCAGTGAGTCTCATATCCAACAAACGTGCCGGAAACGGTCGAATGGATTGGCTGCTCGAAAAACGGACCATGCCTCATGCCGATTTCTTGGTAGAGTTTGACTTCATCTCCTTCTTTTATGTACACATCGGATTTCGGGCAACGGCTATTGTCCGTCGCGATGTAGACATATTCCGGATCAAGCGCACTGACGGTCGGAAGATCCTTTGGGAGATTGATAACATTTGGAATCACTGTTGTTTTTGCAATCATATGTCATTCCCCTATAAATATTAATATTTATCCTACTACCGAAGAGTCTGAATTCACAATGGTTTTGTCAACATTGGTTCCAAAATAAGGTAAGATTTCGGCATGAATAAATTTTTGTTAGCCAGCAATAATCCTCATAAATTGATGGAATTCAAAGAAATCTTGGCCCCTCTTGGCATCGAGATAGTGTCCCCTAGAGATTTGAACCTAAACATCGAACCAGAGGAGAACGGAAAGACATTCAGAGAGAATTCCTTTATCAAAGCGAAAGCTTTTCACAAAGCATCAAAGCTTCCGACCATTGCCGATGATTCTGGCCTCTGCATTAAGGCTTTGGATGGCAAACCCGACATCTACTCAGCGAGGTTTGCCGAAGAAAATGGTGGATATCCGAATGTTTTCGAAGTTTTAAACAAAGCATTGAAAGATAAAAGCAGAGCCGCCAAATTCCATTGTTGCATTTGCTTTTATAATGGGAATGATCCCCTTTATTTTGAAGGCGACTGCTTTGGATATTTGTTGGAAAAGCCAGTAGGAGCTGCCGGATTCGGATATGATCCGATTTTCCATTGTTTGGAAGGCGACATCGATTTTGGAACCGCAAGCGAGGAAGCCAAAAACAAATATTCTCATCGTGGGAAGGCGATCGAAAAATTTTGTTCTTATTTAGCGAACGACAAACGTTAAGGTCAAAATTATCAAGGCTTCAGCCGCCAAATATGTAAGCATGATGTAAAAGTCTTTTCTTTTTATATCGTGTCTAAATAACGTATAAATCAGCACCAAATCGCTTGAAATGAACAAAACGGCGCCAGTCACGCACAAAGCATATAGTCGATCGCTGATGGACGCTAAGGCAAGAGAAACTCCTAACAACGTAACCAATGCGCCGAAATAGACAGATAAGCCAGATCCTAGCTGTTCGTTTCCGTTGGTTACATAAATCAAAGGCCTTAATCCCAATAAAACAACGACCAAATAGCAGCCAACCGCAATCAGATAACCCCAATAAGGCATAACGCCAGATTCATATAAGATGGTGAGCATGTAGCCTATATAGCAAAGATGTCCCAAAAAGAAAGACGTACATCCGACAATCAAGTGAAGCTTATCTTTTTTAATGAGGAACAAATCTCCTATCGCTCCCAAAAAGGCTGCGACATAAAGGAACCACGCCGTTGGTCTGACGCATAAGGCAGATAGCCCTAAGAAAAGCAAACAAAATGGCTTGGATATTCTTCTTAGTTTGTTCTTTTCCAAAAACGAAACGATGAGATGAAACAAAGAAGAGACGATGAAACAGCCAATGAAGATCCAAAAGAATATTCTTTGAATTTCGGAAATTCTTTCTAACATCGATATTTAGTTTATCATTTACGATATGGAAAACGAAAAGAAAAAACTTGGCGCCAGAGAATGGCTTTCGATCATTTTGATAGGTTTTGCCGGACAATTGGCTTGGGCAATAGAAAACAACTACATAAATATGTGGGTCTATTCACAAACCGGGAATTCCGAATACATAACTTGGATGACGATGGCTTCGGCAGTCGCGGCCGCCATAACCACGTTCCTTATGGGAGCGTTATCGGATAGGCTTGGCTCGAGAAAATATTTCATCGCAGGAGGTTACACCATCTGGGGCGTTTCCGTTTTCGCCTTTTCGTTGATTTCCAGACACAACATGACATTGGCATATGAGGCCCAATCAGCGGCCTTATGGGTCGGAATATGGATGACTGTCATCGATTGCGTGATGACGTTCTTCGGCTCCACCGCCAACGACGCTTGTTTCAACGCTCATGTAACTGATGTAACCAATAAAAACAACAGAGGCAAAGTCGAATCGTTCTTATCGATCCTTCCTTTGGTTTCAACGATAGTCGTTTTGCTAGTTCAAGGCATAATCGGAGCAGGCGCTGCTCCAACCAAGGAACAGTCGGATGCGATTGCCGCCCTAGGAACCACCGCCGCTGATTATTTGGCCAAACCTTGGATGATATTCTTTGGGATATTCGGCGGAATCATAACCGTGATAGGCATCGTTTCCTTCTTCATCCTTCCTAAAGAAAACATATCCCCAAACAAAGAACGTGGATATTTCGCCTCGGTTGTTTATGGCTTTAGGCCAAAAGTAGTCAAAGAAAGCCCTAATTTTTATATTTCATGTTTAGCTTTTATGGCCTTTAATATGGCGATGGATTCCTTCTTGCCTTATTTCATGGTCTATTTTCAAAACGATCCTTCAGTTCATGGATATGGGCTGAATCTTTCGGGAACCAAATTTTATTTGATCGTCGGCATCATCATCGTGGTTGCTTCTTTAATCGTGGTTGGAACCGGATTGGTGATGGATAAGATTGGGAAAAGAAAGCTTTTGATACCGGCAATGGGCGTTACGGCGGTCGCGTTGCTTTTGATGTTCTTTGCCAAAGAAATATGGCTTTTGGGCATTGCTGGAGTGTTGATGATGGGCGGATATCTTGTCGGTACTGCTGTACTTGGGGCAATGCTGCGTGATGAAACGCCTGAAGGAAAAGCCGGATTGTTCCAAGGCGTCAGAATCGTTTTGACCGTCATGATTCCGATGATCATCGGTTCCTATGTCAGCTCGGCGATCATGAAGGCCACAGGGGGAACCGAGATAAACGAATATGGCGAAACGGTCGCGATTCCGACCAATGTCATGTTCTTGGTCGCTTTGGGATTTTTGCTCTTGGCTATAGCACCTTGCATTTGGCTGGTCGTTAGGAAAACAAAAGAAGAAAACGTTTTGAAACAAAAGGAAAAAACGAACGATTGACGCTCGCTCTCCAATCAATAAATCGGCCAGAAACTTGTATCGGCCGCAATAGGGACATCCTGACGATATCCGACTTCTTGCCCTCTATATTTGCTTGGGACCGAGAGATCGCTTGAATAACAGCCATACCAATATTGGTAGTAGTCAGTTATATAAGAAGAAAAATCCAATGAGACGGGTTCGCCTTTTGAAATGCCGGTTATGGTTTTCGATTCGTTGTCGAAATGGACTTTGCTTGCATAATCCAATTGAAGGGAGCCGATCAAATCCCTTTCCGCCTTCGAAGAATTCTTATAGAAATTCACGGTGAATTGCTTTAATTCATGATTGAAATTGCTTATATAAGTAACGATTGGATGCGTGGCTGACTTGAAATTGCCGATCCGAACCCACGATCCGGAATAAGCATAGAAATCCATATTTGTAGTATCTTCATAAAGGGAGCCAGGAGTGGCTATCGCTTTGTTTCCCTCCATATCGAACAAATCCGAAGTGGCAGGGGTTCCTTCCCCATAAAGAAATCGGGCTTTGCTGGCGTTGGCTTTGGTTAGAAGATCGTTTGTCGAACTTCCGAACGAATATCCTTTCAAAGACGTGTCATAGCCCCATTCTTCATCTGTCGTTGGGTCAGTCTCCGGAAGGCTTGCGAAGGTTCCCCACTCAAATGTGGCTCCATCGTAATTTGTATAAATCGAGGATCCGTTTTTGAATGAAACTTTGTAGGAAAGTGGTTCATTTTCGAAATGAGCGTACACATTACAATCGTTTTGAATATTGCTTAAATCGACTTCTCCGATGATTGTCTCTCCTTTTCTGTTAAGCTTGGTCTCATCGTAAGTTCCTTTCCAAGAGGAAAATACGTCTTTGGTGCCTGGAGCGACGGCTTTGCCGGAATGGGATTCATAATCATAAACATCGGAATTATCCATTTTCTTGATAGTCGCCTTTTCACCCTCCCAAACATAGGCATAGCCAACTTGTTTAGGCGTTTCTGAATCATCAAAGAAATTGACGGTATAGCAATAGGTCTTTTTGTCTGAATCGCTTGCTGTCTCATCGCAGGCGGATAGCCCGATCAAAGATAAAAGCGGGACAACCGAAAATAGCAGGTTCTTTGTCTTCATGGCTATATTATGCAAAATAATCCTTATGTTTGGCAAACATAATCTAATAAAGTGATTGTTGCTCACTTTTCAAGTGAAGGGTATAGTTAACAATGCATATCAACGGAGTACGTTTATGAAGAAGAAAAATTCAGCCTCTATCGCCTTGCCTATAATAGCAGCCGTCTTTGCTTTGGTCGCCATCCTTTGTGCTATGGCGCCTGGCTTTGAAGAACTCGCCCGCGGAACCTGTTTTCAAATAATGTTCGGTTCTGAAGAAAAAGCAACCAATGCCGTTCCTGGCCTTATCGTCGTGTTCATCTTCGAGATTTTGATCGTTTTGGTTTCGGCTGTAGCTTGTTTCAACAAAAAGACAACCCGTATGTGCTTGGACTTGTTCATTGGCGCGATGAGCTTGACTAACGCCATCCTTTTGCTTTTCTCCAGGGAGCTTTATTGCGCCGCCAACTCATTCGTCATCAATTCCGGCTCCACCGCTTTGGAATTCGGCTCCGGATTCATCGTTTGCATCATTTTCAATTTATTGATCCTTATAATCTCCGCTTTGTCCATCTATCTTGGCAAACGCAAACAGGACTAAGAAAACGAAGTCATTTAAACGGCTGCACGGCCGTTTTTATTTTCGATACCCTTTTAAGACAAGCGCCTCTTCTATTTTATCGACGCAGATAGCTGGATCTTTGTTTATCTCGTTTCCCCAAAACCTGATTACCGTGTAGCTGTGGCTTAAAAGATATTCGTTCACTTCCTTGTCTCGTTCGATGTTCCTTTCGATTTTCTTTATCCAATAAGCCTCGTTTTTATGGATTTTCGATTTGTTTTCATCAAAGTTGTAACCATGCCAAAATTCCGAATCGCAGAAAATCGCCACTTTATATTTCTTCATCGAGATATCGGGATGGCCAAAGATATATTTCGAATTGCACCTATAACGAATGCCTCTCTTATGAAGTTCTTTTCTTATTTTCATTTCGATGCTGGTGTTCTTTCCTCTGATCCTCGACATCGTGTAGTTTATCGTTTCTTGGCTGCGCTCTTTCATAACCAATGCCTATTTTATGCTAGAATTTGCCAAATGACTTTAAGAACTGCGAAGGAAAGCGAATTCGAAAACATCTGCCGTCTATTCAGAAGAGCATCTTCATCAATCGAAATGGAATATGGGAAGAACGCTTTAGACAAGACGATTGACCAAGAATATCAGCTAAATTCAATCAAAGAAGGCAGAATGAAGATTTTGCTAGAAAAAGGCAGAATATTGGCCTACGCAATAATCAATCATTCCATATCCTCTTTTTTCTTCCCCGAAAGCCGAAGCAGTGAAAAGGAAACCGATTTGCTTATTCAGACTAAACCTAACAAAGAAGAAGAGCATGTCATTATAGAGCAAATAATGGTTGATCCATTCTATCAAAGAAAAGGGATAGGAAAGTCGTTGTTTTTTTCTATTGCCGATCAATATAGGAATGGCTTGGTGATAACTGCCTTAATCAAAGAAAACAAAGGCGCGTTGGCCTTCGTTAGAGCATTGGGATGTTTGGCAAGGGGATATATCGAATTAGAGGACCACGATCCAAAAAGACTCGTCCTTATTTCATATCGCCTTCATGAACGAACTGCGACATATAGAGCTCATAATAATATCCACGCTTCATAAGAAGCTCTTGATGTGTACCGCTTTCCAGTATTTCGCCGTCCTTTAAATAATAGATCTTATCGGAGGCGACTATCGTGCTCAATCTATGAGCTACGACCAAACTGGTTTTGCCTTTCATCAGATTGTCGAAAGAATTATTCAAAATGGATTCGGTACGGATATCGATGTTGGAAGTCGCTTCATCCAATACGATTATTTCCGGTTTTCTGCAGAAAACGCGAGCGACGCATAATAGTTGCTTTTCGCCAGCCGATAAGCCAGAAGCGTCGGATATGATGGTGTCGTAGCCATTTGGCAAACGCATTATCATTTCATGAGCCAAGGCTGCCTTGGCCGCTTCTGTAACATCTTCATCGGAAGCGTTTGGATTACCGTAAGCGATGTTTTCCTTGACGGTCCCATGGAAAATCCAAGTATTTTGCAAGACCATGCCTACTTTATCGCAGATGGTATCGCTGCTTATTTCTTGGCTGGCTTTCCCATTCCAAAAGAAATCGCCTGAATTAGGGTCATAGAATTTCATCAAGACTTGAATGAGGGTTGTTTTCCCACACCCCGTTGGACCAACCAAAGCGATTCTTTTTCCTTTCGGGAGGTCCATGTTGACGTTTTTCAAAACAAGGGTTTCCGGAACGTAACCAAAATCAAGGCTTTCTGAATGGATATCTTCTATTCCTTCTTCTAATTTCAGCCCGCTTCTATCGACTTTATTTTGGTTGATGAGCGTATCTATTCTTTCCAATGAAGCAAAAGCGAAAGACAATTCGGCGATGACGTCGCTGACCGAATTGAAGGGCTCCATATAATTTGAGGCATAGACCAAGAAAGCCGTCAAATCGCCAACTCCGAAAGTGATTCCCAAATTCCAATTCGCCGTGATTATAACGGCCCCAAGAGTGATGAGGATAGCATTGATGATACCATTCACCAAACGGGTGGACGGATTGATGATCGAAGCACCCATCGAGGCCTTAAATACGTCTTTTCTATAAACATCGGAAATCTCGTCGAACCCTTTTTTTCTTTCGTTGAACAGATTCAGATTTTGGATGGTTTGGGAATTGGTCAAAGACTCCGAAACGAATCCAGACATCTTGCCGGCGTTTTTGGCTTGGCCTTTGAAATGCTTGGCGTTGAATTTGGAAACGAATCGAGAAGTCAAAAGAGACAAAGGGGTCAGCACGACCACTGCCAAGCCAAGCAGCCAGTTCAAGGTAAACATCATGACCATCGTGACCAAGATAGCCACAACGCCATCGAAAAACGTGGCGCCTCCGACGATAAGGCCCTGCTGAACGTTTTCCGTGTCATTCAGCAAACGAAGCAGCAAATCTCCTTCAGCATGGGTATCCAAATACGATATTGGAACATTAAGATAGGAGCCGACTACTTCCTTTCGAATCCTTGCGCCGACTTCTTGGGCCAATTTGCCACATAAGGCATCGAAGCCATATCTAGTCGCAGTCCCAACAACGAGACAAACGCTCATCAATATGATACTTAACGAAAGATTGTCAGAAGCGATTTTCCCGTCGATAGCACCATTTATAAGACGCCCGGCAATAAAAGGGATCATCAATTTGGCGAAAGTCGAAACAACCGCCATTATAAAAGCTAGGACCAAACCCTTTTTCGATCCTTTAAGATAACGATTGAGCATGATTAATTTATTTCTCATTTTGACTTCACCTGCATTTCGTAAATCTCTTTGTAAATCGAACAACGGCCCATCAATTCGTCATGTTTCCCGAAATCGACGATCTCGCCTTTGTCCATGACGTAAATGATGTCCACATCCATTAAGGAAGTAACGCGTTGGGAAACGAATACTTTGGCAACTCCATCCAATCCTTTTATTGCGGTTCTGACTTTCTTTTCGCTTAGATAATCCAATGCCGACATCGAATCATCAAGCAAAAGCAGATCCGCTTTTCTAATGAAAGCTCTGGCCAACAACAATCTTTGTTTTTGTCCGCCAGATAAATTCCTGCCGGCTTCTTCGACTTCATGGTCCAATTTGTCCTCATATTTGGAAACATATTCCCAAGCCTGAGCTTTTTTCAGAGCTTCGATAAGTTCTTCATCGCTTGCGTTTTTGTTGGCGATCAAAAGATTCGATTTGATCGTTCCGGCAAACAAAGATGGCTTTTGGGAAACG
The DNA here is from genome assembly GCA_963652335.1 of uncultured Eubacteriales bacterium. Taxonomy (GTDB): domain Bacteria; phylum Bacillota_I; class Bacilli_A; order RFN20; family CAG-826; genus UBA4951. The sequence goes on along the minus strand of CAVJSS010000001.1, from coordinate 115,346 downwards.
TAACTTATATGATCTCTGATATAGGAAGAAGGAACGAGACTGTAATCGACGCCTTCATAATAAAGTTTCCCTTCCTTGACTTCATAGGTTTTTTCAATCAAAGACAATAAGGTCGATTTGCCAGAACCAGTGCCTCCGATTATTCCTACCGTGGCATTCTTCGGAATCACGAAATTTATATGTTTCAAAGCCGGAGCTGAAGTCTCTGAATAAGAAAACGAAACGTCATCAAAACGGATAAGGTCTCTATTATTTTCGAATTCAGGAACCACTAATTTTTCTTCTCTGACAGGTATCGATAGGAACGAATTGATTCTTTTGTTGGAAGTGGATGCCTTGTTGATTGAAACTATCATCCTCGAAAACATGATGATGGCGCTTAAAAGCAAAGTGAGATAGGAAATCAAAGAAGCCAATTGGCCAGATGTGAGACTCCCATCATTGAGTTTAAGGCCACCGAAGTAGGCAATCAAAACGATGCCGGCATTGATAAAAAGGAAGGTGAATGGGTTGATCAAAGCGTTCATCAAATTGACTTTTATGCCATGCTTTTTATATGAACTATTGGCCTTGGAAAATCTTTCGGCTTCCTTTTCTCTGGTTGAGAAGGCTCTGATTGGTCTTGCGCCAGTCAATATATCGGAACCGATATCGGTTATTTCATCCAAATCGGATTGGACTGCCGCGTAACGTTTTGGAGAAAGGAAGATGACCAAAGCGATTATCGCACTTGACAATACCGCAGCTCCCAAAACGATATATCCGCCAAGCGGAGCGATCACGAAAGAAAGGATAACGGCGCCAATGACCAAAAAAGGAGGTCTTAATATAAGACGCATAAACATCATGACCCCGTTTTGCATGGCGTTTACATCGGACGTGAAAATCGTCATCGCTTTGTTTTTGCCAAATTTTTCCAAATCGCTCTCTTTTAGAGAAAGGAAACGACAATATAGTTCTTTTCGAAGATCATAGGCATAATCAGCCGATACTCTCGCAGCCAAATATTGGGCGATCATCGTGACACCGAAAGCCACGATGGAAAGTGCCAAAAGAACGGCCCCCAATTTCAAAACGTAGGGAACTCCTTTGCCATTTCCGTCTTCTCCTATGCCGACATCTATCATGTATCTAACCAAAAAAGGCGTCGCCAATTGGATCAAGCATTCGATTATCTTCAAAGCGGGAGCGGCAACTACCTTCCACTTATATTTTTTCAAAGGTGTGAGAGCTTTCATTAAGCCATATTATCCTCCAGAGTTTTTTTCGCTTCCTCATTATCTGGTTCGTCCAAATATTCCAAATGCAAAACAACGTTTTCCCCATCCTCGGTCACATTAAGGAATATGCAATCGTTTTCTTCGAATCGAATCGTGTTGAATTCGGAATCTTCATCTGCGGATTCGATGATTTTTCCATATCCTCGCCACCAAGTACGGCACGGAACGAATCCGGCATAAAGGTTTGCGATATCGACGATGAATTGTCTTTTGGGCGAGAATATGGCGAAATGCAGTTCTCCAGACAATTCGTCATAGTCTTCTATATGCAATGTGTATTTTTGCCCAGGAGGCATCATTCCGTTAGAGCAAAGCATGGAATCTGACAAAGTATCGAAGTCTCCGATTGGCTTACCTTTTTTATAGCCCATTTGCTCGGCATACATCTTTATTTTTTCTTTGACCAATTTGGCATTCCGCATCAAATCGCGATGGTAACCTCTATCAATTTCTTTCAAAGAAAAGGCATAATCGGCCAATAAATAAGATCTTAGGGCCGCCCTTGGAAGTTTTTCGGTTCCAATGCCATGCTCATAGCCCTCGCCTAGGCGATAGCAAAGGTCTCCGAATATCTCGCAATTTTTGCCTTCGTTCATCATCCAAACCTGAAAAGCGCAGGACCAAAGGCCAAGGTAAATGATTCTTGCGAGATCATAGTCCGGTTCCACTCCCAAACCATGGAAATAGCAATCGGCGAATTTCATGGTTGCAAGCTCATCATTTAAAGCCATGGCTTTCGAATAATATTCCAAAGCTTTTTTGTCATCGACGGTTTTAAGATAACCGGATTGAAGAAGCTGGCCTATTTGCGTCATAGCATGTTGGTTTGTCTTCAAACATGGCTTCGTGAATAACGATAAAGCGGTTTGTGGATCTTTCTTTGTCCATTTGGTCCCATAGAGGAATACGTTCCCCAATAAATACGTGGCCAGCGGGTCTCCGTCATCAGCCAATAAAGTCAGATAATGCTTGAATAAATTCTCGTTTTCGCGCTTCCTGCTTATTTCGCCATCCTTATACCTTAATACATATTTCAATAGGGCTTCAGGATTTTTCTGCATATAATCTTCGCCGAAAAACCTAAGGTTGATTTCTTTAAGGTCCTCATGGCTTATCTTCCCTTGCTTCCTATCTCCTATCACGGTTTCCATCCCGCATATGGGGCAGATGGCATTCAAAGTCCCATCTTCGTTTGAGACCCAATCGTTTATGTCTCTGGCCGAATAAGTCTGACGGCAAAAGATGCAAGAGCATTGATCGCTGTTTAATATTTCGCGGTCGTTGTTTTTGGTTCTCGCATAAAAGGATTGCAATTGTTTTTCATTTAGATTTGCCATATGAAAAGTATATCTAAGTATAAATACTTAATCAATCCAAAGGCCCTTGCCCATTATTTCCAATATTTTGTCAAAATCGTTTGACTGGGGAAACTTCCTAACCTCATCCTTATTCACCCAAAAAACCCTTCCTTCAGAAGAAGACTTCAAATCGCCTGAAAAGTCGTTTGTCCTAAACAATAAAGTCAGATAACGCAGCCCTTTTTCAAGGGCGTTCCACTCGAAATATCCACAGGATTCCACGTTTTTTATATTCAATCCAGTTTCTTCTTTTATCTCTCTAACAGCGGATTCTGGGGCAGATTCTTCGTTTTCGATATGGCCGCCAGGAAAATTCAAACCAGGCCAATCTTTCTTTTCTCTCATTTGGACCAAAATCGATCCATCGTTTTTATAGACCATCACCATGTTGGTCAAATCAATCTCATTGCGTTTTGCCATACGAGGATTATATAGATAAAATTAATTTATGCTAAAACTATCGAAGATTTTAAATGACAATCAATCACTGAGCGATCAAATAAACGATATTTTCTATGCCCAAGCGGATGGCACATTGCTTTTTAAAGACAAAAAATCTTTTTATGATTCCTTGCGTGCTCCCAAAAAAATCAAAGATAGAATCGTAAATAGCATCGAAGAATTGGATGCCTCGTTGATTGAAGAAAACCCATATATCAAAGGTTTGAGGAATCATTCTTTCAAACTGAACGATTGGCAACTGAAAACCATACTTTTGAAAGCGAATTCCCTTTTTGTCAAGGAAGAAACTTACGCCGATCAAGACTTAAACGAAGTCACCAAACTTGCTTATTTTTGCAAAAATATCGAAGTTCCTGCTCTATTTGAAGGGGATCGTATTTGGATGAGTGTCGTTCCTCATGAAATTTTCACGATGAGCAATTCTTTAAATCAATGCAAAGGGAGAGTTTTGGCTTATGGCTTAGGCTTAGGCTATTTCCCGTTGATGGCGGCAATGAAGAATGACGTAAAAGAAGTCATCGTCGTGGAAAAAGAAGAAGAGCCAATAGATATTTTTTCAAACTTCATCGCACCGAATTTCAAAGAAGCGAAGAAAATAAGAATCATCAAGGAAGACGCTTTCGTTCATGCTTCAAAAATCAAAGACGATGAATTTGACACTATCTTCATCGATATTTGGCATGACGCTGAAGATGGCATAAGTGCTTATTCGAGCTTTTTGAAGATTTTTTCAGAATTCAAATCTACCGAGGTCTTTTATTGGATAGAAGAAACCATCCTTACTTATGCGAAAAGGATAATCGAGATCTTGCTTATCGAAAGGGAAGAAGGTCTGACTGAAAAAGATTACCAAAAAGCCAAAACAATCGACGACTCATTGATTAATGACATTTATAAGGCAGCTAAGCCATATTTGGACGAAAAAGAAATATTGAGTTCATCAATGGTTAAAGCTATTCTTCGTCGTATCAGATAGGAGGCAAAAACATGTTGCAATATGGTTTGACGGAAAGATTCGCGAGACATGTTTCTCGCCTTCCTTTTACGGAAAGAATGGAAGTCCTTTGGAAAGTACAAGGCCTTTTGTCTCACGTTCCAGGATACTTGAAACTCAAATTTGAAGCGGACGGAGAAGACCCGATATACAAGATTGGCGATCAAATCTATGTGTTGGTCCGTGATGATTATGAATCGCGCATATTGGTGGATCTTTCTTCAAAAAGAGAAACCCTTAGGCCATCGGAAGAGTCCTTCAAAGCCTCAATCGTTGAGCTCTTATCGAAAAAGGAATTAGACAACGAAACCAAAGAAACTTTCAAAAAGGCTTTGGACGTTCATTTTCCGATTTGGTTCATAAACTTATTGGCTCTATTGCCTAAACAATCCCAAACCATGCTTATGAGCGACAAAGAAGCAGATGAGCACGAAGAAGAAAAGACAGAAGAAAGTTTCGATACATGTGAAGGAAAAATCGCCAAGGCCGAGCCTATAACGGAAATCAAGTCCGCCAAAATGAAAAAGCCTAAGAACGATTTGGAAGGCGAAAAATTCGAAAAAGAAATCCTTCGGCAGTTGGCAAAAAGCTATGAACTTCGAAAAAAGAATGGAAAACCTATTCAAAATAAACCATTGCGGCATGTTAGATTCGCCCCAAAGGAGGTTGCGATTCTTTTCTCAAATTTGGGAGAATGCCTTTTCTTGGTTCAAAAAAGAACAACGAAATTAGGATGCAAAATCCATAACGATGATTGGAAAATCCTTTTGGCCACAAGCGTAGATGAGTATGTGGCCAGGCAATTGGAAAGACGTTATCCAAATCATGTTTGTTACACCGATGAGCCTGATAAAGGAGAACTTAAAATCGCTTTGATCGTTAAGCCAAAGAAAGAGATAAAAGCAACTGATGAATTGGCTGTAAAACGCGTCGCTTCGAAAACGGCTTCTTTCCAAAAAGACCTTCCTTCCGGTGCTTTCGAAAACATCGATGAAGAAGACATCCCCGAAACTTTTTATGGGTCAGTTTTCAAGCCGATGGTCAGAAAGAACATCGTTCACATATCCAATGAAGTGAAAATCGAACGAATCGAAGAGGAGATGGAAGAATTCTTCGAAGATGATTTCTTTGAAATGGATTTCGAATCCTCCATTTCTTCGAAAGAATCAACGGATTTTCCTCTAGGAAAAGACGAAGAGCCCTTCTCCCCATCTCATTGGCATTGTCATTTATGCGGAAAAAAGAAACTTTATTCAGGAGAGCCGGCCGAAACGGTTAAATTGGCCGGTGGAAAAATAATTTATCTTTGCAACAAACATCGCGGGAAAATGTAAAGACAAAACTGAAATGAAATGACATTGGAGCCGTTTTATTTGATTGATTTAGAAGTGAAATTCCCATATACCTGAGACAAGGGGGTCGTCTCGACAAAGGCTTTAGGGTCTTCTTTCCTGACTATATTGACAACACGTTGAACTTCATAGTGAGAGACCACCATGCTGAAGATGAATTTCTCTCTGCCGGAATAAACGCCGTTCCCCGTTGTGACGGTGACGCCATGAGGCACGCATTCTAGCAAGAGATCGCCAATGGTTTCCACTTCGGTCGTTATCTGAAGTCTGACTTTCTTGTTTCTCTTATTGATCATGTCGATAACCAACATGCAGGTGAAAAAATAAATAAGGGAATATAACATCCTACATATCTGCGGATAAGCTACATGGAGATCGAAATTAGCCTGCACAACAGATAGGAATGTGAATAAAATCAAATTCGTGGCATTGATCATAAAACCGTATTTGCCGGTTGAAGTCGAACGTTTCAAGGACACGGCATAAGCGACGATGTCAACTCCGCCCGTCGAAGCATCCATTCTGAATATCAAAGCCGAAGACAAGCCGACGAATATGCCGCCAAGCATCGCCCTTCCAAGCAATCCGCCGCCGTTTTCAGACACGAAAGTGATAATGCTTTGCAATTCCGGGATCATTTTAACATTTATGAGTTTGACCAAAATCGAAGTCTCAATGACATTGATTATCGTAAAAATAGCGAACTGCCTACCGATTTTAAGCCACGCGACAATCACAAGAGGAACATTTATCAAAAAATAGATGATCGAGATGGCGAGATGGGTATCATTGATTTGCAAACCGCATAATCTCAATATCAAAACAATCGTTTGGGAAAGGCCTGAAACGCCGCCCGATACTATTGTGTCCGAGACGCCTTCGGCATTGACGATATCCAAGAAAACCGAGAAGCCAACCGCGAAAAGCAGAGCCGAAATCGTCGAAATGACAAACACCCATGACCAGTGGAGAAGATTTTTGCAAAACGGGTGATCATAAAGCCAATCCGTAGCTTTGGTTTTGGCTCTTTTTAGGCGTCCTTTTAAATGCATGGGGTCATTATAGACCTTTTTCTTTTCGAATAAAGCGATTTAAGGGCTCTTGTCATTGTAAATGACTAGTTGCGGTATATTGATCAGGGTGGTAAGATACAAACGCTCTAATTTTTTGCTTTTGTGAAACGGAGGCATATCGATGATTGTATTGAAAGCTATTGGCGCCTTCTTCGTTAAGGTCTGGCGCTGGATCAAAGAAACCGCATGGGTCCAACCATTATTGATCGTTGGCGCCATTTTCGCGGTTATTTTCTCAATTCCTTATATAACGGAATGGGTCAACAGTTGGGGATATGGAACTCCTGGAACCTTCTTCAATTCCAAAAAGCAATCCCTTGAAGGGCAAGTCGCTTCCGGAGAAGATGGCGCCGATTCCAAAGCCGACATCATCATCAATGACGTTTGGGAAAACACCCAGCACGCTTACAACGGCGAATGGGATAAGATCGACTCAAAAGCTTTCGGAGACAAATTCTTCCTTGTTTTCACCGGCGATGACTGCAGCGGATGCACCTCTGCCGAAGAAGGATTCGATGCTCTCGACGATGAATGGGGCGATATCCTTGTTCCTGAAGATTACAGCACCCATAAATCTTTGACTTTTTACACCATCAACACTTCCGAAACCTCTTCCAATGATGAAGATTACGAGGAACCTGCCGGTTATAATGACAAAGCTTTCTATCGTTTCTTGGACAAGCACCTTAGTTTTTTCAACGAAACCGGCTATGTCTTGGAAAACGCCCCTTACAAGAACAACAAGTCAGTCGGCGATACTTCTTATGAAAATTATTCCACCCCTAAATTTTCTGACTTCACCGTTCCTACCATCTTATTGGTCGACTACACCAAAGCCGCCGAAGACCAAAACCGCGGCGGTGTTTGCGAAGTCTTGTTTGGAGTTTCCGGATCGACTAAATTAGATAAAGCGCGTGAGCTCTTGAATATGTGGAACCATACCACTTCAAGAACCGACAATCCGTTTGGCGCAAACTATAACGCTTAAGCAATAGATAAAACCGCGAAGGTCAATCCTCCGCGGTTTTCTTTTTAGCCACTATCAATCTTGTTTTCCCATATCTTTTCTCTTTTGAATAAGAATAGGAAGAATCATCAAACGGCTTTCGTTCTCCTTCGTATTCAAGGATGATCGCTCCGTTTTTTTTCAACAGATTCCTCTGTTTGATTATCTCTAAGGATTTGCTATAAGCTTCATGATCCGCGTACGGAGGATCTATGAATATGATGTCATATGCTGTGTCAGTCTTTTTCAAAAATTCCAGCGAATCGCTTAAGAAAACGCGGCCGTTTCGTTCTTTCATATTATTCAAATTGGTTTTGATTGAGGCAAAACATTCAGGATTATGCTCAACGAAATCGCAAGAAGCGGCCTTATTGGAAAGAAATTCTATTCCCACCGCCCCTGATCCGGCAAAAAGATCTAAGCAAGAAGAATTGCTTACGTATTCTCTTACTATGTTGCCCAAAGCTTCTCTCACGATCGATTTAGATGGAACGAGTAAACAATCAGGAACGATTAGATTCCTGCTGCGGTATTTTCCGGAAATTACCTTAATCATCTTTTTTTGCCCTGCTTATGACTTTGGATCTATATGGGCCGAAAATAATATCATCAACCATCATATATAGGTCTCGCACTTTGATATAAGCTTCGTTGTATTCTTTGACCAAAGGGTGGACGTCAAGATTCAGCTTTGCTTCAAATAAAGCTTTCTTGCATCTTTCGATTTTTTCTTTGTCATTGATGGAAACCGCTCTCGAATAATCTTCCGCCAAGGATTCCAATCGCTTTGAAAGATGAAGGACTTCTTCTGATTCCATCATCTTTTTTTCTTTCTCTTTCATGTCTAAGTTGCGCGAATCTTCCTTCAAAGCTTTAGCCAAACTTCTTATCGCATTTTCTTCGATTAATGTCATATATTGGATTTTAAGATAATCGGAAGGAATATGCTATAATACGTTCGTTATGTTAAGAATAGTCAAAGACAACGCCAAATCATTGCATTCACCTTCAAAGCCAGTTGAGGTTCCAATCCAAAAAGAAGATCAAGATACGATTTTGAAAATGGACGAATATCTTAAACTGACCCAAGACGAAGAATTCAGAAAAGCCAATCCGAAAATAAGAGAGGGCGTTGGCATCGCCGCCCCTCAAATCGGTATCAATAAGCAAATGTGCGTGGTTTCTTATCAAGACGGAGATGAACTCATAGAGCACTTGATGATCAATCCAAAGATTGTCGTATCATCTGTTAGAAAATGTTACCTCCAAGGCGGTGAGGGCTGCTTATCGGTCGACAAAGAACATCCGGGATACGTAGTCAGAGATTATCGAATCGAAGTCGATTATATCGATGGCAGGACGTTGGAAAAAGTCCATAAAAAGGCCTTTGGGTTCGAAGCCATCGTCATGCAACACGAAATCGATCACCTTAAGGGCATCCTCTTTTACGATCATATCAACGAAAAAGATCCTTACGCCCATCCTGAGAATGCGATAGAAATTTAACGAATATAAGGAAAAACGTTACACCAATCGTTTTTTGTGCTATATTGATTTCATCAGTCGAAGAAATAGGGCTCTTTTTTGTCTTACGGAGGTTATTTATGGCGGGATTTGTCTCGCCGACCAACATCTTTGCACTTGGCGGCTTAGGCGAGGTCGGCAAAAACACATATTGTTTCGAAACTGAGCGTTCATTGATTATCGTCGATGCCGGCGTTCGTTTTCCTGAAGCCAATTTGCCTGGGGTCGATTATGTCATCCCAGATTACACATATTTGAAAAACAACCGTTCAAAAGTCAAAGCCCTTTTCATAACCCACGGACACGAAGACCACATCGGCGCCATACCGTTTTTGGTCAGAAGCTTATACATACCGGTTATCTACGCGCCAAGATTGGCAGCTGCTTTGATTAGGCATAAATTGGATGACGCGAGAATCAAAGAAACCGTAAAAATTGTCGAGATCGACGAAAGCAGCGTCATCAACATCGGTGAAGATTTCACTGTATCTTTCATTAGAGTCACCCATTCCATCCCCGATGCTTTCGGCGTGGTCATCGATTCCAAAGCCGGACGTATAATGGACACCGGTGACTATAAGATCGACCTTACGCCAGTTGGTCCGGATATCGAGCTGACTAAAATAGCCGGCTTAGGCTATAAAGGCGTCGATCTTTTGCTAAGCGATTCCACCAACGCCGAAATCGAAGGCTATACCCCATCCGAAACGGCCGTCAGGAAAGACGTCGACAATATTTTCGACAAGGCCCCGGGGAGAATCATCGTTTCCACATTCTCCAGCAACATCAATCGTATCCAACAGGTGGTCGAATCGGCAGTAGAACACAAAAGGAAGATCTGCATCTTAGGGCGCAGCATGATCAATGTCGTTGGCATTGCGAGAGACTACGGATATATAAAGATCCCGGATGACAATCTCATCTCGGATGAAATGGTCAAGAACCATAAAGCCAAAGATATTTGCATTCTTTGCACTGGTTCCCAAGGCGAAGAGATGGCAGCTTTGTCACGCATTGCCAATGGAACGCACAAAACCATCCGTATCCTTCCTGGCGACACGATCGTCTTTTCTTCAAACCCAATCCCCGGCAATGGGGCGATGGTCGACAAATTGACCAACGCCTTAGTCAAGCAAGGGGCGGATGTCAAACAAAACGGCTTATCTTTCTCCCTTCATTCTTCCGGCCACCCATCCCGCCAAGAGCTGAGATTGATGCTTAAATTGGTCCATCCCAAATATTTCATGCCAGCCCATGGCGAATATCGCATGTTGAAATTGCATGCCGCTTTAGCCGAAACCGTGGGTATCCCGAAAAACAATATCTTCGTTTGCGAAAATGGGGACGTGCTGACTTTGAACAATCATAAAGTAACTAGAGGAGGTCACATTCCAGCCGATGATATTTATATCGATGGAAGGGATCTAGACGGAATTTCCTCAACGATTATCAGAAGCAGGGAAACCCTTACCCATGATGGTGTCGTCAACGTGGTCTGTGCGATAGATTCAAGAAGGAATTCGATCATTGTCCCGCCGATAATCTATGCTAGAGGCTTCGCTACGCAGGGCACGGATCACGTCAGCAGACACATCCAAATCGAAGCGGAAGAGGCTTTGAAATATGGATTGGCCAGCAGAATGTCTTTGTCCGAACTGAAGATTCATATCCGCAACGAAGTAAGCAAATACATCGCAAGGAAAACCGAACGCAGCCCGATGGTTTTGGCTATCGTCATGAATACGGCAGGTCGTCGTTGATGTTCATCTTAGCTTCCAAATCGCCTAGAAGAGAGCGAATATTGAAAGAACTCATTGCTTCTTTCGAAATAATCATTCCCAATGTCAACGAATCGTCTTTGCTATCTTTTATTACCCCTAGGGAATTGGCTAAAGAAGAGGCTAAACTTAAGGCTAGCGAGATAATCAAACGCCACCCGAATGATTACGTTTTGGCAGCCGATACGGTTGTCTTGGTAGACAATAAGCCATTAGGAAAGCCAAAAAACAAAGAAGAAGCGATAGAGATGCTGAAACTCCAGTCCGGCAAAAAAGAAGAAGTCATAACGGGTTTCGCATTCTATGACAAAAACGAATTGATAGTAAGTGAAGACATAACCGAAGTCTTTTTCAACGACTTAAGCGACGAACGGATCCTTTCTTATATTGAACGTTTCAAGCCTTTCGACAAAGCTGGGGCCTATGGGATCCAAGATGGGTGCGGATTGATAAAAAAGATAGAAGGCAGCTACTATAACGTGATGGGCCTTCCTAAAGAGAAATTAGAGAAATTATTCGCCGAAAAGGGAATCATATAATTCATCAGCACCGTCTTTGATGACCAAAGTCAACTTATCAGATGCTTGAATAAAACCAGTGACGCCGGCTTTTTTCAATGCTTCATGATCGACTTTGGAAAAGTCTTTGCAGGAAATGATGATCCTCGAACCGCGAAGCTCCTTGGAAACGACATTGTCCTTTCCGCCTAAGGCCTCCGCACATCTAGATTCGTCAACAACCGTTTTCGAATTGGCTTTCCTTCTGGAAAAAACCAAAAACAAGATAGTGCCCAAAACGATAAGAAAGGCAAAAACGGCAATCAAAACCCACGCATAGGTAGGCAAGGAAGTGCTTTCAAGAATAATCAACGTTCTCATAACATTGTTATAATAACATAGTTGAGGAACAAATATGAGCAACGCAATCGAAATCGAAGCAAAAGCCTTAGTCAAAAAAGAAGAATACGAACGTTTGGCAAACAAATTCAGCCAATATGCATCTTTTTGCCAAACAAACCACTATATAGATACCAATGATTTTCTCCTTAGAAAAGAAGGTTTGGGTCTCCGCATCAGAGAGAGGAACGATCATTACGACATGACCTTGAAAGCCCCGCTTTCCCAAGGCTTATTGGAGAAAACCGCTCGTTTGACCAAAAATCAATTCGATGATTTCATCAGTAAAGGAATATTCCCTGATAATGATTTAAAGCGTTTCTTGACCATGATGGACATTGATGTAAAAAAACTAAAAGTATTGGCTAGTTTGTCAACCAAGCGAATCGATATTCCTTATGAAGGAGGAAAACTTTCTTTGGATGAAAACGAATACAACGACATTTTGGATTACGAAATAGAATTGGAATACAACAACGAGTCAGATGCCGAAAGATTGCTTAGAGAATTGTTGGAATCGGAAGGCATAAGATTCGAATTGAATCGCCGACCGAAGGCCATTCGAGCTCTCGATAGCAGAAAATAAAAACAAGCGGGTCAGATAAGTTCTGGCTCGCTTTTCGATTCGCAGCTTTCATAAACCGGGCATTCGGCTTTCGAGCAATATCCTGCCGCCAATTTTTTCAGTCTCGGCAAGAAAACGGTTATTTCTTCGGAATTGTATCCGACAACGACCCTTCTATCATCGACGATGATTGGCCTTTTTAATATCGATGGGTTTTTCAAAACGAAATCAATAAGCTCCGATATTTTCATCGAATCGATATCTATTTTCTTTTCGCTTAGCACCTTGCTTCTGGTTGAAATTATGTCGGAAGTCCCATTTTCGGACTTATAAAGAATTTGGATTATGTCGTCTTTTGTCAATTTGCCAGAAAAAATATCCTTTGATTCGAAAGGGATATTTTGATCCTTGAACCATTGAATGACTTTTCTGCAGCTTGAGCAACTTGGCGAATAATAGATCTTGACCATGTTGATATCTTATCATCAATGGCAAAAACTATCGATGATTAGTATAATCAAACAAATGGAAAAAAAGCTCATCGTATTGGATATAGATGGAACGCTGATCAAAGACAACGAACCTTTAAGCCTAAAAGCCAAAGAGGTTCTTTCGAAGTTAGTCAAAGAAGGACACGAAGTTGTTTTTGCCTCAGGCAGGCCAATAAGGGCAATTTTGCCATATTATGAGTCGATTGGCTGTCATTCGCCGATAATCGCCTACAACGGTTTATGGAGCCATCGCCCTTTGACTTTAGGCAAAAAGCCGGGATATTGTTTCAAGAAAGAAGATGTTCAAAAGATATATGACGAAGTGAAAGACAAGGTAGCTTCTTTTATGGCTGAATCGGAAACGGCGATTTATTCTTTGATACACGATGATTATCTAGATATGTTCTTTCCTTATAAAGGAATGGAAGAGATAGCAGGACCTTCGTTAACATTCAAAGAAGATTTGCTGACCGTCCTTTTCGAATCGAGCAAGGAAAACGAAAAATATATCGAAGAAGCGATTTCAGCTTATCCAGAATATGGATTTAGGCGTTGGACGAATTCCCCATATTCGGAGCTTTATAGGATAGGGATCGACAAAGGATTCGGGGTAAAATTAATCCAGAATGCTTTAGGGATTTCAAAGGAAAACACGATCGCGATAGGTGATTCCGACAACGATTTCACCATGTTGGAAACGGCTAAGACCGCCTATGCCATAAAAGGTTCGAAATCGAAAAAGCTCCTATCTTCCTTCAAGGCAACCGATAAGTCCCTTGCCGAAGACGGAGCCGTTTTGATTTTAGAAGAATTGCTGCTTAAGAAATAATCTACTTGCCTTTCCCAAGATGGACACGGATCGAATAATTGTCGTCCGCTGCCAATTTGCATGCGGCCTTTATGGCGTCTGCTTGGGATGAATAGATTTGGATCAATCCGGTGTCGGAACAAACCAATTGCCATGATTTATCCACTGGATTTATGTGAATTATTTTGGAAGCGGATACCTTTTCTTCCGCCATTTCGATTGGACTGCCGTCTTTGTTTTTATTCGGTGTTTCATCGATATCCTCGTCCAAAGCAGCGATTTTGCCTTTGATGCCAATGTTATGGAAGGATAAAAGAAGAATTCCAATAGCCATCAGCACGACCAAAATGACGCCAATATATAAGAGGTTGTGAACCCAAGCGTCTTTCCAAGTCGAAGCCTGAAGGAATTCGACTGGCGTATCCAATATATTCAAAGCATCAAGAGTGATTATCAAAGCTCCATAGAGAACCGGAATCAAGACGGCAGTCCAAAATAGCTTATAACTTAAAGCCCTGCCTTTTTCAATGAAGACAAAGGAGACGACAGACAAAAGGAAGGGGATCACGATGATGGTTAAGCCATAAACTGACATAACCAAAGCTTTCAAAGACGGATATCCCAAATCAGCTTCCTTGTTGATCAAGGTCGCATTGACGATCAAATAGATTATCAAGAACGTTATGGCTGAGGTGGTTATGAATTTGACCCAGATTGGAAAGCCTGCCAACTTATGGTCTTTTTTCTTAAGCGAAAAAGCGTCAGTGACAGCCATGATCAAACCGGCTATGCCCAAAGGCCAAGCCGTCTGAATCTGGGCAAATTGAGATGAATTGATCGAATCTTGTTTGTCGATGATGACAACAAAGACGGTACCAATCAAAATGCAAAGGAAAATCAAAGCATTAAGAACCAACGAAGTAATTTTCATTCCTTTATTCATCCTCAATCCTCCTTGGCTCAAATCAGATGCCTAAAAATTGTAATAGATTTTCGAATAGGTTGTCGACTTTATTATCAATATTTTCATTTCTTTTTGAAATGGCCTCGACATAGAATTTGATTTTCGGTTCCGTCCCAGACGGTCTGATTGCGATCCATGAGCCATCTTCCAAAACGAATTTGAGGACGTTGGATTTTGGAAGGTCTAGCTTTTCTATCGTTCCGTCAAAGTTTTTGACAACAGAGCGTTCGCAATCATAAGCCTTCGTTATTTTGATATCGTCAATTTTTGAAAGGGATGAGGAGCGCAGTTTATCCATGATGCCGATCATTTCGTTTTTTCCTTCGCTCCCGGAAAAGAACAACGATTTGGTCACAGCTTTATGATAGCCATATTTCTTTTCAAGGAATTCATAAGCATCGCCCAACGTCAAGCCTTTTTTTGAATAATATAAAGCGAGTTCGGAATATAAAAGGATGGCTTGGATTCCATCTTTGTCGCGGACAAAAGGAGAAATAAGGCATCCATAAGATTCTTCGTAGCCGAATTCGAACGTCGGACCATCTTTAAGTTCTTCGTAATATCCGATCCTATCTCCGATGTATTTGAATCCGGTCAATAAGGTTTCGACTTTGATTCCATAAGAATGGGCAACCTTCCTAGATAGATCCGAAGAAACGATCGTGTCATAAACGATTCCGTTGGATGAAAGCGTTCCTTGTCTTTTTCTTTCCGAAAGGATGTAATCCAATAAAATAGCCGCGGATTCATTTCCGCTTAGCCTCTTGTAATCCCCTCCTTTATCAAAATAGGCTAATCCGCATCTATCACCATCTGGATCAGTCATCACCACCAACTGGGCATTGATTTCTTTGGCTAATCTTATTGGCTCTATATAGGCGCTATCTTCTTCTGGATTAGGAGAAATGACATTGGTGAAATCAGGGTCTGGGCTGCATTGGGACAAAACTGGAGTAACGTCATATCCGAGTTCAGAAAAAACCCTCATCGCATTCATATAAGAGGTTCCATGGTTAGGGGTATATACGATTTTGAATCCCTTTTTGTCCAGCGAAGGATTTATCTGGATTTCTTTGATTTTCGAAACGTATTCATCGTCGATGTCTTTGCCAAAGATTATCGTTTCGGCTCTTTCTTCGGCTTTTGGTTCGATTTGGCAAGACAATTCATCAGGTAGTTCGTTTATCTTTTTCAATAATGGCTTTATGGCCTCTGGCGTCAATTGGCAGCCTTTTGGGTCATAGACCTTAAGTCCGTTATATTCTTTTGGGTTATGGGAAGCGGTGATCATAAGCCCTCCCACCGCTTTGCTTTTTCTTACCGCGAATGATAATTCCGGCGTTGGGCGGAGGGAATCGAATAGATAGGCTTTTATTCCTTGCTCATTAAGGATATTCGCAGACAAAATGGCAAATTCCCTAGACATATGCCTATTGTCATGGGAAATGGCCACTCCTCTTTCTTTCGCGTCTTCGTATTTTTCCAACAAGCATTGGCCGAAAGCGATAACGACTTTGCCAACCGTGAAAACATTCATGCAGTTGGTTCCTGGCCCTAATATCCCGCGCATACCTCCCGTCCCAAATTCGATGCTTTCGAAAAAAGCTGAATCTTTTTCTTCATCACTCATCTTTCCGATCGTTTCTTTGTCTGTCTCGGACACGACTGGCGAGCTTAGCCATCGTTTGATGTTTTTTATAACGTTCTCGTTCATATCTATGTTCCCTTTATTAATCCAACAATTCCAATATCAGCCGTTTATCATAAGGCAAGTCGGCCACGAATCTCTTTTTGGATAGATAGTCTAACGGTTTGTCGACCAAGCCAAACGAAAGGCTATAGGCGTGGAGGAATTGGTCCTTTAAGTCATATCTTTCTTTGAATATCTTGTTTGCTTCGAAATCGCCATATTTGGGATCGCCGACGATCGGATGCTTGATAGAGGCTAAATGGACTCTTATTTGATGCGTCCTACCGGTTATCAGTTCGCATTCCAAAAGAGTGTAGCCACCATAATTTTTTATTGGTTTATAAAGCGTTTTGGCTTCCTTGCCGCCTTTTGAAAGAGGAGTGACGGATACGATTCCGGTTTTCGAATCTTTTTTCAATGGAGCGTTGACAATCCCTCTCTCTTTAACGTCTCCGACCACCAACGCGTAATATCGTTTATCCAATTGGCTTCTTTCCTTGAACAAACGTTCCAGCTCTTTCAATGAGGCATCATTTTTCCCGAATATCGTCAACCCGGAAGTGTTCCTATCCAATCTATGGGCAGGAGAAGGAATGAAAGAGGTTCTGTTAGGATCGAATTCACCTTTCAAATACAAATAATCCAAAACGGCTTGGGTCAAGGTATTCCTGGCTTCGGATTTGTCTCCATAGACCAGAATGCCGCTTGGCTTATTGATCAAAAAGACGTTCTCGTCTTCATAAATTATCTCATACGGCAACTCTCTTTTGACCGCTGGCCTTGCTTTGGAAAAATCCTTCAATTGAGAATCCGAAACGAATATTTTGATTTCGTCTCCTTCATGGATCAAAGCGTCAGGAGACGCCCAATGGCCATTGATCTTTATGTCTTTTTTCCTGAAAGTCTTATAAATGAAACCAAGAGGGGCCTCAGGAAGGGATTTCTTTATGAACTTCTCGATCTTTTGTCCTTCTTCCTTATTTGAGACCTTGAGTATTATCATGCTTAAAGTATATTACTTTGATAATTGAAAAACCAAAATAAGACACATATAATAACTAGCGCTCACGGAGGAATACCCAAGTGGCTGAAGGGGCGGGCTTGGAAAGCTCGTAGTCTTCGAAAGGGGAGCTAGGGTTCAAATCCCTATTCCTCCGCCAGTCAGTGAATGAACGCAGCATCCAAAATGTTGCGTTTTTTTATTAGACATTTAGAAATTCGAATTGCCAACGCTCAGACAAATATTGTCATTCAATAATTTTTTTCTTCAATATTTTGGCAAAATGCCTAAGCAATGCTTCATCTTCGCAATAAATAAAGCAGCCTTTTTGCCCTCTGGTCAATAACGTTTTATAGGTGTTCTTTATGAGCTTGGCAGCTAAAACGATACTAGCTGACCTTATCCCAGACGACTTGTCGTCTTTGGATATCTTGCTCGGATCGACGATGATTTTGTTATTTTTCTCATCATATCTTAGATCCTTGCCGATCAAGACGCCGACATAATCGAATTCAAGCCCTTGGGCGGTATGGATACAGCCGACTTCTTCGAAAGAATTGGGGTTGATCGCCCAAATTTTATCGTTTTGTAGATTCCACTTGGCTTTGAATCCGTTTTTGAGATAGATGTCATAATCTCCGCGATGTTTTTTGACATCCCAGTCATAGCAATATCCCGCTACCATCCTGGCTTTGTTGCCGATCTTGTTTATCTCTCTTAAATCATCCCTCATTTTGTTTGGGTCACCATATAAACGAATGTCGAAATTCAGTTCATCGAGATTCAAATCGACGAGTTCCCCAATTTCTAAGACGTTGTTCAGAAATTGGATGTAAAGATCGCTGCCATTGCATCTGAATTGGGAAAAGAGTTTCGTTTCTTCCGACATTATGACCCTGCTATCCAATTCTTTGGCCCACCTCTTGATTTCATCGATCGTTCCGATGTCTTTCGTCGTTATTTTCTGATCTTCATCGATCAAGAAAATCGTTAAGCGAGAAGCGTTTATGCATTCCATGACTTGGTTTTTGCCATCGAAATCCCCATACATCTGTCTAACCAATCTATGGGCTTCATCGACAATCAAACAATCATAGGAATCGGAATGGCTGTAGCATAGTCTGGAAGGTGAGCGAAAGAGCTGCTTTATGTTCGCTTCTTTTTTCAAATCGGATTTGGACAAAAGCTTAAGATAAGCTTCCCTAGGGGCGCTGTTTTTCGTAACGTATGCGGAATTGGTTCCCTTAGAGAGAAATTCTTTCAGCAAATTGACTGCGAGGACAGATTTCCCCGTTCCAGGGCCGCCTTGGATGATTATCGTCTTCTTTTTATGATCCTTAAGGCATTGGTTCATGGCTTTGACGCATATGTCATAAGCCACCGCCTGTTCATCGATAAGCATGAATTCCTTATTGCCTTCCATCATCGATATCAAGCAATCTTGCAAAGCTTTCGATGGCTTTATCCGGCCGTTATCGATTTTGTATAAAAGATCGCCATCTTTGGATTTCTTTTTTATGAATCTTTTTATGAAGGATCTTAGATCCATCATTTGGGTCTTTATGAAAAACGGAGCCTCATCATACCACGTCTTGAAAATAGGATCATTCAATTGATCCACATACTTTTCTTCATAATTATGAAGATAAGCGCATGGAATGATACTGATGCCATCGTCTTGGACTTTCTCGGAGGAATTTTTGATGAATATAGAATAGGAATAGGCTTGATATGATGGATGATTCACCATCCTATTGGCTCCACCGGTAAAAGTTTTGACGCTATGAAGCATCGCATCATCGATCTTTTCGGCCTTTTCCCATTGCTTCAATTCGATGACTATGACATTGTCCTTATCGTTCTCGTCGGCCCCGGAAATGATGAAATCCACCCTTTTCGAAGTTTTTGGTATTTGGTATTCGATCGCGACGTTCGAATCATCAGGGATATCCTTGTCATCCAAAACGTTTCTCATGTAGTTAAGGGAATTCTGCCAAGAACGGTATTCGGCATCCCCACCTCCGCTGATGTCGGCTTCTCTTAATTTCAGAAGGATTTCGTCCGAGATGCGATTAAACAAAACGTCTTCATTGAAGCGTGCTTTCGTAGCGTTATACACAATCATATGCAAGTCCCTCTTAAGTCATAGACTGATATAACACTTATATATCACTTTTTATTATTCCGAGAAAGTCTTAAATCCTATTCCACTTCGTAAATATAAACGTCAGCCCATTCTCATTTACGGGCTCGCTTTGTTCATAGCAAACGAATTTGCCATCGATATTCGGAAAGAAAGCAGCTGCTTTTCCATCTTCATCGACTTTGGTCATCCATACCTCGTCGACAATATCGATTGTGTCTTTATAAATGGAGGCTCCGCCGATGATAAAGACGACGTCTTTTTTTGAATATTCTTTTATGATGGAAACAAATTCCTCTAAGGAAGAAGCGTTTACAACGCCTTCGCTTGGGTTATGGGAAAGAACGATATTGATCCTTCCTTTCAACGGTTTTCCATTCGGAAGCGAATTCAATGTGTTTTTGCCCATCGCCACCACATGATTCATGGTTGATTCTTTAAAGAATTTCATATCGCTAGGCAAACGGAAAAGAAGGTCGTTGTCCTTTCCTATTCCTAAATTTTTGTCTACGTTTACGATAGAAATGATCATATGGCTACTTCGATTTTCTTATCTAATTTCTCGAATTCATAATCTTCGAGTTTGAAACTATCAACCGTGAAATCATAGAAATTGGTTATGGATTTGTCCATTATGAGCTTAGGAGCTTTATGTTGGGGTTTGGCCATTATTTCTTTGACGATTGGGATATGTCTATCATAAATATGGGCATCGGCGATTACATGGACCAATTTTCCCGGCTTTAGTCCCGATACTTGGGCGAACATCATAAGCAAAATCGAATATTGGAGAACGTTCCAGTTGTTCGCGGTAAGCATGTCGTTGCTTCTTTGGTTCAAGATGCCATTAAGGGTGTCTCCCGTCACATTGAAAGTCATCGAATAAGCACACGGATAAAGACCCATTTCGTGGAGGTCTTGGAAATTGTAGATATTGGTTATCATCCTTCTTGAGGCTGGGTCGTTTTTCAAAGACCATAAGATCCTATCGACTTGATCCATTTCGCCTTCCGGATAGATATGTTTGATCCCCAATTGGTATCCATAAGCTTTGCCGATGGTTCCATCTTTTCCCGCCCAAGCGTCCCAAATATGGGAATGGAGATCGGATATCCTATTTGATTTCTTTTGCCAGATCCAAAGGATCTCATCAATGCAATTCTTAAAAGCAGTCCTTCTGATGGTAAGGATAGGAAGCTCTTCTTGGAGGTCGTAGGCGTTGATTATACAAAATTTCTTTATCGTATGGGCAGGCGTTCCATCCTCCCAATGAGGACGGACATTAAGATGCTCATCTGAATATCCGTTCTCTAAGATGTCTTTCATGTTCGAAATGAAAATCTCATCGGCTCTAGACATAAGCATAACCCCCTAAATAGATAAGGAATTCTAGCACTTATGAGCTTTATTATGGTGAGGCAAATGCGAAAAGAAACGTCTGGAATAGATGACATCGTCCTTTTTCTTTCGTTGCTCTTGCAAAGAGAAAAGAAGAAACTATGATTAGAACGCTTTTCAAAAGCGAAGGAGAACCATTTACGAAACACGTATTGGATTTATATTTCGAGAACACCGACCATATGGCCCATATGTTCTCAACCCTCCGCGAACATGGATTCAACGGAGTCGTCTTCGCCACCACTTCGTTAAAACATGCGATGCGTGGGGAAGAAAGCGACGAAAGGCATTTCCTCAATCTCGCCCATTTGGAATTGGCCAAGATGGAAGAGACGACCTTTGCCATTTTTGTCATCGAAGAAGAAAGACTAAACGAAATCAAAGACATAATCAGGAAGGAAACGAGCAATTTCAAGGATATGAAAGGCGGCATGTATTCACGCCCGGTCCCTGATTTCGAAGGTTCCATTTAAATATGAACAAATTCCTTTATTTGGCGATAGCCATCGCTGTCGCTTTGCTTTCTTCGCGTTTGATGAAGAAAATCAAGCTGCCTAACGTTACCGGGTATCTTATAACCGGCATTTTGGTTGGGCCTTACGTCTTAGGTCTGGCTTTCAATGGAGGCAATTTCACCAACGATCCATCCAATAACGAGATTCTCTCCTTCGTCAATTCCCTATCTTGGATATCGGATATCGCTTTGGGCTTCATCGCCTTTACGATCGGCTCATCTTTCAAATTGTCAGCTTTGAAAATGGTTGGAAAAAGAGTGATCATCATTACCATTTTCGAAGCTTTGGGCGGCTCTTTGCTCGTTTTGATTGGATTGACTATCGCTCATTTTATTTGGCCATCCTACATCGGTTGGGAGTTGGTGATCACCTTAGGTGCCATAGCGGCCGCCACCGCCCCTGCCGCCACCTTGATGGTGGTTAAGCAATACAAGGCCAAAGGGCCTCTCGTCAACACTTTGCTTCCGGTCGTGGCATTGGATGATGCGGCGGCTTTGATTTTGTTTGCCATTTTGTTTTCGATTGCCAAAACCGTGGTTGGGGCATCTTCCTTCAATGTCTTGACTTCCTTAGTCAAACCGATTTTGGAGATTGTTTTTTCTTTGGCAATCGGCACGATCCTTGGCTTTATCGTTTCTTTCACTTGCAAATTCTTCAAATCAAGGGCCAATAGATTGATCATCTCTATTTGTTCCATCTTGCTATGCCTTGGCTTGTATAAAATGTTTGGCACAATAAAGCTTTTCGGAGAGGGAATCGAATTGTCTTCGTTGCTTATGTGCATGATGGTCGGAGCGGTTTTCATCAACGCCAGGAACGATGCTTTGTCAACTTTTGATAGAATCGATCAATTTACCCCGCCGGTGTTTATGCTGTTTTTCGTTTTAAGCGGGGCGGAACTTGATTTGACGATTTTTGCCAACAAACTCGCTCTTTATATTATCATCGCCGCGATTTTCTATGCGGTATTTAGGGCATTAGGCAAATGGCTCGGTGCCTTTAGCGGAGCTTGCATTACCAAAGCCGAACCAACGGTTAGGAAATATTTGGGCTTTACCCTTATTCCCCAAGCCGGCGTGGCCATAGGCTTGTCCACCACCGCTTCAAGGGTTTTCGGCTCTTCTTCGCTTGTCGAAGTCCAACAAGCCGGAGCGATGATTTTGGCGGTTATTCTCACTTCGACCTTGGTTTATGAGCTGATCGGTCCGGTCATAACGAAAGTGGCTCTCGTTAAAGCTGGCGAAATACAACTCGAACCAAAGAAAAAAGAAGAAACCCAAAAGATAGATAAATAACGATAAGGCGGAGCTACAAGTTCCGCTTTATCATATTCATTGTTTTTCAGCGTTTTCCCTAAGGATCTGACAGATTCTATAGCCCCCATCATAATGACCGTTTTCTTTTAATTTATTGATCCTATGAATCATAAATCGAAGCAAATCTTTATCATCGATTATCTTTTTCAATGATTTTTGCATCGATTTCGCATCTTCGCATTCTTTGAAAGCATCACCCATTTCATGGCCGAACCTTCCTCCATAAACCTCATGGCCGCCGATATGACGCATGAATAATTTCGGGATTGGATAAAAGGCAAGTTCGCTTGGCTTGGTGATAAGCAAATCGGATACCCTCATCAAAACATTGGTTGAATATACGGCTTCGAAGATATCTTTGTTGCAGAATGAATATATCCCTTCCGATCGGGAATCTCTTATATCGTCAACGAATTCAAGTAATTCATCGTATCTGTCGAAATAATTTTGGCTAGCAAATGACGGGACCTTCTTTTTCATGATCTCATAGACTTTCTTATGATCTCCGAAATTGATTAGCAAACAGACTTTTTTCTCTTTGACATAAGGCAAGAGGAATTTGACGATCGAAATGAACAAATCGGTTCCCGCGCCGGCTCCGCCAACAGTAAGAAGGATTCTTAAAGGCTCGTTATCTTCGATCCTTTTAAGTCTCCTATCATTATCGTTTTTAAGGTTGATCAAAAATTCATGATCGACGTAGCAGCCGACTTCCTTGATGTCGGATTCTTTCATACCCTTAAGCTCTTTTTTGGAAAAGCCATCCAAGGTCTTATACCCATAATAAGCAAATGGGGTTTGGACGGTATGAATGGCTCCTTCGGATAAATGAAGGGCCATGGGCCAGTTGTCTGGTATGGCATTGACCACGTTCGTCATGTTGGCATGAACCGCTCCTTGTGCCGGCCAAACATGGGTGGCGACATAAGGAATGTCTTTGGGGATATTTTTGAATATCGGAACCAACAACTCAGAATTTTTTTGGTCCTTGGCATTGTATTCGATTTTCTTGAATCCTTCAGAATTAAGCGGTTCCCAAACCAAATAGTTGAAAATTTTCGACTTTTGAGAGATTTTGCTAGCCAAAGAATACATATCGTTTTGTTTTCTGATCATCTTGGATCCGGTTGCGTCAAAGGAGGCTAGATCCAGCCAATATGGATTGTATCCCATCGCCTTGGCACAACTTGCCAAAGCGATAGAGATCCTATAATGGCCAAAGCCCATCCTGATGTTTCCAACAATCAAAGCATTCTCGTCGAATTTCTCGTTTTCGTCGGATAAGACGATCTCTTTGACCCCCAAATGGCTTAGTGTTTCGTTTTCTTTGAAACCGATTTTGTAATCGAAAGCAGAATCGTCTCCGAATTCCTTGATGAATTTCTTTTTGGAATTCGTGGCGCTTTTGATCGTTTTTTCGTTCATCTTGTTTCCGAAGATCAAAGAGGTCTTATCCATGCTATCTCTCCTTTTTTGGATTTATATCTTAAAGTGTATTCCTTATCGCCATTGAGAAAATCGATATCAATGGTAGATTTGTCTCTTCTTATATCGATTATCTTGGAACCGACGTATTTTTGGGCTTCTTGAAGTTTCTTTTTCTTGTTTTCGTCATATTTGGAAACGTCATCGCTGGTCATGAAAAGAGACCCGCATAAATGATTCAAAATGATCAATGATTCTTTTTGCTTTTCGTTCAATTCGATGTTGTCATCCCTTAAAAGATAAACATCAGGATCGTTTAGAAAGCAAATTTTATCGAAATAGTTCCTATATATCGTATTCACCAGGGTGATCTTGGTCGAAATCCTCTCACGATGGAAAAGTTTCATATAGAACTTATCATCGAATTTGAGGGAAACGTCTGGTCCAATTCTCATATAATCGACAAGTCCGAAACAGCTTGAAAGCGGGACTCCGCAGCCAAGGATAAGCGAATCTTCCCCTAACTCGCTTCTAATAAGTTCCATCATGGAACGCATCTGTTCGGCTCGGGTTTTGGATTTGCTTTTCGCCAAACATGCGGCATACAGAAAATCCAATTTGAAGAAGTCGAAACCTAAACCTTTATAATGCCTAAGGCATTTTTTGATATATTCGATGACGTCTGGATTATTTATATCCAAAGGGCAGTCTCCGCTCCAATTGCAACCGGCATAGACTTCTTTTCCGTTTTCTTTATAGATATATTCAGGATGTTCCTTGAATAATCTCGAATCCTTTTCCGCCACCAAGGGAGCAAGCCAAATCCCGGCTTTCAATCCTTTTTGGTGTATTTTATCTACAATCGGTTCCATCCCATTCGGAAATTTATTTTCATCAATGCTAAGCCAATCTCCGACGAAGGTTTCGCTTCCGTCATCGATTTGAAAAAGATCGTATTTCGATGGATCGATGGAATCGAGATTTTTTAGAATGATTTCTTCGTTGATATTTTGATAATGGCTATACCAAGACGTGTAGCCTTTTAAAGGCTTTATGTCCTTCTCGTTTTTGAATAAAGAGAGATATTCTCTGGTTATATCAAGGTAGTTACCTTCGTATTTAACAAAATCAAACAAGATGAATTCTTTGTCGATTACCCTACCGTTTATATCGCTTTCAAGACGGATCCTATCATGTCTGATATCGTGATTGATGATCAAAAAAGCATTGAAGCAGTTCTTTGAACCATAAAGCGTCGCTTGTCCGTTTAACTTGTTCCTTATGTACGAAAAGGTATAACCATGAAGGATTCTCAGCTTGTATTTTTTGAAAACCTCGTCTCCGTATTCTTTGAAATGAAACATGTTCATCACCTTTTTATGGAGAGGGGAGGATTTTCTAAGGTATTTGCAAGATTTGAATCTATCCAATGAATTAAGGTCTTCGTTGATGTCGAATTCTCTCGTATCGGTCCATGATTGATACCCATTTAGATAGAGACATTCGCTTTTGCTATAGCTATGGGGGATATCGTAATAAGCTTCCAACAATTCGATTTCTTTCTTTGGGCGGATTTTGATTATCATTTCGTTTTTTTCGATTATCACGTCCAAAGAATAGTCTTCGTTTTCTTCGTCGGAGGAAGTTTCGACTATCCCATCAACCTTATAAATCAAAGTAAGCATTTTTATTTCTTGATTTCTTCCTTCATCTCTTCGCTTGGAATCTTAGTTCCGTCAATCGGAGTCAAAGATTCGACTTGGAGTTTGCTTGATAAGATGGCATTCACGCCTTTTTCGTTATAGAAAGCCAAGATCAAGGCACCTAGCAAGCAAAAAACGATGGCAACCCCGCCAACCAAACGGACGCCAAGTCCGGATGCGACGATATCGTTGCTCCCTTCGACTTGGGTGGCGCCGATTATCGCCAATGAAGTAAAGGCTAAAGTAGCCAGGGACTGACCTAGTTTCATCGAGAAAGTCCTAGCTGCGAAGAACATGCCTTCTCTGTTTTCTTTCGTTTTGATGGCTTCGCATTCAGCGACATCGGCGACGATCGATTGAGGGATGATACCCAACAAGGCCATTGGGAAAGCCGCTATGACGACGATTAGGATGCCGATTAATGAGAATTCTCCGAAATGGACATCGAATCCATTCAATCCGCAGACTGTTGCCAAAACATAAGCGATCGATAGTCCTACGAATCCGGCAATCGTCAGTTTTTTCTTGCCGAATTTTTTGACTAACTTAGAAACCAGAGGATAGAAGGCTGCGCTCAAAACCGTCATCGCACCCATATAATAAAGGGTGGTCGATCCGTCGGTGTCGCCCATTAGGACTTTGACGAAGAACGGAAGCCCGGTTTGGAAAAGGGTTAAGCCAATCCAATACATGATGTCGCTGGCAACGAAAACCCTGAAATCTTTGTTTTTGAAAGTCGATTTCAAGGATTTGAAAGTATTGGTTTTGACTGGTGGATTATCAACGAATTCCTTTTCCTTAAGCAAGAACGTCGGAAGCAACATGCAAACGCAAGCAATGACCGATAAAACGATGAAGCAAATCCTATAGCTCCAAGCAAAGCCTACCGCTTCTCTTAAGAAATTAGCGAACACGAATGGGGTATAAGCAAGCAGCAAACCGAAGAAATAAGTCAAAGAAATAATCGTTGAGATATACATTCTGTCTTCTTGTGTCTTCCCAAATTCGCTGATCAAAGCGTTATAAGGAGTGCAATAACAGGTCATGAAAAAATAGAACAAAATCAAAAAGACCAAGATCCAAGCGAAATTGATATAACTGATAGCATTAATAGGCGCACAGAATACCACGACGGTCAAAACGGCAAAAGGAACGGCGCTCCATTGCATGAAAGGAATCCTTCTTCCTTTTTTGGATCTACACCCATCGCTCCAACTGGCAACCAATGGGTCTGTCACGGCGTCGAAAATCCTGCAAATGAATGTTATAAGACCCAATAAGGTCAATATCCCGCCGATAACGAGCCCCGGCTTAATGTAGCTAATCGCTCCGCTATCCAAATCTCCTTGAGTCGGCAAATAGAAAGTAACTAGCCAAGTGTTGATGATACCGCCAAGCAAACTCCATCCTAATTGACCGATGGCAAATATCCACATTTGCCCTTTCGTCAGTCTTTTCATGGGTTAATCCCTTTCCACATTGCTTTAAATCCAAAATCGATAAGCCATAGAGTTTATCCAAACCAGACCAAAGCCATAACTTTATCCATATGATACACACCCAAAATGCGTTTTGCCCTCAATTATTTAGCCTATCTAAAAATATAAAGGCGGATTGACGGCAAGCAATGCTTTAATTAGCACCTATCATGGCATGTCCTTTAGGGCAAAGCGTTTGTTCCTGATATATGTTTCTTCCCATCGGTGTCGCTTATGAAACCCGAAACGCCAGTTAAGGAGCTGCTTTGAATTATCGGCCAAATAAGCCTTTTCTTTCTTCCGGTCGAATTAACATTGCTTTTTCATTAATTGGGCTATCGTTATTTGCCAAGCAATTTATCGAGTTTGCCCTTCAACGTTAGATATCTTTGCTTTTTCTCTGGCTCATTTTCAAAGACTTCGTCTCTTGGAAGTGGAATTTGGCCTTTTGAATAATCGATGTTTTCTCCTTGGAATTGTTCGGATGTCAGATCGATTATGACTCCGTCTATTTTGTTGAAAGAATGGGTCAAACCATTTCCCAATGGGATCCCATAGACCTCTCCGCCGAAAATATCCTGGACTATATAAGCAGAAGGACTGCATTGGGCAAGAGTCTTGTTTTCCTTATTCCATTTCTTTGCCAACCTCTTTGAAGCCGATTCGGGGCCCCAGCATTCAGATAAAAGATCATACAATCGATAAACGTCGTCGATCATCGAATATTCTTCGTCAATCGGTTTCATGTTCGCGTTTTCGGCATTATAGAATTTGTATTTACAAGTCATTATATTCTCCTTGATCAAGACTTTGTCTGCTGGACACCAAGGCAAGGACTTCAGCTCTTCAAACGAAAAGAATCCGCCAGCCGAATGTATTTTTGGATTCAATTCAATGGCGTTTTCACCAATTTTGGCATCGAAAACGTGCAAATGGATGAAAAAATCATCATATTCGAGAGAAATGGTTTCTCTTGGAATCAAATGATTTATGTCCGCTGACAATTCCTCTTTTATTTCCCTTTTCAAAGCATCTTTCAAATCTTCGTTAGGCTCTATCTTCCCACCAGGGAATTCATAAAAGCCCTTCAATGGACCGTAGGCTCTTTTGGCTGCGAATATTTTATTTCCGTCATGGAAGATGCCGGCGACAACGTTAATGCTTAGTTTGATCATAAGGAAAGTGTATCACCAAAAACGTTCATAGGAACAAAAATCAAAAGGACTTCCCCATCGTTTGATCGCTATTCAAAAATTGGACATGGCAGCCTATGAAAAGATCAACTTCAGCATAATCAAAAGCATCCTTTGAAAATGAATATAGAAAAACATCTATTGCGAATGGATAATTTAGAAATGAACAAAAACGAACAAGTCATCCGCGCTTTGGTTAAGTTCCGCGACGAAAGGGATTGGAAGCAATTCCATACCGGTAAGAATTTAGCGGAATCCATATCCATAGAAGCAGCGGAATTATTGGAAGCTTTCCAATGGAAAAATGAAGCCGACATCGAAAAAATCAAAGAAGAATTGGCTGACGTTTTGAACTATTGCTATCTTATGGCCGATCATTATGGATTGGATCCAGATGAAATTTGCCTAAAGAAAATAGAGAAGAACGAAGAAAAATACCCAGTAGAGAAAGCCAAGGGCACAGCTAAGAAATACACAGAACTCTAAACTTCGCCTCATCGAAAGAAAAAAGAGCCGATCGGCTCTTTTTTCATTTCAAATCAATCTATTTTCCAGATTTTTTGGATTTTTTAAGGAAAGCAAGAACGACATAGGCGATGAATCCGCAAAAAGCGAGCAATAGCATTATGCCGGTAACGATGGCGCCAGCGCCCATCTTGACGGACGCATAGGTTGTGCTTGTGGCATTGATGCCTAAAATATTCATGGTGCAAAAAGCGGTGACTCCGCCAGCCAAGCTTAAGAAGGATAGACCCAACGATCCCAAAACGACGAGATTGTTCTTTTGTTTCTTATCGTTAAGAACGAAATAAAGAACAACGATGGCAACCACCGCTAGGATGATGATCAATTCACAGCAGAAAAGCCAAGTCAGCGCCGGTGAACGTTGGATTCCTCCGTCAGTCCCGAACATATGATCGAACATAGTGCTTGACCCATTGCCAAGAGCGGTTTCCAAAACGTAGGCTGGACCAAATCCAGCGAAAATCGAGCATACGGCCAATAGGCAAGCAACGACAAAACAAATAGTCATAAAATTACCTCCAAATGAGATTTAACCACTATTTGAATGGTTAAGCAATTCAAAATTTACATTTTAATAAAAAGAGCCGATACAACGGCTCTTTTACCTACTTTTTTTATTGACTATTCAGCAAGTTTTTCTTTTTTTTGCTCACTTGTCGTTTCAGTTTCTGTTTTGCTTTCCGAAATAGTCGATTCTACTGGAGCGGAAGGCGCATCGACGACAGGTGTCTCGACAACAGATTCGGAGATGATCTTAAGCCTTTCTTGACGGCGGGCTTCACGTTCGTTGTTCACATCGCGCTTCTTGGCAAAGATCGTAAGCGAAGCAACGGCAATCAAAGCTCCGGCCAAAACCAGGATGAAGCCAATCCAACGGAAGGTGAGAAGGCCGTTCGATCCTTGAAGGATCTTTTGCTGAGCCTGCAAGAGATAATTATCGCTATAAGCGACTTTCAAATAGTCGGCGATGAATCCGAGAATGATAAGGATGATTCCGGCGACGCCGAACAATGACTCGAACACGATCCAAAATATCTCTGGCTTGCTCAATGACTTGGCAGCATTCGTTTCCTTCGTTTTCATAGGCTATCCTTTCTAAGCGAAATCAGGCTTTCGGCATGCCGGTACGCGGATCGATTTCGCTTGGTTCTTCGCTTGCGGTTTCTTCCGGCTTCAATTCCACTGGGTTTCCAGTTGGATCTGGGATGATTTTGTTGCCACCGTTTTTGGCTATTTCGACCAATTCGTTGATCAATGGGAGATAGGTGGCTCTGAATTCAGGCTCGACGGCTTGGACATATCCGCCGATGATTTGCTGCGTTTCGTTCATGACCTGGCCGAAATTCTTTCCTTCTGGAAGATCGCGGCGTCCGGTCATGTTTTCGATCAATGCCACCACAGCATCGGCAACTTTCATATAAGCGGAGTCGGTGATGCGGGTATTGTTGTTTTTGACTTGCATGACCAAATTGAAGGTCGTGCCCAAATCATTGCCGATAAAGCGGCTGGCCGGCGTTTCGGCGCCTTGGGCTTCTCTGCGGGCTTGGTTGTAATCGTTGAACAGTTTGATCATTTCGTTGCCCATGGTCAAATAGCAGACTCCGCGATAAAGTTTTTCTTCGTCTAAATCGGCTTTTTCGGCAGCGGCGACATCCAAGCCTTTGCTCTTGGCATCTTTGATAATGCCTTGGATCATGGCTTCGATGTTTTCATGGATTGGAACAACGCCTTTGAAAATGGCTTGGTGTTGGGCATGATCGACGCGGATGCCATCGTTGGCGACTTTGATGATGGTTGAATCGTTGCCATAGACTTCGTCATACCAATCGCGAATAGTCTTTTCCAACTGCTTGCCATTGTCTCCGCTGTTGTTAAGAATAGAACGAAGCGGGGTGTTTTCATCCAATTCGACGAGGATGGAGCGTTTTTTCTCGTTGTAGAGATTGATGTCGTAAGATTCCTTGACCAACGCATATTCAAGGGTGTCTCTGACCACGACCTTATAATGCAATAGGGTGGTCAATACTTGGGTGATCTGGTTCATATTGTTCCTTCTTTCTTAATTTAGAGATCTCCTCTAACGGGCAAATCTTTTCTAAATAAGACGACTGCAGCCAAACTTATTTGCATAAAAACAAATAGCGAAGCTGACAAACGTAATATTATCGTGAATATCTCTACTTTATCAAGATAAAGTGTGACCAAGGCTTACCGAAAGCCAGTCTTTCAAGATAGGGCTTGCTCTTTTTTTATTTTCCGAACTTCTTTTTCAAGATTTCGACCTTATCTAGCTTTTCCCAAGGAAGGTCTAATTCATCCCTCCCAAAATTACCATAAACGGAGATTGAGCGATAATTATAGCTCGGTTCCAACATATCGAAGGCTTTGATGATGGCGCCTGGCCTGGCATCAAAGTTTTCCCTTATCGCTTCCAAAATGACATTTTCGTCCACTTTGGCCGTTCCGAAAGTATCAAGTGAGATCGATAGCGGTTCAGCGATGCCGATTCCATAGGACAATTGGATTTCCAATTTGTCGGCTGCCCCGGCGGCAACGAGGTTCTTAGCGATATAACGAGCGTAATAAGCCGCGCTTCTATCGACTTTCGATGGGTCTTTGCCAGAAAAGGCCCCACCGCCATGACGGCAATATCCGCCATAAGTATCAACTATCAGTTTGCGGCCCGTAAGACCAGTGTCGCCATCAGGTCCGCCCATCACGAAAGCTCCAGTCGGATTGATATAGGTCTTGAAATCCGTGTTCAATCCATAAGAGGAAACGACAGGAACCATTATTCGATCATGAATGAAGTCCTTGAATTCCGCCTCGTTGAAATCTGGATCATGCTGAACAGACATCAAAGCAGTGTCTACTTTTGGGGTTTTCCCGCTATAATCGATAGTTACTTGACCTTTCATGTCGGGACGGGCATGTTTGAATTCACCCGACTTCCGCTTCGAAGTCGCGACTTTCATCAAATCGTTGGCGATGGAAATGGCTAACGGCATGTAATTCGGTGTTTCGTTGCAAGCATAGCCGAACATTATCCCTTGATCGCCGGCGCTTTGGGATAGAATGTCTCCGCGATCGACGCCGATTGCAATATCATTGGATTGTTCCTTCACTCTGATATCGATTCGGCAAGTATCGGCCCCAATGCCGATTTCTGGTCTGGTATATCCGATATCTTTCAAAACTCTTCTGGCAACGCCTTCATAATCGACTTTGGCTTGGCTGGTAATCTCTCCGGAGATAAGGATGTATTCACGTGTGGCGAAAACCTCGCAAGCGACATGAGAATGTTTGTCGCCTTTCAAGCATTCATCCAAAATAGCGTCGGCGATTTGGTCGCAGACCTTGTCTGGGTGGCCTTCCGAGACCGATTCGCTGGTAAACAATCTTTTTTCCATATTTTAGAAACCTCCAAGTTAACAAAAAGCCTCCCACCGCCGGGAGACTCTAGAATGAGATCCCTTCAAACGTCGTTCTAGGTGTGGGTCCTAGCTGGAACGAGCACTTACTGCTATAGCAGAGTTGCTAGCGTCTTTTTTCAGTTCTTATAAACGCTTCTTGACGTCTGACTTTTGTCGCTAAGTATCTTACCTTCCTTTCGTTAGGATTCAAGAGGATGATTTCAATTTCTTCAACGCCCCTTGTTTTTTCAAAGCTTTGATGATTGGCAGCAAAACGATGGAGGAGATAACGGCTGATCCCATTCCGATAGCAAAACGGATTATCGTTTCGATTAAAACTATCTCCACCGCATATCCGACTATCAATGAATCCAAATACATGACAAAGGTGTTGGCGGCGCTTAAAAACAACGCCGAAACGATCATTCCAACGAAATAAAGAACGTGCCGATCATAAAGAGGCTTTCCATGTTTCCTCGAAACAAAATCGAATAGCCATAAAACCAAAACCCTTATCATATGCGGCATCATCCACAAAACCGTCGTCGGACCTAATCCATAAGGGGAAATGAGCTGTTCGACGAACGATCCAAGCAAAGCGACAGCCAAGCCATCAGGCAAACCAGATGTAAGGAGAGTAAAACAAAGCGGAATGGCGGCAAACGATATTTGGACATTTCCGATCCTTATTTTCAAAAACGAAAGGCCGATGAATAAAGCCGTCATCATCCCATCCAAGCATAACCTCAAAATAGAAAAATGGCTTTTCTTAGGCTTTTCCAAGGCCTTTCCATGCCTACTAAAAGCCTTAGGGGGTACTTTGGCTTCCCCTTTCTTTTCGGCAGGCACTTCGGTATCCGTTTTCACTTCGATTTCCGTGCTCATCGTCGAAATGAGTATACATATAGTTTTAGAAAACAAAAGAAAAAGGGAACAGCAGTTCCCTATTTCAATGTTTCTTTCAAGGCTTTCGCGAATTGGGCTGGGCAAGAGGTGTCTTTGCCTCTCGATCCCGGACATTTAACATCGCTTAGCAATTGGATCAAATCATTGACGTTCCTTCCTTCCGCCAAGCGAGAAACGCCTTGGGTATTCCCGGCGCATCCGCCAACGAAGGTGACTTTCTTGACGATATCATCTTCAACGACTATGTCGATCCGACGTGCGCATACTCCGCTTGGGGTGTAAGAAATGGTCTTTTCCATTATTTGACGATGGTTCCGTAAATCGTGCCAGAGCAGGCGGCGCCATTGGCTTCATCGGTATCGATGTGCATGGCTAGGGCGTACTTCGGGGAAACGCGGACGACCGTGTCGCCAAAGACCGTCTCGCGTCCGGTCCCGGAAACCAAGACCTTGACGATTTCTCCGTTCTTGACGCCGAAATTCTCGGCATCTTCCGGAGTCATATGAATGTGACGCTTGGCGATGATGACGCCTTCCTTGATGGCGATTTCGCGACCATTGTTAGGATTTCGCAAAGTGACGGGGGCTGAACCGGCAAGATCTCCGGATTCGCGGATTGGGGCGGAAACGCCTAATGAACGGGCATCGGTCAAAGACAATTCGACTTGGTCGGCGGAACGGGTTGGGCCAAGGATGGTAACTCCAGCGATGATGCGTGGCTTGCCGGTTTTAGGGTTGACAGGCCCAATCAAATCGAGTTTGACGTCAGAGGCGAATTGACCTGGTTGGGACAATTCCTTGCGGACGTTCAATTTGGCGCTGCCCTTTGGCGCATCCATCAAATAATCCAAAGTGTCTTGGCAAATGTGAATATGGCGGGCGGAGGTTTCGACGATAAATTTAAGTTCTTCCATAAAATAAGTTCTCCTGGACGGAATTATTATATTCGCTTCTATAAGAAGAAAAACAAATTTTTCTTGTTCCCAAGAAGAAAAATAGTCTATATTGAGGGCATGCAAGAAATGGAACCGAAAATCGAAAACAAAGAGCCAGAAACCAAGGATGAGGATTCCGTTGAAGAATACAACGTCGCAACCATAACGACGGAAGAATTGGAACGAATCATCAAATCGCGTGACAAACAAGCCATGCGGACGATTTTCGAAACGGTTCCGGACATTGATATCGCCGAAGCCGCGAATGATTTGGAAATCACCGAATTGATTTTTCTATTCAGAGAAGGCACCCCTTCGGAAACCGCTCCGATTTTCGATGAGCTCTTCCAAGAGAAAAAGGAAGAGCTGATCAAAGCCATGACCGACAAGGAATTGGTCCCGCTTATCGCCGAGCAATACGCCGACGACTTGGCGGACACCGTCGGAGATATGCCGGCCAACTTGGCGACCAGGGTCCTAAGAGCGGCAGACAAAGATATGCGCGCCGACATCAACGCCTTATTGAAATACGCCGATGGGACGGCTGGCGCCATAATGACCACGGAATTCTTGGAATTCAAGCAAGATGAGACAGTCAAAAACACCATCGCCGAGATAAGGAAAAGAGGCCGTGACGCCGAGACGGTCTATACAATATTCGTTTTGGACAAATCGCGCAAATTCGTCGGAACGGTCGACTTGGACGATTTGATCTTCGCATCATCTGACCAAGCCCTGAAAGAAATAATGAACAAAGACGTGCCGTCTTGTTACGCTTCCACCGACCAAGAGGAAGTGGCCAACATGTTCAGAAGGTATGACTTGAACGCTTTGGCGGTCTTGAACCAAGACGATCGATTGATCGGCATCGTCACAATCGATGATGCGGTCGACGTATTGACCGAAGAGGCCACCGAGGATATCGAAGCGATGAGCGGCGTTCAGGCTTTGGATGATTCATATATGAAGACGTCCCCATTGAAAATGACCAGGAAGTGCGTTCCTTGGATCGTGGCTTTGTTGGTTTTAGGGACGTTCTCTTCGTTGATTCTTTCCATTTTCGAAGACAAATTGGCAGCCTTGCCGATTTTGGCAGCTTTCGTCCCGGTTTTGATGGATACCGGAGGAAATGCCGGAGGACAGACCATTTCTTTGATGGTCCGCGGTTTGGCATTGAAGGAATTCACCCTCAAGGATTTCGGCAAGATTTTGCTAAAAGAGGTCTTATCCGCTTTGTTGATATCCCTTTGCGTCACAGCATTTGCCTTCATATGGTTTACAATCGAGCAATATACAGGCATAGTTCACAATTCTTTGGCCAGCGGTGAGGTAATCGGCACTATCTGGAATGGAAAATGTTGGACTTGGGACTTCGCAAAAGAGGCTTTCAAAGTTTCTGGCGTCGTTTCTCTAACTTTGTTCTTGACCACTTTCGTTTCCAAAATAGTCGCAGTTTGTTTGCCTTTCGCCGTCGCAGCCATCAAAAAGGATCCAGCCGTCGTATCTCAGCCATTCTTGACCACGATCGTCGATGTCGTTTCCCTTCTTATCTATTTTGGTATGGCTTCTTTGATGATTTTAAGGTTCTTATAAGCGCTCAACTTTGTGTTGCTCTAATGGCCTTCGATAACTATAATATCCTTCGCCGCGGGAATGGCGGAAATGGTAGACGCGTACGTTTGAGGGGCGTATGGGGCAACCCATGCCAGTTCGATTCTGGTTTCCCGCACCAAATGAAACATGGCCTTGCTTAAGCGAGGCTTTTTCTTTAAAAAGTGGTATATTCTTACCATTATGGCCTTGATAGAAATTCAAAACCTCAGATACGATTACGGAGACAAAGAGCTTTACCGAAACGCCAACATGAAAATTAACAATGGCGAACATTGCGTTTTGGTTGGCAAAAACGGATCCGGCAAAACCACTCTGCTCAATCTTCTGGTCGGAGAGATAAGACCTGATGACGGAAAGATCATTTGGACTCCAAACGTCACTTTTTCCTATTTGGACCAACAAATGAACGTCCGCCAAGACCTTATAACCGAAGAATATCTCTATGGCGTCTATTCCGACTTGTTTTCAAAAGAAAAGGAAATGGAAGAAACTTACGAAAAGGCCGCTTCCGACCTTGATAATTACGAGAAATACCTATCTAAAGCCGAAAGGCTCCAAACATATTTGGATGATCATAAGTTCTACGCTTTGCAAGAAAAGGTCGGAAGATTGACCAACGGGTTGGGTTTAGGAAAGGAACAGCTATCGAAACATTTGTCGCAGTTATCTTCCGGGCAGAGGGAAAAAGCCTATCTTTGCAAAATGCTTTTGG
This sequence comes from uncultured Eubacteriales bacterium, assembly GCA_963652335.1. GTDB lineage: Bacteria > Bacillota_I > Bacilli_A > RFN20 > CAG-826 > UBA4951. The sequence continues at coordinate 78,830 of CAVJSS010000001.1, read as the reverse complement.
AAGAGCATTCCGTTTTGATAATGGATGAGCCTACCAATTTTTTGGATCAACAGCAGGTAGCTTGGCTAGCCTCCTATCTAAACGATTATCCAAAAGCCTTTTTGATCGTTTCCCATGATAGGGAATTTTGCAAAAAGATCGCAAGCGTAGTTTTCATATTGACTAATCAGACCATCGCCAGATATCCTGGAACGTACGAGCATTTCGAAAAGCAATATGCGTTGGATTTAGAACAATATGAGAAAAACTACAACGCTCAGCAACGTTATATAAAAAAGGAAGAGACCTTCATCGCCAAGCACATCGTCAGGGCAACGTCTGCTGGACAAGCCAAGTCCCATCGTGCCAGGCTGGCTCACTTGGTCAGAATGGAGCCACCTCATGTCAAAACCAACAACGTCCACTTCTCTTTTCCGTTCACCCACGATGTCGGCGAATTGCCTTTGACGGTCGACGAATTGGAGATCGGTTACGAAGAACCATTATTAAATCCGATATCATTTATTTTGAAAAGAGGCGAGAAAATAGCGATTCTCGGCCAGAATGGCGTTGGAAAAACAACTTTCGTCAAAACGATTTTAGGAATTCTTCCATCCCTTGGGGGAACGTATCGTTTCTTGCAAGGAACCGAAATAAATTATTTCAATCAAGACGAAGCGATAGATGGAGAAACGACTCCGTTCGATTTGCTTAGGAGGGAATATCCCAGCATGGATAACACCGAGATAAGAACCGTCTTGGGTGCCGTTGGGGTAAGAAAAGAATTGGCGATGAGAAAATTCTCGTCATTATCAGGCGGGGAAATAGTCAAATCCAGATTTGCCATAATGACCAAACATCCAACAAATTTCTTGATTTTGGATGAGCCCACAAACCATCTGGATCAAGCCGCTAAGAACGCTCTATTTGAAGCTATTTCAAATTTTCCAGGTGCGGTTATCCTCATTTCCCATGAAAAGGATTTCTATGACGGATTGGTTGACTACGAGCTTTATTTCTAAAATATATCAGCGATAATCATTATTTCGTTTTTGTCAATTAATTATCGAAAAACACCAAATATGCAAATTTGCCAAATAACTTGTTATTTGATATAATTTCGGCATGAGTAAACCAATTTTAGCCATTTTATACGATTTCGATTCGACGCTGGCGAGGTCGGATATGCAAAATTTCGGATTCATACCTGCTTTGGGGATGACTCCAGCGGAATTTTGGGGGTACACTTCAGAATTCAGTGCGAAAACCCGTTGCGAAAGGACTTTGTCGTATTTATATACGATGCTAGCCTGCGCTAAGGAAAGAAACATCAAAATGACAGCCGCTTGGCTTAAAGAATTGGGCGCCAATATCGAATATTATCCAGGCGTCGAAGATTGGTTTGAACGCATCAATAAATATGGAGACGACCACGGCCTCAAAATCGAGCATTATCTGATTTCTTCCGGAAACAAGGAGATAGTCGATGGTTGTTCAATTGCGAAATATTTCCGCAAAATGTACGCTTGCGAATATCTTTTCGATGAAAAGACAAAAGAGGCTATTTGGCCAAAGCAAGTCATTAATTTCACCCAAAAAACCCAATACTTTTTCAGAATCTCGAAAGGCGTTTACGATGCCAACGACGACAAAGGGGTCAACACCCACGTAGAAAAACACCGCATCCCCTATGGCAACATCGTCTATATCGGAGACGGTATGACCGACGTTCCCGCTATGTTGGTCGTCAAATCGAACGGCGGCCGCTCTATCGCCGTTTATGAAAAAGGCAAAGAAGAAGTGGTCAATCATTTGGTTGAGGACGGAAGAGTCAATTTCGCTTGCTGCGCCGATTATCGCGGCGGCAAAGATTTGGATAAAATCATGAAATTGATAATCGAAGCGGTTTCAATCAGCGAGCAGCTCGGAAAGAAAGAGTCAAGCAACTAATATTCAAAGAATATGCTAGAATAAAGCCATGGCGAATGACGCTGTGGCTCTTTTATTGATTGGCGGCCTAGGCACTCGTTACGGAGCCGTCCCACCAAAGCAATTTCAATTTTTCGATGGCATGCCTCTTTTTTTGCATGCAACGAAAACATTGGAAAAACGCATAGGGAAAATCGTTTTCGTTTGTCATCCATCCTATATGGAGATGGCGAAAGAACAACTTATGATTGCTTCGCTTCTTAGAGATGCCGACTCAATCATCGAAGGCGGAAAAACCAGGCAAGAATCAGTTAAAAACGGCCTTGTCTTCTTATCGAAGGAAATCTCTCCAGAAACCACCGTTATAATCAATGATGGAAATAGGCCGAATATCACCGAAAAAATGATAGATGGGGTTATTGAAAAGGCTCAAATAAATGGGTCTGCAGTCGTCGCGTATCGCTCAACGGATTCGATTTTGATGTCAAAAGATGGAAAAATGGCAGTCTCTTATCTTAACCGAGACGAAGTTTACATCGTTCAAACTCCCCAAGCGTTTTCCTTCAAAACTATTTTCGAGGCAATAAATAAAGCCACGAAGATTTATAGCGATGACGCTTCGATGGTTTTGGATGTGTTAGGCATTCATCCTTTGATTGAAGAAGGCTCAATCAACAACATCAAGATCACGACCAGATAAGGAGATTTGATTCATGAACGAAAAAGTAGGTGACATCCTAGTCGGAACGGTTATAAGACTCTATCCACGATATGCGATTCTATTATTTGAATCGGGAAGAACAGGTTTGTTGCATATCAGTGAGCTTAGCAACAGCTACGTCCGCAACTTCACGGCTTTGGTGCAAGTTGGGAATATATACAAAGTGAAGGTCATCGCGATAGATGAGGAAAACGGATCGATGAGAGTCTCGGTCAAGCAATTAACCGAAGAGGAAAGACATAGGAATCTTCCAAAAAATGAAATCGATGACGTCAAAACCTCGTTTGAGGCGCTAAAAGAAAACCTTCCCAACTGGATCGAAGAACAAATAAACGAAAATAAGCCTTCCCCTATTCGTTTAAATAGTGACCACTTAGTGAGCGATATCGATATCGCATCCTATCAAGAGAGGGTTAACGAAATAAACGAAATGATGGAAAAAGGCGAAGGCGATGGGAGCGACTTCTTAGGCTGGAAAGATTATCCATTCGATTATGACAAAGAAGAATTCGCTCAAATCCTCAAAGACGCGAAATACGTTAGGGACAATTATGATGCCTTGGTGGTTTGCGGAATAGGCGGCTCGTATTTGGGAGCAAGATCCGCCATCGACGCCTTAAGAGGCAGCCAATATAACAAGAAACCGGAAATCATCTATCTCGGGCATACCATCGATCCCGATTATCTTTCCGATACGTTGGAACACCTTAAGAACAAACGATTCGCCGTGAATGTCATTTCGAAAGGCGGAACCACCACCGAAACTTCTATTTCTTTTCGTCTCTTAAAATCCATGCTTGAATCGAAATTAGGCAAAGAAGGGGCGAAAAAAGCGATTTTCGCGACCACCGATTCAAAAAAGGGCGCTTTGCTTCAACTTGCCAAAACCGAAGGATATAGAACATATGTTTTGCCTTCCGATATCGGCGGAAGATATTCCGTTTTCTCAGCTGTGGGTTTATTCCCAATGGCCGTTGCCGGAATCGACATCAAGGCTTTCATGAGAGGCGCCAGTCAAGCCGCAAAAGATTTGAAAGATCCTTCCTTGGAAAATAACGATGCCTATAAATATGCGGTTATCCGCCATGATTTATATAGCAAAAAGAATAAATCCGTCGAGTTTCTTATCACTTATAGCCCCTATTTCGTTCAAATTGGCGAATGGTGGAAACAGCTTTTCGGAGAATCCGAAGGGAAAGATGGGAAGGGGCCCTTGCCAGCATCTTTGACATTCACTACGGATCTTCATTCAATGGGTCAATTCATCCAAGAAGGATCCAAGATCTTCTTTGAAACAAGCATAAACGTCAAGAAATCCCATCATCACTTCACCGTCCCGAACGACAAAGACGATCTAGACGGCCTGAATTATTTAAGCGGAAGGGATATGAACGACATCCGTTCCAAAGTCTTTGATGGAGTCATTTCGGCTCACGAAGAAGTCGGCAAAAACGACAACCTTGTAATCGAAATCAACGAAATGAATCCTTATTATCTTGGCTACTTATTTTATTTTTTCATGAAATCCTGCGCGATGTCCGCCTATCTAAACGGAGTTAACCCTTTTAATCAGCCAGGGGTCGAAATATATAAGAAAAACATGTTTCATTTGCTCAATAAGCCAGGATATTGATGATTCTCTAAGGAGAGGGGCGCTCGCCCCTCTTTTTCTTCATTGACTAGACTAATTCATAATGGTATATTCTTAAAGCACGTTTTAAGGGAGTGCGGCCCGGATGCTTAGCTCAGCGGGAGAGCATCGCCCTTACAAGGCGGGGGTCACAGGTTCGAAACCTGTAGCATCCACCATCATTAGCCTTAACGTGCGGTGACGAAATCAGTGGGTGAATAGCGAAGTGGCCAAACGCGGCTGACTGTAAATCAGCTCCTCAGGGTTCGGTGGTTCAAATCCATCTTCACCCACCATTTATTTTATTGGGGTGTAGCCAAGCGGTAAGGCAACAGACTTTGACTCTGTCATGCACTGGTCCGATCCCAGTCACCCCAGCCAGTCTTCCTCCCGTTAGCTCAGTGGTAGAGCACTTGACTTTTAATCAAGGGGTCGACAGTTCGAGCCTGTCACGGGAGACCAATCGCCCGAGTGGTGGAATGGTAGACGCAGAGGACTTAAAATCCTCCGGATGCGTAATCCGTACCGGTTCGAGTCCGGTCTTGGGCACCAATGCAACAATGATCCGATAAATTCGGATTTTTTATTTGATTACGCATCGCTTGCCTCATTCTTTGAAAATTAGAGTACAATAGCTTTCATGAATAGCGGAAATTCCAAAAAAGCCATTCGCGTGTTGTCTCCGATTGTTTTCCTATGCCTTTCTTCTTGCTCGTTGACATATGCATATCAAGCCGACGAAAACGGAATCCAGATTTGTTATAGCAAATTGGAAAATAATGCTTTCATAGGAAGCGTGTCTCTAGAAAGCGAAGAAACGAAAGAAATCATATTGCCAAATGAATATAATGGCATTCCAATAACCGTTTTGGGCGGATATTTCGGAAGAGGGGTTCCAACCCCATTTAACGTTATCTTCGATTCCCCTCATGAAGAGGGGAAAGGATTTATTACGTGGAATGACGAAACCGATGATTCTTTCAAAGATGCAACCATCCATGATTTGACATTAAGTCTCATCTTGCCGAAGAATCTGAAATCGATAGATTATGTGGAAAAATACGTTCATGGCGTGGAATTGACGAACGAAGACGGAACGACTCATGCCGAAATATATCGCGTTAGGTTATGCCTTTCAATCGATGAAAATAACGCATATTTTTATTCAGAAGACGGAAAGCTATACGATAGGAAAACGAACCAATTAATAAACGAATTCATTTATGCTTAGGGGTTCCGAAACTGACAGCCAATAACCCTAAAACAATCAAATGAAATCGGCATGGATAAGACATTAAAGGACGCGAAAATTAGCGGAATCTTCCACCGTTTTGATTATTGAAATTCCGTAAATTCACGTTTTCGATAATCAAAACATATCGCTTGGATATTCTCCTTTTTTAACAAGCTCCCTCAAAGCCGAAACGACATTAGGCAAGTCATCTCTGTAAGTGACTCCATACCAAACCGAGTCCGTTCTAAGAATTTTGCAGACTGCTTCGCCATTTTCCAGCAATTCGGTCATCAGATCGGAAGTTAGATATTCGGCAGTATCCAATCTGTCTTTGTTTTTTTCTAAAAAATCAGGGAAATGCTTTTCTATGCTATCAAGAATATCGTTCGTATAAACGAATAAATTCATTGATACCAATGTATCAAGATCGATCTTTTTGAAATCCTTGTTCCCTAAAGGGGCGGCATAGATTTCATTGCCCCTCCATTCAAGATTGGACTCGCAGACATCTTTTAGATTTCCATTTTCGTCGAAATCCAAAACGCCGCGTTTTACGCTTCCTTTATCGGATAAGGTGTTTTTAGCCATATAAGCGACGTTGGCATGAACGCCTTTGACGTCATTTCCTATCGATTTCAGATAATTCGCGGCTTGCTTATAAGCGTCTGCTCCATAGAAATCATCAGCATTGATAATGGCGAAATTCCCTTTTAAGACGTCTTTGGCACAATAAATCGCCTGAGCGGTTCCCAAAGGTTTGGTCCTATTTTTCGGAATCTCATATCCTTTTGGCAATTTATCCATCGTCTGATAGGCATAGGCAACTTCCATATATCTTGAAACGCGCTTGCCTACCGTCATCTCGACTTCCTCTTTCATGTCTTCTTTGATAAGAAAAACAACGCGATCAAAGCCAGCTTTATAAGCGTCATAAATCGAATAATCGATGATGAAATTTCCTTTCTCATCAACTGGCTGTATTTGTTTTAGGCCCCCAAAACGAGACCCCATCCCTGCGGCTAGAACCAATAAATCCATAAAATAAATCCTTAATCGATATCGCACATCTCTTTGGCTTGCTTTTCCCAAATCTTGATCGAGACGCTTTCAGGAAGAATCTTTTGCATTCTAACCATCGCTCTAACCAACGATTTGTTTATGGAATATATTTTTCCTTTCTTGGCGTCTTTATAAGCCTTTTGGACGACCGCTTCTTTGGTTGAGGTTATCTTGCCCCACTTGTAGTTTCTTCCATTGTCGAAATCTTTGAGCATGTCGGTGTAGATCCAGGCTGGTGTCACAGCCATCACGTGAATGCCTTTCTTTTTGCATTCGTAATGCAATGCGGCGCTCCAATTGTTCACAAAAGCCTTTCCGGAAGCGTAAACGGCCAAATAAGGAAGGGGCTGACGTCCGGCTTGTGAACCGGTATTGATCAAATGGGAGCCTTTACGCATGTGCTTTAAGGCGTAATAGCTTAATATCGCCACCGCCTCGACATTCAAATGGATGGATGAGCGGAGATTCTCGGCTGTTTCATGCTGCATGGCGCAAGTTTTTCCCATGCCGGCATTGTTTATCATCCAAACGATGTCGACGTCATTGGCGTTCCATCTTTCTTCCAAAGCATCCAACGATTCCCCTTTGGTGAGATCAAGGGGGATCGCGACGACTTTGTTTGGATATTCTTTGGCGAGTTCATCCAAAAGTTCCTTGCGTCTGGCGATGGCCCAAACTTCATCCAAATCTTCTTTGACCAACAATTTGAGCCATTCCTTGCCCAAACCGCTAGAAGCGCCAGTCACGACCGCAATTCTTTTTCCCATAGCAAACCCCCTAATAGAGACAATATTATAGTTTTGGGTGGACATTTATTCAAAACAAGGACAATATATTTTTTGAAATGGGGGATATTTATGTCAAATTTCGTTAAATCGATGGACAACTTGCCGCGCATTTGGAAAATCGTTCTCTGCCTTCCGGTCCTTGACATCATCTGGGCTATTTGGAGAATCTGCAAATCAGTCGAACGTGGCAACATTTTGGAACTTGTCTTAGCCATCCTTTGGATCTTTGCCGGCAGCACCGTCCTTTGGATCTTGGACATCGTCTTCATCATCCTTTATAACTATCCGTTCTGGTTCAAATAAGGAATCAGGAAAAAATCGAGCTCTTCGTTTGAAGGGCTTTTTCTTTTCGGTGTATATTACCAACGAGGTGAAATCATGGAACATTCGAAAACGTTTTTGGCGCTGAAGCCATATTTGGAGAGGAAAAGAAACTTAAGGACGCTGGTCAATATCGTTTATTACGATTTGGCCACATGCGCCCCAAACTTCGCTTTGGAAAACCAAGGCGAGATAATGAATCATTACGAAGCCGAATTAGCGTCTTTGTCAACGAACGAAGAATACAAGAAATTGGTCAGTGAAGGACTGAAGGAGAAAAACCTCAGCGACGAAGAAAAAAGACTGTTCGCTTTTTTGAATGATGAAATCGAATTGATGGAGAAAATGTCTTTGGATGATTATCAGGCATATAGGAAGGCGGCTGCTAAATCAAATGAGATGTGGCGACTTTATCGTTCCCAAAACGATTTCGTATCTTGGCTCCCTTATTGGGAAGAATGCGTCATTTGGAGCAGAAAAATCGCCAAATTGAAAATGAAAGAATGGATGTCGACTCCTTATGACGCTTTGTTGGATTCTTACGAGCCTGGAAACACGGTCACATATCTAGACGAATTGTTCGAACCACTTAAAGAGACGATTGCCGAATTGCTGCCAAAAGTATTGGAAAAAGAAAAGAACATCAAACTTCCTAAACTAGCCGAATATGGCCAAAGGCGTCAGGAAGATCTTAGCAAAGCCTTATTGGATTTGATCTGCTACGATATGAACAGAGGAGCGTTACGCGTCTCGGCCCACCCATTTTCCGCCGATATCGCCAAATACGATTCCCGTTTGACGACAAGATACGACCTCAAAGATTGGAGAAGCAACGTTTTTACGATCCTTCACGAAGGAGGCCACTGTTTGGAATTCCAAAACAAGGGCGAAAAAATGTATGAGGATCATTTGGAATACGTAGCCACCGCCGCCCAATGCGAAACGCATTCTCGTTTCATCGAAAACTTGATTGGCCGTTCGAAGGAATTCGCGAAAGTTTTGAAAAGATATTGCGTCGAATATCTCGGCGATGAATTCGAAAACATGTCGGATAACGATTTTTATTCGTTATTAAATGAAGTTAAGCCGAATCTTATAAGGTGCGATGCCGATGAATTGACCTATTCGTTGCATATAATAATCCGCTACGAAATCGAAAGGGATCTGATTAACGGAAAAATCGAATGTAGGGATGTCCCAGCGATTTGGAATAAGAAGTACAAAAATTATCTTGGGATTGATGTTCTTGACGACAAAGATGGTTGCATGCAAGACGTCCATTGGACCGATGGAGAATTCGGCTATTTCCCAAGCTATGCGTTAGGCAATCTTTATGGCGCGATGATTTTCGAAAGGATGAAAAAAGAAATAGATGTCGTCAGATGCATCGAAGAAAAGAATTTCCGTCCGATTATCGATTGGCTTTATCAAAACGACTATCGTTACGATTGGATGAATCCAAAAGATTGGATCAAAAAAGTTACCGGAAAAGCTTTAAATAGCGATGCGTTTATAGCCTACTTGACCGAAAAATACGGAGAATGAAAGAAACCTCAAAAGAGGCTTTCGATTAGAATCCGTATGTTTTTAAAATCTTCGTTAGAGGCTTGACGATTTTGGCTAAATTTCCATCTGCGAATGGATCTTTCAGCCCACAATGTTTAAGTAATGTGCGGAATGGATATTTGCCGCCCATTTTGCAAAGTTTCAGATATTTCTTCCAAGCCTTTTCGTGGTTTTTCCTATCCAATATAATGAACTGGAAGGCAACGACTTGGGCAAGGGTGTAATCGATATAATAGAACGGGCATTGGAAGACATGCATTTGGATAAGCCATCGCTTTCCTTTATATAAGAACGGGCAATCCTTTTCGGCTTCCACTTTCCAAGGAGTGTATTTCATTTCGATCGAATGCCAAGCTTCAAGTCTTTCTTCGTTGGTGGCGTTTGGATTCTCGTAGACCCAGTGCTGAAATTCATCGATTGATACGCCATAAGGCAAGAATTCGATGGAATCGGCCAAATGTTGATAACGGTATTTGTTGGAATCGTCAAAGAAAAGATCCATCCATGGCTCAGCGAAGAATTCCATAGACATCGAATGGATCTCGCATGATTCCATAGTTGGGGCGCGATATTCAGGAATTTTGATATTGCGGGAGCAATAGGCTTGGAACGAATGTCCAAATTCATGAGTCAAGACGTCGACATCGCCAGAAGTTCCGTTGAAATTGGAAAAGATCACGGGACATCCATGAACAGGGAAATATTCCATGTATCCACCGCTTTGTTTTCCTTCCTCGGCATCCAAGAACATCAAATGATGGTCATCCATGAAGCGGAAGAAATAAGACGTTTCCGGCGAAAGCTCGTCATACATTCGCTTCGCTTTTTCGACTTTCTCCCTAGTCGTCCCATTAGGGATTGGGTTTCCGTCTTTGAACATCGTGCTCAGATCATAAACATGAGGCTTCTTGATGCCACATCTTTTGTATTGCTCTTTGATCAATTTGGAACAAATCGGAGTGACAACCTGATGGATTTGTTCTCTATAACCCGCAACATCTTTTGCGTTATAATCGAAACGTTGCATGCGGAGATAGGCCAATTCCGTATAAGAAGAAAAGCCTAATTTCTTTGCGATCGTAGTACGGACTTTTACCATTTCGGCAAAAAGATCTTCGATATCCTTGGTATTTTCATCCAAATAAGAATAGAAGGCTTCGCTGGCTTTGGCGCGGACTTCCCTATCTGGCGAATTCAAGAATTTGCCCATTTGGGAAATATTGTAGTTCTTTCCTTCGTAGGGAATCGAAAGAGCGGCGATCATTTGGCCGTATTTTGATTGAAGTTCGTTTTCTTTTTGAAGATCCTCGGTAATGATCGGGTTGAAAGTTTTAAGGTTATCCTCGCTCATTTTAAACAAGAAAGAGCCTAATTTTTCTTCTAAATAAGGACGATATTCGGATGAAAGCAACGCTTTATCGAATTTAATCGAAGCGGCAGTGACCAATGGCGATCCGTTATCGACTATCTCCATCGCTTTTTGGCGGTCCTTTTTTCTGGTATCTAAAGTATAAAGAACCTGAATATGGCAAAATTGGTCACGGACCTTATCCATATATTTGGCCATTGATTTATAAGCTTTGAGGGCTTCTTCGTTCGAAGAGGCGTTTTCCAAGGCCTTCGTCCTATCTCCGATGTTTTTGATGATTGTTTTGATGTTAGGCTTCTTAAACGGCCAATCTTCGAAGTTAGCTAATTCTTTCTTCATTTTTTATCTCCAATATATCGCTTTGTCCGACTGGATATTTATGCCAATGCGTGTAATTGGCTTCCTTGAGTCCTTTTTCGTTGATATCCAAAACATAGCCATCAATCTCTTTCCTATAAACGTTGTTTATGAATCCATATCGAATCAACATACGAACGCGGGTATTGAAACCTCTTTTGGAAAGCGAGGAATAATGATTATAGCAATCAAGGCTTTTAACTCTTTGATCCACATTGGTTCCAATAAGGATTTCATACAATCCCCTTATCGTCGTACATAAGCCTTTTTCCTTTAATAAGGATATGGCGCTCAATATGACTCGATGACTAATTTTGCAGTCGAACTCTTTCATGGCCATAATACTATATGTCTTCGTTATTTTTTTCACTTAAAAAGCGTGATTCTTGCTCTTAAAGGCCATTAAGTCTAGAATATGCGCTATGGAAAACGAAATGTTTCAGCAAGTGGAAGCGGTCTTGGACAAAATCAGGCCATTCTTGAAACGCGATGGCGGCGACATCGAATTGATCGGCGTCAAGGATGGAATGGTCTATGTTAAGATGACCGGAGCTTGCGACGGATGTTCATATGCCATGGAAGACATCGCCTCAGGGATCGATATAATAATCTGCGAAGAGGTTCCCGGGGTCATCGGGGTCGATGGGTCCAATAACGTCCCTGGAGACGTAATGGATGAATATCTCGAACGTAAAAACCGCAAAGGCAAATAAAAATTCCGGTCTTACCGGAATTTATTTTTGATCCAAAAGCAAATTTTCTTTTCGATTAGCGAAACGATATCCTTTTTTGAAATAGACGTCTTTCTTATTGAATTTCAAAGGTTTCCCTTCGTGATCAATCATGATTCCGCCGGCTTCTTTGATCAAAAGATCGCCTGCCGCAAGGTCCCACTCTTTGGTGTTGCCGTTTATTCTGAAACTGGCTTCCGCCAACCCTTCGGCCACCATACAGAATTTTTGGGCTGCTCCTCTAGCAAAAACAAATCCTATTTTATCTAAATGAGAATCGATTAGTTCCTGTTCCGATTCGTTAAAGAAGGAAACGGAACGAAGGACCGTTATTTGCTGGGTCTTCTCATTAACGTGAATTTGTTTTGGAGTACCGTAACGAGGAAGCCTCCAAGCCCCGCCATTTTCAATGGCGTAGAACAAAACGTTTTGGGCTGGGAGGTTAATGACTGAAACTACTATATCGTGTCCTTTGCATAAAGCGATGCAAGTGGCGAATTCACCACGGTAATTGACGAATTCCTTTGTGCCGTCAAGTGGATCGATGATCCAAACGTATTCTTTGGAAAAACGCTCATCGGTATCAGGGGTTTCTTCAGTCAAAAAGCCATATTCCGGGAATCTTTCTTTTAGATAATCGATGATGAAAGCATCTGATTTCCGATCAGCTTCCGTAACAGGGGAATCATCGTCTTTGATTTCGACTTCGAAGCCTTTTTTGTAAACGTTCATTATGATATCGCCGCTTTGTTGAGCAGCTTCAATCATCGCTTGAAGTTCTTTTTCGTACATAAGATCAAAGATCCTCTTCTTTGATTCCGGTTCCTTCGAGATCAATTTTGCGCGATGGGCCTTCTTCGTCCGAATATTCGGTTGTTTCTTCATCTTCGCCTTCCAATTCTTCCTTATCGATGTTCTCTTCTTCTTCGGAATCATCGGAATAGACTTCATTCACGTTGATATGAACTTTGTCATAGGTGTGGCGGATACGAAGATCCCAGGTATTGTCGGTCAACGCGACAAAACGTCCATCCAATGACAAATCGGTATAGAAAGCGCCTAATCTCGAAAGCTTTTCTTCGTCGCTCATTTCAAGGTTTGCAGCTACTTCGCTTACCAAATCCGCAAAAACCATGGGCTGTCCGTTTTCGGTGACGATGTCATAAGCTTCGTCCAACATGCTTTTGTCTTTTCTCATAAAAATCCTTTCTTTTTACATTTTATCTGGAGCGCTCACTCCAATGAGAGTCAGCGCATTCCTTAACACTATTTCACACGCTTTTATCAATGCGAGGCGTGCGCCGCTTAACTTAAGATCGTTACGATCGATGATCTTATTGGCTGCGTAATATTCGTGAATCAAAGAGGCCAATTCTTCGATGTAGGCCGTCACTTTGTAAGGTGCCCTTGATTTAGCGGCCTGATCGATCATGCTTGGATAGGCCGCCAAGTGTTTCAATATCGCTGTTTCCTTTTCGTTCCCTACTCCGTTAAGCGAAACGTTTATTTCTATATCGTTCCCAAGATTTAGCAAGGAGGCGCACCTGGCATGAGCGTATTGGGTGTAATAAACGGGATTGTCTTTGCTTTTGGAAACGGCTAAATCGTAATTGAAATCCAAATGGCTGCCTGGGGCCTTGTCGATGAAAAAATATCTGACGGCGTCAACACCGATTTCAGAGACCAATTCCCTATGCGTTATGGCTTTTCCGGTACGCTTGCTCATCTTCACTTCTTCGCCGTCTTTGAACACTTTGACGATCTGATAGATTTCCATCGCCAACTTATCTGATGAATAACCGCCGATTTCCAAAGCAGAGCGCATGCGGTTTATATAGCCAAAGTGATCGGCTCCGAGCATATCCACCGCTACGTCATAGCCTCTCTCCATTTTGTTGAAGTGATAGCAAATATCCGGCATGAAGTAAGTGTAACAACCGTCGGCTTTGATTATTGGCCTATCTTTGTCATCGAAGAATTTGGAAGTGGCTAAGAATGTCGCACCGTTTTTTTCGTAAACGTATCCCTTATCCCTGAGCTTCTTTATCGTATCTTCGATCAGGGTTCCTTCTCTGATTTGAGATTCTTTGAAAATCACGTCGAATCTGACGCGGAAGTCAGCTAAATCCTTTTGGATCTTGCCAAATTCAGTATCAATGCCATATCGAATGAAAAAATCATGGGACTCTTTGTCGTCGGCTAAGTATTTGCTTCCGAATTCGTCTTTTATCTTTTTGGCGATGGCAATCAAATCCTGCCCATGATAATCATCTGGCCCAAGTTCGATGTCTTCGCCGAACAATTCGTGATAGCGGAGAGAGAGCGAATGTCCCAAATGCTCGACTTGGTTTCCGCAATCATTCAGATAATATTCTCTCGTGACATCATATCCAGCAGCCTCGTAAAGATTGCAGATTGCATCCCCTAAAGCGGCACCTCTTGTATGTCCCAAATGAAGATCGCCGGTAGGGTTGGCCGAAACGAATTCGACGTCTACCTTTATACCATTTTTTTCCAAATGACCGTAGTTTTCGCCTTCGCTTATGATCGTCTCAACGATTTTGCCCAAAGATTCTTTCTTCATGAAGAAATTGATGAATCCAGGTCCGGCGATCTCGCATTTTTCTATTTGGTCAGAAACGATGTTGCCCAATATCGAATTAGCGACATCGCGTGGGGCCCTGCCGAAAGTTTTGGCGTTGCGCATCGCAACGTTCGTCGCATAATCACCATGTGCGGGATCTTTGCTGCGTTCGATGACAATACTAGATTCATCGATTTTCACGCCTAGCTTTTCGATGGCTTTCGCTATGGCTTTTTGCAATATTTCTTCGTTAGTCATCTTTTTCTTCCTCCAACAACACGATTACGCTAGCTTTGATTGCTTTTCCTTCTCCGATAGGCCCTAAGCCCTCGCTGGTTTTGGCTTTCACGGATATAAAAGCCACATCGATACCCAAAATCAAAGACAAAGATCGCCTTATATCATCGATATATGGCTTAAGTTTTATATTTTCCAAAAACACATTCGAATCAAAAGACGCTATTTTGTAACCTTTTTGCTTAGCCAAAGACATTGCGTCTTCAACGATTATCCGACTATCGATATTTTCGGTCTCGATACGATCGTTTGGAAAGTGCCATCCAATGTCCTTTTCGGCAATCGATCCGTAAATTGCATCAGCCAAGGCATGCAAAAGTACATCTCCATCGGAATGAGCGTCTTCGCCTAAATCGGCAGGGATTTCCACGCCCCCTAAAAGCAGTTTTCTGTCCTTGATCAAACGATGGATGTCTTCGCCTATTCCGATCCTCATACGTTGAACCTAAAGAAGACCACGTCTCCATCCTTCATTTGATATTCTTTGCCTTCCATGCGAAGCTTGCCGTTGGCTTTGACTTCGGCTTCGCTTCCATATTTTTTGAAATCATCGAAAGAATAGACTTCCGCTTTGATGAATCCCTTTTCGAAATCAGAATGAATGATTCCGGCACATTGAGGAGCCAACATGCCGTTAGAGAAAGTCCAAGCCCGGCATTCGTCGGCGCCGCTGGTAAAGAAAGTCGAAAGATTCAGTAGTTTATAAGAAGCCTTGACCAGCCTATCCAGACCAGATTCTTTTTCGCCAAGAGTATCGAGAAATTCTTTCTTTTCTTCATAATCCAATTGAGAGATCTCATATTCGATTTGGCAGCTCACAGGTATGCATTGCGCGTTTTCTTCTGCGGCGATGGATTTGACGGTTTGATAGTATTTGCAATTATCCAAATCGGAATAAGCCTCTTCGTTGACATTGGCAACATAAAGGATTGGCTTAAGCGTCAATAAGAAGAAATTCTTTTTCGCATATTCCATTTGTTCGTCGCTCAATCCCTTGACCATTCGGGCCGGAAGGCCTTGATCTAAAACGGATTTCAAAGCTTCCAAAATAGGGAGCTCGTAAGCGGCTACTTTATCTCTGCCGACTCTGGCTTTGGTGGCTTGACGGGCGATTCTTCCTTCAATCGAATCCAAGTCGGACATTGCCAATTCGAGATTGATGGTCGAAATATCATTGGCAGGATCGACTGGTTCTTCGTTGTAACGCAAAACCGCTTCGTTATCAAAACATCTGACGACTTCGACGATCGCATCGCATTCCCGAATGGCAGCCAAGAATTGATTTCCCAACCCTTCTCCTTTTGAAGCGCCACGAACCAATCCGGCTATGTCGTAAAATTCGAATGTGGCGTTGATTTTCTTCAAAGGATGGAATTTCTCGGTTAGGTAATCGAGCCTTTCGTCCGGAACGATGACGACGCCCGTGTTTGGATTGATGGTAGCGAATGGATAGTTTTCGGCCAAAACGTGAGAATTCGTTATAGCGTTGAATAATGTTGATTTGCCAACGTTTGGCAATCCGACGATTCCTGCTTTCAAAGACATACAAATAAACCTAAAAGTAACGTAGAGATTATATATCTCTAAACGTAAAGAACAATCACAAGTTCATAATGCTTTACGGTTTCGTAGTCGAATAAGAAAAAACCCACCGCCAATGGTGGGTAAGAATTCACGACCTTTTAGTCGACTTTCTTGATGTTCTGGGCTCTTAATCCGCGGTCGGATTGGACAACTTCGAATTCGACGTTTTCGCCTTGTTCAGTGGTCTTAAATCCTTCCATGATTAATGAGGAATAGTGGAAAAAGTAGTCGTTTTTGTCCTCGCCACGGATGAATCCATAGCCTTTTTCCTTGTTGAACATTTTGACAGTTCCCTTCATTAAGAAAACCTTCACTTTCTAGTCGAGTCGTAAACTCAAAACCGAGAGGTATTATATCAACGTTTTTTAAAAGTAGGTAAAGGAATTTATTTCTTTTTGAAATCCCGCTTTTTCACGTATAAACCAATGTAGATCCCAACGATTGAAAACGATAAAAGTCCAAAGCCTAAGATCGCGAAAACAGGTTTAAGGGAAAAAACGAAATTGGTTATTGTCCCAAAGTTATTGCCTATTTGTCGATGAAGGAAAAACTCCATGGCGGATACAGCACCCAAAGAAATGATGATGCTTGGCAAGCTCATCAATATGTTTACCGCATTAAGGCTACGTCCGATTTCTTTCCTTTTGAAGCCCAAATAGAATAGGATCCTGCCTTCTTTTGCATTTTCGAGGATTGTGAGAATTATAGTAACGAAGAGCAAAACGAAAGCTAAAACGAAGCACGAAACAGATGCCAAGGACAACGATATCTTCAAATAATCGAATACCTGTTTGCTTGATTCTGCTACCTTTTTAGATGGATCTTTGAATTCGTAACCAGGAAAATTCGAGGCAAAGTTTCTCATTAAGCTTTCAGAATCGCCATCCTCATATTCGAAAATGCATTTCGTGGGTTCCAGCAAAAATGAGGACATACCCAATTCATCGCGGAAGAAATCGATCGCCCAATAGCTATCGACGTATAATCTGTCCCACGAATCTTCCACTACGCCACACACCTTCACTTTGGCGATTCGATATTCGTTATTCGTCTGTTCTCCCAATTGTTCTTGGCCTACCAATCCTACAAGAAATAGTATATGAGGATTGCCCAATTCCTTAGCCAAAGAAGTCGATATCGCAACTTCGGAACTTAACGTCGGTCTATAACCGGATATAAGATTCTTGAAATCGTTTGAGATCGTTAGGCTGGTAGATGCAGGCAGAATGCAGCTTCCTTTTACCACTCTTTCCGGCAGGTTTTCGGTCACGCCTTGTTCTGTGCTAAGGCTTGTTGCCTGATCAACCATCATTTCAGCCAATTCCACGCTATTTGTTGCGTAAAACGGAAAGGCGAAACCCGCCATCATGTTTTCCGGATAGGAAGTATACGTATAAGAAGTCCCTACTATAAAGGAATCAATGCCGGCTTGTTTCCTAATAACGTCTATATCCGAAATGGATATCGAAGACTTGTCGGCCATAAATACATAGTAACGTTTGGTTCCACAAATCTGCCCGATTTTGCAATGGCTTCTATCGTAATCGTAATTGTCCGGCTCAAATATGAATTTTTCGTAATGAGAATTCTGCCTAAGTTGTTTCATCATATCCGAGCAAGTGTTCAATGGTTTAACGTAAAAAGCTTTTTGCATCATCCATGGCAAGGTGAATTCCTCGCTGTCAGTAGTTGGAAAACACATTCTTTGCTCATACATATGTTCTGACCACCGATGGTTATAAGAAAAGATAGTAGGGACGGAATATGGCACAACGGCGTTGACGGATACTATCTGTTCATCATCGTAATTCCATTCTTGATTCGATACCGAAAAGATAATCTCCAATCCGTTATCGGCAATATAGTCGCCAAGATGTTCATAGTCTCTAAGAATATGCAACTGAAAGCAAATCTGAAACATGTCCGCATAAGGCAGGCCCAAAACGATTTGATCATCTTCCAACGTTTTGGGAAATTCCGGATAACATTCGAGACTTCCGATATCGTCCAGCCATAGATATTCATTAATTGATCTTATCGATAATCCTTTTAAAGTAATTTTATTGGCACCATTATCAATATATACGGTGTCAAGATCTTTGAAATAAGAATCGAAATCTGCGAAATAGTAAGTTCCATAATCCTTGATTTCAGGAATGTCGTCCACCATTTTAGACAATTCATTCTCATCTGCGGTTATGGTTCTTCCAATCGTTGTGGAAGAAGCTCCGCTGCGTTGCATAACAATGGATCCGTTTCCAAGGATCGATGCGAATGAACGATTTATCTCAACGGAAATATCGTTGCTTAAATAAGTCGCAAGACCCAAAGAGATGAATGAAAACGACAAGACAGAGAATGAGAGAAGGGAACGTTTTTTTCTTTCTTTGCAAAGATGATACGCATGTTTGATCCAAGAAAAAGATGAGATCCGTTTAGTTTTGGACCTTTTTTTCATTTTGAATCGTCCTATGTCTCGATCTTCTTGTTCAGCATCTTTTATCACGTTCAAAGAATTGTTTTCGATATTTAGAACACAATCCGCATATTTATAAGCCGCTCCTTCGTCATGAGTGACCATGATAACAAGCATAGTTTTAGATGCTTCTTTGATTTTTTCATAGATACATACAGCGTTTTTTTCATCCAAAGCACCGGTTGGCTCATCGCAAAGCAAAACAGAAGGCGAATTGATGATGGAACGAATGAAACCAACTCTTTGTTTCTCGCCACCGCTTAAGCATTTTACCGTATCTTCCAATTTGTCACCGATATCGATTTGTTTGCATAGGGCCTTAGCTCTTTTCTTTTGGAATTTATTGTCTTCTCTGGAAACCGCTTTAAGAGGAAGAATTATGTTATCTAGGCAATTTTCTAGTTCTAAAAGATCATAGCCTTGTCTTAAATAGCCGATATTTTTTAAACGGAAGTCATCAATAAAATCTTCTGTTTTATTTTTGAGATTCTTCTTGTTTACAACTACTTTTCCATCATATTTGGTATCGATTCCAGCAATCATCTCAAGCAAGGTCGATTTGCCTGATCCTGAAGCCCCGACCAACGCATACAAGCCTTTGTTAGCAAACGAAAAAGAAACTTTGTGAAATATGACTCGCTTCCCGAACTTTTTAGTAACGTCTTTTAGCAGAACTTTCATTCTTCTTTTAAAGCCTCCGATAATGGACACCTCGACAATCCGCCCAGCGGCACTCTTGTCCCGACAAAGCCAAGAAATATAGAAAAAATCAATAAGGCGAGGATAAACAGCAAGCCAAAAGGGATTCTTATTAGATTTGATAATTCAAGCTTTGAAGCCAAATACCAATTGAGCCCAAATTCAAATGGGAACGATAAAGCTAAAGCCAATGCCATTCCGCAAGAAGTTAAAATGATTCCTTCGAGAACATAAATTTTTATTAGTGAGGATTTGGTTGCGCCGAGTGCACTCAAAACAGCGGCCTCCTTTTTTTGATCCAAAAAGGTCGAATAAGAAACAAACCCAGAAATGAAAACCACCATTATCGCCTCTAAGACCACAAATGGGGTCAATGACAAATTGACAGCTTTGTGGAGCGACTCAAATGAATCTTTGACAATTTGGTAATTAGACGTCAGCGAAAAACCATTTGAATTGCTGAGATTTTCTACTTCTTCCACTCCGATTTCATTGAGTGGAAACAACATTAATTGATAGCATGATAACGATTCTGACGGCGACGCGTTTTCTATTAATTCAAACAGATTGCTCCCTTCCTCGGTTTCATATTCCAGAAGGGATTCCCTTATTGTCTCATAATCATAATAAAGCCTTGGCCCATTCAAAAACGAGAACTCGGAAGCAACGCTAGCGATGACGAATTCGTACTTAATCGATATTGTTTCTTTCTTATCATTGATAAGCATCGCTATTTCGTGCTTCAATGTGATCGTTTCGCCTATAAAACAGTTGGTTTCCGCAACGAATTGATTATTCACAACGCAACCATTTCGAATCGTTGCATCAAAGAATTTATCATTTAGCAAATCATAGTATGTATCGCAGCTTTTCAATAACAATGGCATCAGAGATGATTCATGAACGCTTCCATTTTCGTTTCTAATCGTGCTCTTAGAAGGAATGAAATAAGATAAATCATAACCTACTTCCACGTTTTCGCTGACGATATTATTTATTTCTTCAATAGATGGTCTGGATAATTTGGTTAAGGAGATCGGCGAATCTTTTAAATCTACGGTTTCCTTTTTGCTTATGCCAGCGTTGAATTTGGTCAATAGCCTTTTTGTTTCGTTCTTGGCAACGATTTGAGATCCATTGAAAAAGCCAAACGATAACATGATTGTCAGAAAGCCGATTAGACTTGAAATCAAGGTGAAAGAATTTTTGCCTTTGTTCCTCTTGAAATGCCCAAAAAGAATTGGCCATATCCATTTGCTTCTTTTGGTTTTTTCATAAGACTTCCGAACCCTACGTTCTCCCTCAAAATTCAAATTCGACTCAACCACATATCCATCTTTAAGACGTATAACGTAATCGGAATATCGTTTTATCAACTCCTCGTTGTGCGAAATCACTATCACCAATTTGTCCTTGGCCTGTTCTTTTAGAAGTTCCATCACAAGCACGCCGTTATCTTTATCCAGCGCCCCGGTTGGTTCATCGGCGAATATTACGTCAGGATTTCCGATAATTGCCCTTAGAAGACATATCCTTTGCTTTTCGCCGCCAGAAAGCAACGAAACTTTCTTGTCTTTCAAAAAAGACATATTTAGACTCTCAAGCAATTTCGTGGCAGCTTTGTAAGCTTCTTTCTTGGTTTCTCCCCTAATAAGCAAAGGCAACGAAATGTTTTCCAAAACAGATAGGTATTCAATTAAATTGAAATGTTGGTAAACAAATCCAAATGAATGGTTTCTTATTTCTTCCAATTCGTTCTTTTTCAATTTGGCTATGTTCTTGCCATTAAAGAGAACCCGTCCCGAGGATGGCTTTTCGTTTCCTGAAAGCAAATTAAGCAAGGTGGATTTGCCGGATCCGGATTTCCCAAGCAAGCCAACCAGGCCTCTGGGAGGAAAAGTCAAAGAGATGTCCTTCAAAGCGAAAAAGCCATTTTCCTTTGGACCAAAACTTTTGGATGCTTTCTTGACTACGAAAATAAAAAGATCCTCCACCAACTTATAGTCAGAAAAGGAACGTTTTTACTTACCTATATCAATAGGCACATCGCTATGGGATATGACTTTTCTCATTGAAGATTCGAATTTTTCTCTCTCCATCATGATGACGTTTCCACAACTAAGACATTTTATTTTGATATCGGCCCCGACTCTGACAACTTGGAACTTTTTGTTTTTTTCTTTGCAAGGGTGAGGCTTTTTCATCTCAACGATATCGAAAAGATTGAATTCTACCATCGTTCATCCTCCATTTTTACCGCATTAGGAATTTTGGGGAGGCCTGGCATCGTTTCGACTTTCCCTGTCAAAACGACGATGAAATTAGCGCCAGCTGACAAATTACATTCACGAACGGTGATCGTATGGCCGATGGGGGCACCATAAATTTTAGGATTATCAGTCAACGAGTTTGGAGTCTTCGCCATACAGATATAGGCGTTCGAAAAACCCATCTTTTCGTATTCGCGGATTTGTTCTAAAGCCTTTTCTTCATATATGACTTCTCCGGCGCGATATATATCTTTGCAAATGGTTTCTATTTTCTTTCTAATAGGCCATTTCAAATCATAAAGTGGGTGGTAGTCGCTCGGAAAATTATCCAACATGAATTTGGCTTTTTCAGCCAATTCAACTGAGCCTTTTCCGCCTTTCAAGAAGCCATCCAAGAAAGCGACTTCGTAATGATGATTTCTGCACCAATTCAAAACAAAATTGACTTCCTGCTCGGTATCGGATGAAAAATGATTGATCGCAACGATGACAGGGACGCCGAATTTCTTGATGTTTTCCGTATGGACTTCAAGGTTGGCCATGCCTTCTTTCAAAGCATCAAGATTTTCTTTTTCCAGGTCTTCGAATTTCATTCCGCCATGCATTTTCAAAGCTCTTATCGTAGCTACCATTATGGTAAGGTCTGGATGCAATCCGCCTTCTCTAGAAGCTATATCCAAGAATTTTTCAGCGCCTAAATCAGCGGCAAACCCAGCTTCAGTGATCACTATCGGAGCCAATTTCAGCCCCATTTTGGTGGCTATTAAGGAATTACAGCCATGAGCAATGTTGGCAAATGGCCCGCCATGGAGGATGGCAGGTTGATGTTCGAGGGTTTGGACGAGATTCGGCTTTAAAGCATCATTCATCAAGCGCATGATCGCATGGGTGATTTTCAAATCATTGACCGTTATAGGCTTGCCATCGTAAGTATAGGCCACGATTATCTTTTCTAGCCGCAGACAGAAATCTTCAGGATCTTTGGCCAAACACAAAATGGCCATCATTTCCGAAGCGACGGTTATAACAAAGCCGTCTTCTCTTGGCGTTCCTTTCTTATCACCTTGGCCAACCGTAATGTGTCTCAAGGCGCGATCGTTCATATCCATCGCCCTTTTCCAGACGATGCGATTGGGATCGATATTAAGCTCATTTCCTTGATAGATATGGTTATCGATGATGGCGGAAATAAGATTTATTGAGCTGGTTAAGGCGTGCATGTCTCCGGTAAAATGAAGATTTATGTCTTCCGCAGGACCAATTGAGGCAAGACCGCCGCCTGTGGCACCACCTTTGATTCCAAAGACTGGTCCGAGAGCCGGCTCCCTTAGACAGAGCATGCATTTTTGGCCGATCTCTCCAAAGCCTTCAGCCAAGGCTATGGAAGTCGTGGTTTTCCCTTCGCCAGCCTTAGTGGGCGTAATCGCGGTTACCAAGATAAGCTTTCCGTCTTGTTTCTTCTTTTTGCTTAAAAGGATATCGGGATTTATCTTGGCTTTATAATATCCATAAGGCTCGAGGAATTGAAGATCGATCCCAGAGATACTGGCAACCTCGTTTATCTTAAGCAAATCCATGTCGTTACCCCCTTTGATTCAAATCTTCCAAAATTTCATTCAAACAAGAAATGTTCTTGGCTTTGAATTGATGACGGAAGAAAGTTTCTTGCCGTTTGATATATCTTCGCGTATCAAACTTAATTAACTCTATAGCCTCATTAAGGGAAATGTCACCATCTAAATATGGGAAAAGCTCTTTTATTCCGATTGCTTTAAACGCTTGAACGTCTTTTCCGTATTTTTCAATCAAAGGAATGGTCTCATTCAGCAATCCCATCTCGAACATTTGATCGACCCTGGCATTTACTTTAGGATAGAGTACGTCACGATCGAAATGGAGGACATAGAATCTGGAAGGATACATGGGCTCGTGTTTCTGCTTGGCTAAAAAATCTGTTTTAGATTCCCCTGCGGCCAAACATATTTGAATCGAACGAAGCATTCGTTGCCGGTTTTGGATAGGCAATTTATGAGCCTCAGTTGGATCAAGCTCAGAAAGAATGCCATGCAATTCTTCATTGCTTTTGTTTTCGTATAAGGACATATCGATCTTCGAAGTATCCAAAGATAAATCATAATCGTATAAAGCGGCTCTTATATAAAGACCGCTGCCGCCAACGATGATCACGTTCTTTCTCCTAGAAAGAACCTCTTTCAATTTCTCTCGGCAATCCTTTTGGTAACGGGCTATCGAATAAGATTCATTTAAATCAACGTATTGGAAAAGATGATGAGGCACTTCGGCTTTTTCTTCCTTGCTTGGAGCGGCCGTGGCAATAGTTAGGTCTTTATAAACCTGAAAAGCATCGCCATTGATTATTTCGGCGCCGATTTCCTTGGCTAGCTCAATGGCAAGCTTGCTCTTCCCTGTGCCCGTGGCACCAGTCAAAACGATTATCATGCCAATAAAGAACGAACCCTTTCTAAATAAGATTCGACTTCGCTAGCCAACGCCTCTTTGTTGGCGATCAAAGGGTCGTCGTTGATCAAGGAAGAAAGCTTTAGGTATTCTTCTTTGCATTTTTCATGTTTCTCGTCATCGCCCATTGACATCGCCAAAGCTTTTTTGGCAGCCTTGAGTTTGAAACCAAGTTCGGAATATCTGGGATTTTTTAAAGCTTCGGTCAAAAGCTTATATTCTTTAAGCAACGGATCTAAGGAAAGAACGTATGCAACGTCCTTCGCTTTATAAATAAGTGGATCTCCGACAAGTTCTCCTCTCAAAGAAAATGTTTTGGATTCGACGACTTTGACATCGACTAAGCAACTGGCAAGATAAGTTGGACCAGGGAAATTTATAAGCTTTCCGTTTTCGGCATAGCCTGATAAGACGTTAGAATTTTTCTTCGAAGGCCCTTCGACCAACACCGAATAAGTGTTGCCGACCATCTTCAAAGAATGCTCGCCGGTTGTCTTTTCGATGACTTTCACCAATTGATTGAATCGTTCGTGTTTCAAAGCATCGGGCGTTAAATCTTTCAAAGCGGCTGCCGGCGTTCCTTTTCGAGGCGAATAAATGAATGTGAATGCCGCCGAATAGCCGATTTCATTAGCCAAAGAAAGAGTATCCGCGAATTCTTCGTCTGTTTCGTTTGGGAAGCCAACGATTATATCAGTGGTTAAAGCGATATCAGGCATTTTCTCTCTGATTTTCTTAACTAAAGCGATATATTCTTCCCTGCTATACCTTCTTCCCATTCTTCTAAGGCAAGAAGTCGAGCCTGATTGAACCGGGAAATGGAGCCACTTTCTGATATTGTCATATTTGGCCATCACATCGATCATCTCATCGGTGAATTGGGATGGATAAGAAGTAAGGAAAGTCAATCTAGGAATGCCTAATTTGGCGACTTCCTCCAGCAATTTGGCAAATGTCGTTCCATCCTTAAGATCCAATCCATAAGAATTGACGTTTTGACCCAATAACGTTATTTGTTTATATCCATCCGCTACGAGCTCTTTGCATTCTTTAATAATGTCTTCCATCTTCCTGGAACGTTCTTTGCCTCTGGTGTATGGGACGATGCAATATGTGCAGAATTTATCGCACCCATAGGAAATATTCACGAAGGCTTCAGAAGAAGACAAGCGGGATGAAGGCATGTCTTCGACCAATTCCTTTGGTCCTGATTCGACGTCGACTATGTGCTTTTTGTTTTTCAAAACATCGGTCAGAAGAGGCAGCAAACGATGGACGTTATGAGTGCCAAAAACCAAAGTCACATATGGATAAGTCTTCAATATTTTTTCGGCAAATCCTTCTTGTTGCATCATGCATCCGCATAAGCAAAGTATGAAGTTCTTATCCATTTCCGTTTTGGATTTGAATGAGCCAAGTTCCCCATATACTTTGTCTTCAGCGTTCTCCCTAACGGCGCAAGTATTGATGATAGCTAGATCGCAATCATTAGGATCTTCGCTCTTTTCATATCCAGCCATTTTCAAATATCCTGCCATTATCTCTTCATCGCGGATATTTGCTTGGCAGCCAAAAGTCTTGATGAAAAATTTTTTTCCTTTGGCAAAATTCTTCAATAAATCGGAAACCTCAACATGATCGACCAAGCGTTCGGCTTCTTCGATTCTCATTCTGGCTTCCTTCATGTTAGGCAGAGAATAATAAACGCATTTACTCATCAATGGTCTCCTTTAGAAATATGCGGCGGATTGCCGTTGCCTTATAGGTTTTTTCATCCACTTCGATCAAAACGGCATTGAATTGGCTTAATCCCGTTCCGGAAAAATCCAATGCAACGTTTTTTCCTTCGATGAATTTGGATTTGGCAGATTCGAACGTTGCTCCGATCGAACCATTCATTATGCCACACATGCCAATATCAGTTTGGATAGCCGTTCCGTTTACTATTCTTTCGTCAGCGGTGGCAACGTGAGTGTGCGTCCCAAGAACAGCTGTTGCTTTATTGACGTTATTAAGCATGAATATTTGCTTTTCTGACGTTGATTCGGCATGATAATCGATGATGTGAATGCACGGTTCTATCTTTCGATATAAATCATCGATAACAGAATGCGGCGAATGCACGGCTTCTTTCATGAAGGCCGTCCCTAACATATTCGTTACACGGATAGGAACTCCGTTGCAAACAAACAATCTGGATCCAGATCCATGATGATAACCGATAACATTCAAAGGTCTGACCAATCGATCTGCGTCATCTATCCAACGATCCAAATCGGATTGCCCTCTCCAATGATTGCCTAGTGTCACGCAGTCAACTCCATGATCGATCAAATCAAAGTAATCTGCTTTCGTTATTCCTTTGCCGTTGGAGATGTTTTCGCCATTGACTATAAGAAAATCATATTGACCTTCCAACTTTTCCAATGATGAGAAAAGAATGGCTTTGCCAGCTTTGGAAACACAATCTCCGACAAAGAGGACACGCATATCGGTTGCGCCTTTCTAAGCTAATTATTTAGCGGTTTCAATCGCACGGTATTCGCGGATAACAGACACTTTTATGGTGCCTGGATAGGTCATTTCGTTTTCGATCTTCTCCCTTATTTCAACTGCCAATTTGGTGGCTTCCAAATCAGAGATCTTTTCAGGCACGACCATGACGCGTACTTCGCGTCCCGCTTGCATTGCATAGGCTGTTTGGACGCCATCGAAATCCTTGGCGATGTTCTCCAATTGCTCGACTCGTTTGATATAAGTCTCCAAAGTCTCGGATCTAGCCCCTGGGCGAGCGGCGGAAACGGTATCGGCGGCAACTACCAAATTCGCAATCAAAGAAGTGGCTTCGACCTCACCATGGTGGGAGGCGATAGCATTGATTACCACTTCGTTTTCGCCGCACTTTTTGGCTAATTGAGCACCTAATTGAGTGTGTGATCCCTCCATTTCGAAGTCTACCGCTTTGCCAATATCGTGCAATAAACCGGCACGACGGGCAAGATTCTGATTCAAGCCTAATTCAGCAGCCATGATGCCACAGATATAGGCGACTTCGATTGAATGATCCAAAACATTTTGGCCATAGGAGGTGCGATATTTCAAACGGCCAAGACAATTGGTGATTTCCCTGTTCATTTTCGGAAGACCGAGGCGGAAAGCGACTTCTTCTCCCGTCTTGCTCATCTCGGTTTCCATTTCGCGTTTGCACTTAGCGGCGATTTCCTCGATCCTTCCAGGTTGAATGCGTCCATCTTTGACCAAGTATTCAAGGGTTCTCTTAGCGATTTCCCTCCTGATTGGGTCAAAGCAGGAGACCGTGATTACCTCAGGAGTATCATCAATGACGATGTCAACCCCTAGGGTCGCTTCGATGATGCGGATATTGCGGCCTTCGCGTCCGATGATTCGTCCTTTCATTTCGTCAGAAGGAAGAGCAACTACCGAAACGGTACGTTCGGTAACGACTTCTTGGGCGTATTTAGCGCAAGCAAGAGACAAAAGCTGGGTGGCTTTTTCTTGGGCTGTGGCTTTCGCTTCATCCTCTTGGTTTTTGATATAAAGGGCGATTTCGGTCGACATTTTCGATTCGACTCTAGCCATGATTTCATCATGGGCTTCTTTGGTCGTCATGCCAGAAACTTTTTCAAGTTCGGCAATGATGGAATTGATCTTTTCATCCAACGTTTTGTGCTTGGCGTCCAATTCGGCCAAACGGGAATTGAGGGAATCGTTCTTTTTCTCGATTTCCTTTTCGCGGCTTAACAACGATTCGTCACGACGATTGATGACTTCCTCGCGAGCATTAAGCTTAGCCCTTTCCGATCTGACTTCTTCGGTCATCGAACGGACGTCACGATCGGCTTGCTGCCTAGCCTCAACGTTGATGCGTTTGGCTTCCGACTTAGCTTCTTTTTCGATCTGATCGGCTTTTTTCTCCGCCGCTTCAACAATCGAAGCAGCGGAATTTTGGGCTCTCTTGGCTTTGATGGAAGGAACGAAGATAAAGACGCAAGCAACAGCCGCTCCAACCGCTAAAGCGGAGGCGATGGCTATGATGGCGACGATAGCTCCGGAGAGACCTTCCCCGGTTAATAGATTCAACATTAAAAAGACTCCTAATTAGAGCCTCAGTACCCACTTAAAGCACATTATATAAAACGAATTATATGAGACTTTTGCCTATTTCATCCCAACGAAATAGACGCATGACCTTAATATGGTGGGTGCCTTAGCACGCTTACATAATATACGAACGCATAAGCAAATGGAACACCTTAAAATCAAGCAAAAATTTATAATGGGAAACCGACAAGTTTTGACGAAAAATAAAAGCAAGCCACCGCATTAATGACTTGCTTAGCTTGTCGATTATTCGCCTTTTTCCATAGAAGGAGTTTCTTTGATTTGTTTTTCCAAAGAAGCGAGCAATTCCGGATTGGCTCTCAAATATCTGATCGCTGCATCGCGACCATTGGCAATCTTTTCATCCTTATATACGAACCAGTTCCCGGACTTAGATAGGATGTTCTTATTCACGGCCAGGTCGAGGATTTCACCATCCAAGTTGATCCCTTTTCCGTAAATAATATCGATTTCGCAGCTCTTAAAAGGAGCGGAAACTTTGTTTTTAACGACCTTTGCCTTAATGGTGTTACCGATGATTTCGGAGCCTTGCTTGATGGCTTCGGAACGCCTGATATCCAAACGGATGGTAGCATAGAATTTCAACGCACGTCCACCTGTGGTGGTCTCGGGATTTCCATAAATAACCCCGACTTTCTCGCGAAGTTGGTTAATGAAAATAACCAAGCATCCGGTCCTATTCAAAACGCCGGCTAGCTTTCGCATGGCTTTTGACATCATCCTGGCTTGGAGGCCGACGTTGTTGTCGCTCATCGTCCCATCCAATTCCGCTTGCGGAACCAAAGCGGCGACCGAATCGACGACGATAAGATCAATCGCTCCGGATTCAGCCAGCAATTCGACGATTTCCAAAGCTTGTTCGCCAGAATCAGGCTGAGACAGAATCAATTCGTCGATATCGACACCCAAATTCTTCGCATAATCAGGATCAATGGAATGTTCGGCGTCGATATAAGCGGCGCGCCCGCCTTTCTTTTGAGCTTGGGCCACCGCTTCCAATGCCAGGGTGGTTTTCCCCGAAGATTCAGGCCCGTAAATCTCAACGATCCTTCCTCTTGGATAACCGCCGACCCCCAATATCTCATCAAGCATAAGCGATCCGGTTGGTATTACGTCAACGTCGACTTTGGCATGTTCCCCCAAAACCATTATCGACCCTTTGCCATAGGCTTTTTCGATTGAGCGCAAAGCCTCCTTTAAAGCCATATCTTTGTTTTCTGACATATCATTGTCCTCCACTTTATTTATAACAGGCAATCTTTCGATTTTTCCTTAAATCAGTTTCTCAATCAGCTTGTCAATCGCGAATTCCACCGCTTCTTCCCTTATTTGGTTTCTATCGCCTTCGAATATTTTTTTATACGTTTCCGTTTTTCCTAAAAAATCGATTCCGATATAAGCCTCTCCGACTTTGGCTTTTCCTATCTCGGCAGTTGGCCCGGCATTTCCGGTAAAGGAAACGGCTATATCGACATCAAGAACATTTTTAGTGGATTCAGAAAGCGAAAACGCGACTTCTTTGCTTACGACCCCATAGGTGTCTATCAATTCTTTAGGAACGGATAAGACATTCTCTTTGATACTCCTATTGTAGCAAATGATTCCGCCTTTAAAGGCAATGGAAGCACCGCTTATAGAACAAAAAGTCGATGCGAATAAGCCGGCCGTGAAACTTTCGGCGCACCCTATCGTATATTTTTTCTCTTTCAAGAGAGATAGGAGCTTTTCGCTATTATTTGTCATTTTTCCCTCCGGTAAGAGAAACCACTTTCCAGTTTTGTATGACATAAATCAAGCCAGAAACAAAGGAAACCAAAGTCGCTGCGTAAACAAACCACAAAGCCACTCTTCCCTCTCCCCAAGAAGCATCGAAATAGGTGAATGGGAAACCGTTTAAAAGAACGAGCGGTATGGCAAACATCTGAAGAACGGTTTTGGCCTTGCCCCAGTTATTGGCGGCCAAAACAACGCCTTTGGAAGAGGCAACTAAGCGCAATGCGTCAACGACCAAATCCCTGACTATCATGATAATTATGCAATAGAGAGGGATGACCATTTGATTTTCGTCGAAGTGAGGTATCGCCAAATAAATCAAAGTCGAATTGACTAAGAGCTTATCGGCGACTGGATCCAAAAATTTCCCAAAATCCGTGACTTCGTTGTTTCTTCTGGCCAAATCGCCATCGATTTTGTCGGTTATTGAGGCAGCAACGAAGACGATGCAAATCGCAAGATAAACGACGTTGATGTTAAGATCGCCGCCAATGCTCGGAACCTCTAGATTCGGAATGAAACGCAAAACGAAAAGGGCGATAAGCATGCAGAAAACCATCACGATTCTTGAAATGGTAATGCGGTTTGGAACATTTAGATTTTTCATGATTTGAGTCTCCGGCCCGATAAGCCATGTTTTGTCTAGGGCGACAATTTATCTCAGCTTTGCTGGGACCTCTGCCTTCGTTTTGGCATCGATCCTTCCCCTACCAATTTTGGGTTTCTCGCTTGAGGGGTTTACCGCGTTTCATCTTGCTATCGCTAGCAAGCTCGTCTCTGTGGCACCTTAGGGCATCCTACCTACGAGAGGTATTCTTCCGCCGTCACGCGCTCCCGCGTGCCTAGACTTATTTATTCGTCTAGCGCAATCACTACAGCCATCACAGGCTGTGCGAGCATGGACTTTCCTCTACTAGATTTTCTAGCAGCAGTCGCCTGGGCCGGATTTATTCCTTTCCTAAAAATTCCTTCAATTGGGATTCGGTGTAACCTTTGGATTTAAGAAAGCTTTCCAACGTGTTGATCCTTTTTATCAAACGAAGGTTCTCGGTGGTTGGCTTGTCGCTTTCTTTGATGCCATCCAATCGCGAACTCAATCCGGCTACGCTGATTTCCATTTGTTTGTTGGAATTGGCAAGTCTGACATTGTCGGCAGTCAGCTTGGCATTGGCGTCCTCAAGCTCATCGATCCTTTCTTGAAGCGATGACACATATGCGTCATTTTTGGCCAAATAGTTTTCGACGGTCTTATAATCCAAGATGACTTGATCCAAAAAGAGGTCGACCTCATATGGGTCATAGCCTTTAAGGGCTTTTGGGAATTTCTTCTCGAAAATTTTCTCAGCGTTCAATTTCAAACCGTTGCTCATATCGACCTTGTTCGATTATATCGAAGGTGGCACCTATAAGCAATGATATTATGATAGCTAGCCAAAGGCTAGAAGTCGTTAGTCTAGTCGATTTTGACTTTTGGTGCTATCATTTTCCGGATGGAAGCTCTAAAAAAGATACTCAAAGGGAAAAAACATATCGTTTTCTTCGATTTGGAAGGAACCCAAATCACCCACGAAATAATCGAAATAGGAGCGATAGGCGTAACGCTTAACCAAGATTGCACGATCAGAAAGTACTCAAAGCCTTTTTCTTGCTACGTCAAAGCCAGATCTCCGATCGGATCGATCGTAACCAATCTGACCGGTATTACCGAAAAAACTTTGAAAGACAAAGGAATCGTCTATCATGAGGCGATGCAAAAATTTTATAGATACACCTCGAAATACAAAGGCGATGTCATGTTTTGCTCATACGGAATAGGCGATATCACCATGTTGGAACAATCTGCCTTCGCCAATTTTGACGACCAGCTAGATTTCATCCGTTTCATAAAACACAATTATTTCGATTATTCCCAATTTTTCGGAACTTACGTCAAAAGCGACAAAGGCAACATTTATTCCGTGACAAACGCCTTGAAATTGTTTGATGCCGTCTTTGAAGGAACGGCCCATGATGCCCTTTCGGATGCGATGAACCTAGCGAATCTCTATGAACAATTCTTGGAACAAAAAGACACAGTCGCGGCTTTATATAAGAAAACGTTGTCGAAATATCATTCGTTGCCTTCTCCGGTTCAAAAGGTCATGAATGAATTGGCCTCCGGAAACATCGTCGACCAAGAAACTTACAACCGTTTGATCAAGGAGTCAATCGAATGATGACAATCAAATATCCTAGCGGAATAGTACCTAAAAAAATCGCCCAAAAGAGCAGCAAGGCGAAAATGAAAATCAGCATCGCCGCCGGCAACCGCGGAATGGATTTTGAAAACGAAATCAACGATTCCAATGAATATTACAAGGAAAAGGACATCGCTTTGATAACCAAAAGGCCAACTCCCATCAATATAGTGAAGGTCGATTATTCAAGAGGAGCCAAGATAACCGAAGCTTTCTTCGAAACCCAATCAACCACCGATTACAACGGGATATATAAATCTCGTTATCTCGACTTCGAGGCCAAATCCACCCACAATAAAACATCATTTCCCCTTTCGAATATCGCCCTTCAGCAAATCGAACACCTTGAAGGCGTAATCCGTCATGGCGGCATCGCTTTCTTTTTGATCCAATTGGTGAATTATAAGGAAGTATATCTTTTAGATGCCCGATATATTTGCGATTTCTATCATAACGGGGACCGTAAATCCATCCCTTTCAAAACCATCAAAGAAAAGGGGTACAAGGTTCCTGTCAATTACCGCCCGCGATATGACTACTTATCGGTCGTTGATAAAGCGTTTTTGAAATGAAGGCAATATTTTCCCATTGGACATCTTGAGCAATCCGGCCTTACGGCTTTGCATTCTTTCCTGCCGAACCATATCAAAGAATGATGGAGGAATTTCCATTCGTCCTTTGGAAATTCTTTTTCCAGTTTCAATTCTTTTTGAATAGGAGTCTCGCTATTTTTGACATATTGCAAACGAGATGAGATTCTTCCGATATGGGTATCAACCGGGATGGAGGCCCTATTATCCCTTTCTAGCAAAAACACTCCTGCCGTTTTGCTTCCAACCCCAGGAAGGGACTTCAATAAATCGAAATCATGTGGGACTTCCCCATTGAATCTTTTCAGCAAAGCGGAACCAAGGTTTTTAAGATTTAAGGCCTTATTGCGATAAAGGCCCAAGGAATGAATCATATCTTCTATATCTTCGATCTTGGCGTTGGCTAAATCTTCGGCGGTTTTGTATTTTTCAAACAATTTCGGGGTCGCTTTGTTGACTGAAGCATCAGTTGTCTGAGCCGAAAGAAGGATAGCGCACAAACATTCAAGATCCGAAGAAAAAACCAATCCGCATTTAGAATCGGAATAATAGGCATGAAGATAGTCCAAAAGGATTTTCGATTTAGTTTTCATCGTCCCATTTGTCTTTGGCTATTTTCAAGGACTCAGATATGTTTTTATCCCAGTTTTCAGAGGTAGCCGTATAGCCTTCGGCTTCGATGTCGGAAGCAGCCCTCATCGACCTAAGCTTCCGATCGATGAAACGAACGTTAGGCTTATTTTCCTTTAAGCCGTCTCTTAACGCATTTTGGATTTCAAGATCTTTGTATCCTGCATTAACCCAATCGTATAGCTTGCTTTTTTCAAGAGGAGTCAAGGTCCTAAGCCATCTATCTTCGAAGAATTCATTTAAGGCCGCCACTCTTTTATCGATTTCTTCTAATTTTGATTTTTCTTCGACATAACGCATCTTTTTGGCGAAAGCCTTGCCCAATTTGTCATATAAAGGAGTCAAGGTGGTTACCAATTTGCCATCTTTCATCTCGTAAGCGATCATTTTCCTATTAAGCAAGCTGGCAAGGATGGCATCGATTTCTTTGCTATCCATGCTCATCTTCAAAGAAAGCGAATCGGCGTTGATCAAAGAATTGCCTTGGGATAGCAAATGATCGACCATCAGCAAAGTCGCCAATTCCTTTTCGTTCAATCCTAAGCTTTTATATTGCTCCAAAATCATGTAACGGAAACTTACCGCACCATATATTCCATTCGAATTCATTGTTTTTTTCCTCTGAGAAGTTTTCTTTTTTCCTCCTCGATTTTCTCTTTCTTGATGACATTAAGCAAGCAGCGTGATGAATCCAAAGCTTCTTCGGTTTCCTTTGCGAAAGTGAATCCAAGCGTCTCTTTGAAACGTTCGGCACGACAAATACGCAGCGGATCTTCGATGATTCTTGTTTTCGGGTCGCCGATGAATCTGATCGTTTTATTATCTAAATCATCTTTGCCGGAATAAAAATCCAAAAGATTGTAACTTTCATCAAGATACATCGCATTGATGGTGAAGTCCCTTCTTTTCGCATCGATTTTTGGATCGGAAACGAATTCAATATATGACGGATGTCTCGAATCATTGTATTCGCCTTCTTTTCGCAAAGTGGTTATATCGACTTCTTCGTTATTTGCCTTCAGCCTCACAGACCCATATTTGGCGAAAACGAAGTTTCCTTCAGGCACGATCTCTTTCATTTCGTTCGGCGTGGCGTCAGTGGCCATATCATGGTCGGTATAAGGCCTATTTAAAAGAAGATCTCTGACTGAGCCTCCAACAAGATACAGCCTTTTGCCTTTTTCGTTGAACCTCACCTTAAGTTCATCAAAGATAGAATCTCTCATGACAATATTCTAACAAAAGAAAAAATCCAGGAAACAAATTCCCTGGATTTTCCTTGCTTGGTTTAAATTAGCCGTTGAGCTTTTCTTTCAAGGATTTGGAGACCTTCAAATTGACGGTCGCGGAAGATGGGATAACGATCTTTTCCTGGTTGGAAGGATTGGTTCCTTCTCTTTGGGCACGTTCCTTCTTGGTGAGAACACCAAAGCCGGAAATCTTGACTGCTTCGCCTTTGATCAAAGCGGCTTCGACGATGGCGAGAGCGGCTTCGATGACGTCTTCGGCTTCTCTTTTTGAGACCTCGGCCTTTTCGGCGACTGCAAGAATCAAATCGGTTTTGTTCATGTTTTTTTCTCCTATATAGGTGGACTGAGATGAATTTATCACATTGACGAACTATTTCAAGAAGAAGTGAAAAACTTAGATAAGAACTAGCTATTGTTTTCTCTGAATTATTTCCTTTGTCTATAAATTATATCGATCGGGCTGCCTTCGAAATCAAACGTTTCCCTAAGTCTATTGAGCAAATATCTCGTATAACTGAAATGCACGAATTTCGGATCGTTGCAAAAGAAAACGAATTTCGGTGGGCAAACATCGATTTGGGAAGCGTAAACGATTTTAAGGCGACCATGATTGAATAATGGGGTAGGATTCATGGCTTGGGCATCCAATATTATTTCATTCAAAACATTGGTCGGGATTCTTCTATTGTACCCTTCGTAGGCTTTTTTGATGGCTGGGAGGATCTTTTCGACATTATGACCTGTTTTGGCCGAAACATAAAGAATCTGGGCATAGTCCAAAAACTTGAATTCCTTTTTGATTTCTCTCGTGAATTCTTCAGCGTCCTTCTCGTTTTTGGCCACATCCCACTTATTGACGACGATAACGATGGCTTTTTTCGCTTCCACCGCATAGCCGACCACATGTTTGTCTTGTTCGGTTATTCCGACCTCTCCATCAATCAAAAGAAGGGCCACTTGGGACCGATCGATAGCCGCTAAGGCCCTTAAGGCAGCATATTTGTCGATCGCTTCATAGATTTTGCCGCGTTTCACTAAACCAGCCGTATCGATGACGACATAATTTTGCCCATTGAAGCTAAACGGAGAATCGACGGAATCCCTGGTTGTGCCGGCAATGTTGGAAACAATGGTCCTTTCCTTGTTCAAAAAGCGGTTCGACAATGACGACTTGCCGACATTCGGTCTACCGATAAGACAAAAAGATATGGCATCTCCATAAACGCTTTCTTCTTTTCCCGGAAGCAAGGATACCACTTTATCTAAAAGGTCGCCGATGCCTATGCCATGAGCGCCAGAAACGGCCAACGGCTCTCCCAAGCCCAAACGATAGAATTCCGATAAGTCTGCTATTTCTTGTATGGAGTCGATTTTGTTTGCCGCCAAAATAATCGGCTTTCCGCTCTTTTGAAGCAATCTGGCAATGAATTCATCATCTTGGGAACGCCCTAATTTTCCATCCACGATGAAAAGAATCACGTCGGCTTGTTCGATAGCAATGTCGACTTGGGCCCTGATTTCCACCTGGAAAGGAGCGTCTTTTATCTGAATGCCTCCGGTATCGATCACGGTGAATTCTTTGGTCAGCCATTCGCCTTTTCCGTAAAGCCTATCTCTGGTCACGCCTCTGGTTGGCTCAACAATTGCCCGCCTTTCGCCGACTATTCGATTGAATATGGTGCTTTTTCCAGCGCTCGGAGCACCAACTATAGCCAATGTTCCTAACTGCATTATGCTTTGACTCCCGTCTTTCTTTCGATGATTTCCAAAATGGCGTCGATGGATTCTTTTATCGTTAGGCAAGACGTATCCAAAAGAACCGAATCGATAGCCGGCTTAAGTGGGTCGAATTCCCTCCCGGAATCGATCTTATCTCTGAGCCTGAGCTCTTCTTCCACGCTTTTCAACGTGCAATGGATTCCTTTTTCGAGATTTTCCTCATAGCGGCGGACAGCTCTTGTCTCAACGGATGCGATTTGAAAAATCTTCACTTGGGCATTTGGCAAAACATAAGTGCCGATATCTCTGCCATCCATCACAACCGATTTGGAATCAGCCATTTGGCGCTGCATCTCAATCAATGCCAAACGAACGGGTTTCATCGCCGCGATATAACTGACTTGGCCGGAAACCAAAGGCAATCTAATTTGTTTTGTCACGTCTTCGCCGTTGCATAAAACAGTCCCGTCTTGTTTCAATTCGATTGACAATCCTGGCAAAACCTTGACCGCTTGGGTTTCATTTTGCGGATCCAATCCGGCTTGGATGACGGCATAGGTAACGGCTCGATACATAGCCCCAGTATCGATATAAGTAAAGCCTAAAGCCGATGCGACGGCTTTTGCCACGGTTGACTTACCTGCTGCGGCAGGACCATCGATTGCGATTGCGATATTTGACATTGCAGTTACCTCGCCCAAGTAATATAGAGAACAATCATGAAGATGATGCTGACTGCAAACAAGGTGTATTTGAGAATATTGATCGTTTGCTTGGATTGGCGGTATTTCTCATAGCCAACGATTCTCGGACCTTTTTTCTCACTTTCAAGCAAAATGGCTCTAGAACCGATAGATTTTCCTTCCATAGCCCTTTCATCAGCCGAATGTTTTGAAGAACTTTTTCTATCAAGCCTGAAACTCCATTCCGGCGCCCTGGCGATCCTGGATCTGTATTTTTCATATTTCTCGATCCTGCTCTTCATAACTCGTATTTTACTCTAAAGAAGCGCCACATTCATTCATGAATGGACGCTAATTTGAAATTTCGTTCATATTATTGAAGAAAACATTCAACGACAATATAATTAGGCTACTTATTTTGGAGGATCCAACAATGCCAAAAGCCACAGTTAACAATGACGCTTGCATCGGATGCGGTCTCTGTGTCGGAAGCGCCCCAGACGTTTTCGAATTCGGAGATGATGGAAAGGCTACCGCTATCGAAGGAGTCGAGGCTGACGCCTCTGCCGAAGAAGCTGCCGCCAACTGCCCAGTTTCCGCTATCACGATCGAATAATTGACGATGATTGAAAAGGCTTGCCCATCGCAAGCCTTTTTTCTTAATCCCTATCGAATCTCAATAGAACGTGTATGTAACGATAAACGATGAAAGTAACCACCATTACGATAGCATCCTTCATCGCATTTAAAGGTAGCACCGCATAAAGCCCGTACGGCCACCCCAATGAAGTTATCTTTGGATTAGCGGCTTGGCACAAAGAAAGCAACGCTTCCTCCGGAAACCCCATAACGAACATGTAAAACGGAAGCATGGCATAAATGTTCATTATCAACGAAACCACCAATTGGCATACCGTTCCAACCGCAAAGCCCAACGCCACGCCTTTGAGGTTTCTCCATTTTTTATAGATCAAGACGGCTGGGAGAACATAAGACAAAGAAAAGATAAGGTCTGCCAATTCGCCCACGCATAAAGTGGACGTAAATGGCAATTTTATTATCGTTTTGATGGCAATTACCCCAATAGCGGCCCAAGGTCCATAAGCGAATCCGGCGATGAAAGTTGGAATCTCGTCGAAATGAATAGCCAAGAAACTTGGGAAGAATGGAAAATGAATTTGGAAAACCGGAATGACATAAAGGATAGCCGAAAGCGACCCGAATACAGCCACACGAGCGCACATCCTAACTGGCGTCCTCTTCTTTTTCCCTGTCTTCTTGCCAATGAAAATAGCTGCAATCAAGACGAGTAAGAAGATGCCAAAGACAGATACGTAAATCTGCCAATCTTTCATAAAAATACCCCCTTGCTGCAGGGGCGAACAATCAACCGAAATAGGATTGATGCAACGCTTCTTCCATCCGGACTTTACCGTTGGTACTGGAATCTCACCAGTTCGTGCCATTATAGGCTCGCGGACTTTACCGCCAGTCGACGATTCTAACGTCTCCCTGAAGCGAACTTATTGTAGGACTAATAAAAGTTTTGTAAACGATTTATAGGGGATTTTCCATTATTTCCTTCCATGAACGTGGGTATTTCCTAGCGGTTTCTTTTTTCTTAACGAATAGGAAGTTCGATCTTTCTTCTTTGTTTGGCATGATTTCGTTTTGACATTCGATCAATTCCAAATTAAGAGTTTTTATCGCT
This sequence comes from uncultured Eubacteriales bacterium, assembly GCA_963652335.1. GTDB lineage: Bacteria > Bacillota_I > Bacilli_A > RFN20 > CAG-826 > UBA4951. The sequence continues at coordinate 40,022 of CAVJSS010000001.1, read as the reverse complement.
TTTTGGCTTTCTTTAAGTTCTTCCTTTCCTTTTAAGGATTTCATCAAAAGAATCTTCCCATCTACTTTAACAAAGGGGGCCGTGATTTCCAAAAGCTTTGGCATAAATGCCACCGCTCTGGCAGTAACTACATCGAAGCAATTTTTCATTTTGAAATCTTCTGCTCTGGAATTCACGACTTTGACGTTCGTTAATCCCAAAGCTTTGGCTGTTTCTTCCAAAAACACGCATTTTTTCAAAGTTGCATCAAGCAAAGTCAATTGGCTTTCTGGCAAGGAAATCGCGAAAACCAATCCAGGAAATCCTCCTCCGCTTCCGACATCAAGGATTTTTTTGTTTTTAAGATCGAATCGTTTCAATGGCAAAAGGCAATCATAAAAATGTTTTTCAACTATATCCGGCACTTCTTTGATGGCCGTTAGATTAAATTTCTCATTGGCTTTCAAAAGCAATTCGGCATAGCGCTTCAATAATTCGATTTTTTTCTCGGAAAGGATATTCAGCGGAGAATATGTGTCCAAAAGTTCTTCGTATGTCATAAGCGTCCTTCCTTTTTCAGAATCAATATCAAAGCCGATATATCGGCCGGATTGACCCCAGCGATGCGTCCAGCCTGCCCAATCGTCGTCGGTTTGACCATATTGAGTTTTTGACGGGCTTCCAAACGGAGTCCATCCAGTTTTTGATAATCAATATCGGCAGGGAGCTTGGCAAATTCCATTTTTCTTGTCCTTTCGGCATCCGAAAGGGCTTTTTTGATATAGCCCTCATATTTCACCTTTGTTTCCAAAGAAAGAATCGAATTCTCATTGAATTCGTAATCTTTCAATTCAGGAGTCGCGGCTTTGATTTCACTATAATGAAGGCCTGGCCTTTTCAAAAGGTCGATACATCGATGCCCGACATTGAAATCAGAATATCCAGAAGCTTCCAGAAATGGCCTTAGATATTCTTTGTCACTTAGGTTTGTCTTGGACATTATTTCGATTGCTTCGGCTATCTTTTTTTGATTCGAAAGATAAATTTCGTATCTTTCATCGGAGATAAGTCCTATATCATGACCATAAGCAGTCAATCTTTCATCCGCGTTATCGTGCCTTAGAAGCAAACGATATTCAGCCCTAGAGGATAACAAACGATAAGGTTCATCAGCCCCCTTCGTGACCAAATCATCGATCATGACGCCGATGTATGATTCATCTCTTCTAAGGATGAAAGGTTCTTCTTTTTTTAGGTAACGCACGGCATTTATCCCAGCCATCAAGCCCAATCCAGCAGCTTCTTCATAGCCAGACGTGCCGCATATTTGGCCAGCTCCGAACAATCCTTTGATTTTTTTGAATTCCAAATTCTTCTTTAATTCGAAAGGATCCACCGCATCATATTCTATCTGGTAGGCATATTTAAGGATTTTGGCTTTTTCCAAGCCGGGCAAACTATGTATCAATCTTTCTTGGATTTGATGATCGAATCCGGTCGAAAATCCTTGGACATAAATCGAATCGCCATCTCGGAATTCCGGTTCCAAGAATAGCTGATGTCTTGGCTTGTCGGCGAATCTGACTACCTTTGATTCGATTGATGGGCAATAACGTGGGCCAATTCCTGTTATAATGCCATTGAAAACCGCTGATTCGCTTAAATGATCTTTGATGATTTTTATCGTTTCGTCGCTGGTATAGATCAAATAGCAAGGCAATTGTTCTTTCAATGGGGTGAATGCTTTCGTTTCGTAGGAAAATGCGAGTTCGCCACCCATTCCAGGTTGGATGGAACCTTTTGACCAATCGATGGTTTTGCCATCCACTCTTGGAGGAGTCCCGGTCTTAAGCCTTCTGATCGAAACGCCCAAATCACGTAGGTTCTCGCTTAAACCAATGGATGCTTTTTCGCCATCGGGTCCACCTTTAAAGGAATCCCAGCCTGAAATTATCGAAGAATTCATATAGGTTCCAGTCGTGATTATCACAGCATCCGCCATAATCGCTTTCCCCGACCCGAGATTGACTCCTTTGATCGTTCCGTTTTCCACGATCAAAGATTTCACTTCATCTTCCAAAATCGTCAGATCGTCGATTTTTTCAAGGACGCCTTGAACGAAGGCTGGATATTCTTTTTTGTCCACTTGGGCCCTTAAGCATTGAACGCCGGGGCCTTTGGCGGTGTTTAGCATTTTTATCTGAAGTGGGTGATGATCGGCAAATTTTCCCATCATCCCGCCTAAGGCGTCGATTTCTCTTACGACAATGCCCTTTGCCGATCCACCGATATGAGGGTTGCACGGAGTGTTGCCGATCATTTTTTTGTTTAAGGTGATTAAAAGAGTGCGCATGTTCAGATGCGCAGCAGCAGCCGCGGCTTCGATTCCGGCATGTCCGCCTCCTATGACGATTACCTGATACTTCATATTATCCAATCGATTCCGACATATCCAATTTCAGCAATTGGTTAAGTTCGACCGCATATTCCATTGGCAATTCTTTGGCGAACGGCTCAATGAATCCCATGACGATCATTTGGGTCGCTTGTTCTTTGGACAAGCCCCTGCTCATCAAATAAAACAATTGGTCTTCGTTGATTTTGGAAACAGTCGCCTCATGTTCGATATAGGAAGTGGAATCCTTCATCTCATTCTTCGGATAGGTGTCAGAGAATGATTTATCATCCAAAATCAAGGTATCGCATTCTTCGTGGGCGTGGCTGTTGCTGGCGCTAGGCATAATGCGGATAGTTCCTCTGAAATTAGCAGTTCCACCGCCCCTGCATATCGATTTGGAAATAACGGTTGACGAGGTGTTTTTCCCAATATGGATCATTCTTGATCCGTTATCCTGAAATTGGTCTGGACCACCGACAGCAATGGAAATGACGGAGCCTTTCGCCCCATCTCCTTTAAGGATGCAGGCCGGATATTTCATATTCCTATAGGAGCCGATGTTCCCATCGACCCATTCCATAAACCCGTTTTCCTCAACCAATGCCCTTTGGGTAACCAAATTGACGATGTTGTTGGACCAATTTTGGACTGTTGTATAACGGCAATGTGCCCCTTTCAAAACGACGATTTCGACGACTGCGGCATGCAGCGATTCTTTTTGATATACCGGTGCCGTGCAGCCTTCGACGTAATGGATTTCCGATCCTTCGTCGCAAATTATCAGAGATCTCTCGAATTGTCCGGTCTTTTCATTATTGATTCTGAAATAAGACTGAAGCGGCTTTTCCAACTTTACGCCTTTTGGAACATAAATAAACGATCCGCCAGACCAAACGGCGCTGTTTAAAGCGGCGAATTTGTTATCGGCTATAGGCACAACCGTTCCAAAATATTTCTTGAATAGATCAGGGAACAAGCGAAGGCCCATGTCGGTAGAAAGGAAAATGACGCCTTTTTCTTCTACTTCTTGAAGCATGTTATGATAGACGACTTCCGATTCGAATTGGGTGGTTACGCCCGCCAAATATTTTTGTTCGGCCTTTGGAATTCCCAAACGGTCGAAAGTGTTTTTGACAGCTTCAGGAACATCGTCCCAATCTGACTGTTCTTTGCTTGAAACCTGATTGTAATAGGTATAGCTATCAAAGTCCAAAAACGAAAGATCCGGCCCATAGGCAGGAAGAGGCATTTTGCTAAAAGCGCGTAAAGCCTTAAGACGATATTCCATCATCCATTCCGGTTCGTTTTTGTGTTTTGAAATGGCTTTGACGACATCATCGTTTAATCCTTTGCCGGTCGAAAAAACGACTTCAGCGTCGGTTTTGAAATCATATTCGCTTCTTTTATCCAAAAATTCTTCAGCCATTTTGTTTGTCTTCCTTGATAAGGTCTTTCATAGCGGTCCAGCCCATCGTCGCACAATGGATCCTGGCAGCCTGCTTTCCGGTATTCATGAAAACGATGGCTTCATCCAAAACCGAATCATCATACGGCTTTTCTTCGATCATATTCAAATACTGCTCGATCATATAGTTGGCTTCATCGTATTTCTTTCCGATTGCTTGCTCACATAAAATATCGGTAGAAGCAGAAGATATAGTACAAGCGACTCCATCCCATAATGCATCGGCAATCCTCCCATTCTCGCTTTTTAAGTACAAAGTGAAATCATCGATGCAATTGGTCGAAGAGGCATGGATTTCCTTATACGAAGGATCGTTAGGCGCCTTTTTGTGAGATGGAGAAGAATAATGGTCCATGATGATCTCACGCATCATCATCGGATTGAGATTAAAAGTAGGCATCTAAGAAATCCTCCCCATGTTTGACGGCTTCGACTAAAGCATCTATGTCTTCTTTTGACGTATAAAAATAGAAAGAAGCTCTGATGGTGGCCACGGTTTTGAGAAAATCATTCAACATTTTGGCGCAATGTTGGCCAGAACGGCAGGCTATGCCTTTTGAATTGAGGAACGTGGCCGCATCTTGAGCGAAAATGCCATTGATGTTGAAAGCCACTAACCCGGTTGGGCTGTCTTCGTTATATATGGTGACTTTTCCCGTTTCTTTCAGCTTCCTCACCGCGTATTTTTTCAATTCCTTTTCATGCCGTTGGATGTTTTCTATACCGACCGAATTCATGTAATCGACAGCAGTTTTCAATCCAACTATGCCTGCTAGATTCAGGGTTCCGGCTTCAAAACGCATCGGAGCGTGCAACAAGGAGATGTCTCCGCACGTATCGAATTTGACGTTCATCCCGCCGCCAGTCATGAATGGATCCATCGAATCCAATAAGTCATAACGGCCATATAAAACGCCAATGCCGGTAGGCCCACACATTTTATGTCCTGAGAATGACAAGAAATCACACCCAATTTCCTTTGCGTCTATTTTCATATGAGGAACGGATTGAGCGCCATCCAAAGCCAGAATTGCTCCGAATTCATGAGCGATGTCGGCGATTTCTTTGACTGGCGCGACGTATCCAAGCACATTCGTAACGTGTGCTACGGCGACGATTTTGGTGTTTTCGCTGATCGTTTTCCTAAGGTTTTCGACAGTCAGTCTCCCCTTTTCGTCAAGAGGTATCATTTTGACAACCGCTCCAGTCATTTCCGCCACCTTGAACCAAGGCAAAGCGTTGGAAGCGTGTTCGGCTTCGGTGATAAGTATTTCATCACCATTCTTCAAATATTTGACCCCATAGCCAAAAGCGATGAGGTTGATGGACATGGTCGTGCCAGAGGTGAACACTATCTCCTCAGGTTTTGCGTTAATCAGATTCGCGATGGATTTCCTGGTTTCCAAAACCTTCATGTCCATGTTGTAGCAAAGGTCATAATCGCCGCGGTGCGAATTGCTCGTTTCCTTTGAATAATAGTCGGTTATCGCTTCAATCACGCAATCTGGCTTAAAGGTGGTAGATGCGTTGTCCAACCAAACAAGAGGTTTCCCCTGCATTTTTATCTGATTGCGATACATTGGGAAATCTTCTCTGATTTTCTTAACGTCAATCATGAGAAATGCCTCCTTCGATCGCTTCGTTTATCTTTTCTTGAAAAGATTTATCGGAATAGAACCTGACGATTGGCTTTAGATATCCTAAAACAATCAAACGCTTGGCCTCCCTTTCGTTCAGTCCTCTTGATTCCAAATAGAAAAGATGTTCATCATTCAATCTTCCGATGGATGCTCCATGCCCTGCTTTGATATCGTTTTCGGATATCTTCAGGGCTGGGGATGCCGCACCTTTGGCGGATTTATCGAACAATATGATTTTGGCTTCTTGCCTTGTGTTGGCTTTTTTGGCTCCTTTGTCGACTGAAGAAAGTCCTTTGAAGGATAGGTCTGAGCTATCTGCCGCTATCCCATAGCAAGAGACCAAAGCTTTGCTACGTGGAGCCAAATGCTCGATATTTGGCGAATAGATTTTCTTGGCGTTACCATGGCAAAGAACCGCGATCCTAACTTCGGCAACAGCTCCATCGTCCAATTTGATTTCCAAGTCGAATTTATTGCTATCCGCCGTGAAATCAGAAATGTAAACGTTGATTTTGGAATTCTTTGATCCGTGAATGGCCAAAACGCCATTCGGAGCCTTATCGAAAAACGCGAGTTCTAAACGAATCTCTCCGTTTTCGTTCACCACGAATTCTTTTTCTTTTGGCAAATCGTCTATTTTCTGAATCAGTTCATTTGCCATTGATGTTCACCCTTGCGGCACAGCTTCCCAATGATATGTCATTCATTGGCTTGTTGATTTCCTTTTCGACGGAAATGCCCAATTCCTTTTGGATCCATTCATAGCCTTCGCTATCGACTTTCTTGATCAATTCAGGACCACCCTCGACGGCTATTTTGCCATTGATGATTATCGCGGTCCTGGTTGGTTTTATCATTTCATAAAGCCTCGCATAATGGGAAATTACCAAGAATCCCGTTCCTTTTGCCTGTTCTTTTTCGATTTCGCTAGCAACGATTTGCATGGCATCGACATCCAACCCGGAATCGATTTCGTCCAGCATGACGATGTTTGGATCCAATAGTCTCATTTGCAAGATCTCGTTACGCTTCTTTTCTCCGCCAGAGAAGCCTTCATTGAGGTTGCGGTTGCTCATTTCGAAAGGGATTCCGACGTCTTCATAGGCTTTTTGGAGTTTTGAATAGAATTCGTACAATTTGATTGGTTTCTCGCGGTGGGCGTTGATGGCGGCTTTATAGAAATCAGCCGAATTCAATCCCGGAATCTCAGATGGGTATTGCATCGCCAAAAACAATCCGGCCTTAGAGCGTTCATTGACTGGCAGACACAAAATATCCTTGCCATCCACGGCAATGCTTCCAGAGGTTATCTCATATATCGGATTTCCCATGATGGCGGCGAACAATGTTGATTTTCCATGGCCATTAGGTCCTAGCAACGCCAACGTTTCGCCGTCTTTCAATGACAAATTTATGCCACGTAATATTTCCAATCCCTTGACGGAAACGTGAAGATCTTTGATTTCTAGGTTGGCCATATTCTTCCTCCGAAGACGTGTATTTTGCCATAACGTCACGAAAGTGGCAAAAGATATGATAAAAATATACGCATTTATTGAATAAATGGCATCTTTTCTCAAATGAGTTTAATAAGTCTTGCAAGCATTCTCTTATGAGAATATTCTTTTAAGGCAAACTTTTTTTATTTAAGGAGGAGCGATCCAACACATGAAAAAACGTAATACCGCTCTTAGCCTCTTGACATTGCTGACCACGGCTGCGGCCGTCGTCGGCTGCGATCAGGCTGTTCCTTCGTCGAATGGAAGCGTCATGACCTATACCGACGCTTTGGGAAACGTGGTGTCCTATACGGCGAAAGAATTATTGGAGAGTTATCAGGAGGCTGGTGCATCTGCCTCAACCGAATTCGATAAAGTCTATGAAGTCTTGGTTCGTAAATATTATCTCAGCGCAGACAAAAAATCTGACTTGGAACGTTTGACCAAGGAAGCCGATTATGACGTCGAAAACGACAAAACCCGCGCTCAGAACAACGCCGATTCGAACAACACCACTTACGAGGCTGAATTCGAAGCCATCCTAGACGCTGCCGGAGTCGACAACATCGACCAACTCAAGCAGTATCACCTTTACCAAAGGGAAAAAGAACAATTCGAGCAAGACTATAACGACAACAACCGCGACGCCATGCGTGATGGTTCCAGCGAAGGCTTGACCTCGGACAATCTCCTTTTCTCCGCCAATGAAAAATACGGCAAGAGCAACAAAGGATTCTTAAGAGAGGAAATCCCTTATCAAATCCGCCATATCTTGGTCAAGGTTTCCGCCGCTTCCGGCGAATATACCCAAGGCAAGATTTCCGAGCCTAGCACCAATGCAGCCGGGGAAGCTACCAAATTGGCCACGACGATCATGCGTTTGGCTGGCGCCGATACCACTACCGGTTCCACTACTTCCGCATCCGGACGCGAAACCTTCGGCGAAATCGCTTTCTCTTCTTCCGATGACACCGCTTCCGGCGCTGACTTCGGCGAAATCGATTTGATGACCGCCCGTTCTGGCAATGGCATCAACTACGTAAACGAATTCCGCCTTGGCACTTATGCCTACGAATCGCTTTATAACAAAGCCAATACCACCAAATATGCCCAAGACAACATCGCCACGATCACCCCGGGCCTTAAAGAATCCGCCACTGACGCAAACGATGTCGACGTAAACCAGAAATTGGATGATACCGGCACCACCATCAACCAATTTTTCAAAGATCAGGGCATTGGCCAAATCCCATATGGGGCTGCCGTCGCCATGTTGAAGGCCGCCAAGATCACCACCGATAAAAACGGCGCCATCGTCAACGAAGGCAACCGCGAGGTGTTCTATCCGAGAAACATTTTGTTCAACAAATATTTCAATAAGCACAACATCGCCGTCATCACCCCAAACGAAATAGCCTATAACGATTCTTCCGTGGATGTCGATTCCGAAGTCGGAATCAAATCGGCCAAATATGCCGCCCTTCCTGGGTTCCAAAACGATACCAGTGCCCAATTGCCAAATATCGGAAGCAATGTCTTAACCGATGACGAAGGACACATCATCCTCGCCGTCAGAGCCGGTTCTTCCTCCTATGAAGGCATCCACTTCATCGTCGTCCAACGTTCCGGCCTTGACCTTTATGGAAACGGCACCGATACCCAAGACGCCAATGTCGCGACCTTAAGCCAATATTATGTATTGGGCAAAACGCCGAATGAGACCGGCTATCCGACCGATAGCGAAGGCAATGCGATGACAACCTATATCAACTACAATAGGCAGCAGACATCAGACTGGACCTCAAGAAAGACCTCGTTGCTTGATTTGGTAAAATCCTATAACACCTCATTAAGCACTTATATCTTCCAAGGCTTGGTCGAAAGCGGGCAGATCAAATTCAGCGATGCCAATATGGAAAAACGTATCCAAATCTATTCCAAGACTCAACGTCAATCCACTTCCGATGGCAACTTCGAAACCTGGCAGAACGCCTGGAAGACCTACGCCGAAATGATCGAAGCCCAAAATTACGATCGTAGCTTGACTTTCGATTGGGGCAGCGAAGGCGGGAGCTTCGAAGGCAACGCCACCGATAAAGGCCGCATGCTTAGCGAAGTCTGCGCGATCGGCTATTCCGAACACACCGGAGACGATTGGGAGAAAGGAGGAAGATGCTACTATGTCAAATAAATTTAAGAAATTGTTCTTAGGGGCAAGCTCGCTTCTTCTGTTAGGGGGATTGACTTCTTGCAGCGATGTCATCGCCCACCCAACCGAAGACGAATATGACAAGGCTTCCATCCTTGATTTTGGAGATGATTCAGAAATCCAAAACAACACGATGAAACAAATTTACGACGCTTTGGTGAACGAAGGCGATTCCAATTCCGAAAAAGTCCTCAAAAACATCACCAAGCTCTATTCTCAATCCCTATATGGCGATTTCTGGGCCATCAAAGACGCCTATGACAACAATAACGCCGCCAATCTCCAAAAGATCGCCGATGAGCATTCCGTCTATCATGACAAAAACGGCAAGGGCTCAACCGCCAAACTCATCAACACCTTCACCGATTTCATGGTCGCAGTCAAAAAAGTCTTCCATGGTTTTATGACCAACACCAGCTATCAAGAACGTTCCCAATTCATCGAAAGGAAGTTCTATGATGCCCAAGTGAAGAACAACTACAACCTCGGAAGCGAATATTATGAAGAAGCCGTGAACGTAAAAGGCTCATTCAGAGTCCAAGAAACTCCTACTTCATATGAAATGACTCCTTATTTCAAAAACCTCTTCGTAACTTATAAGGAATATATCGATATCGCGGTCCTTCCTGATATCTATCGCGATATGTTGGTTTCCCAATATCTCTACACCGTCAACTATCGTTCCTTAGGTCTCTCCTATGCCCGTAAGATCGACGTCATCAAATTGGCGGATAACACTTCTTACGCCGATGCGACCAAGAGATTGGTCACATCCTACGCCAAGAACGTCATCGAAGATTCCAATGTCGACATGTCCGTTTATGACTTTACCTTCTTGGACGATCTTTATAAAGGCATCCCTGAAGTCGTTGCCGGATACGCCAATTCAACATTGGTGAATAAGATATATGCCGACGCCGGCTGGAACGCCTATTCCGATACCGATTCCGTCTATGCGAAATTCCTCGCTGATAACGGAACTTATGCCGGAACCACAATATATAAGGAATCAACCTTTGGCGGATACGTCGCCGATTATCTTAAGATCTACGACAACACGGCCGATGATTCTTCCGTTTTGACCGATTTCACCAATTCTGGCGCCTATACAGCCAAAACAGGCCTTCAAATCAAGAAGAATTCGTTGATGGCCACCGATTCCACCACTCATGGTTGGTATAACCAAAGCGGCATCGGATCCGTCGTCCCTAGCGATATCTCGACACGTTTGTTCAAAATCACCGTCGCCCAGGAAGTCGATAACGAGAAGACCGTTAACGGCCGTTATGGATATGTCCGCAATGGCGGATATTACGTGATTCCGGAGAAATTCGAAACCTCCAATCAATATCCATACATCATCAACGACAGCGGAACCTATTATTTCGTCAAGGTAGAGGAAGCCGTCATGTCTTCGAAATTGAATGCCAGCGACGACAATTATTACGATACTGCCCGCGGAGTCGAATTCGTTGCCGAGCACATCGCTCGTCAAATCGCTTCCCTCTTGGCTAGCTCTGACACCTATAAGACCGATTCCAACAAATATTGGGTCGAGAAAATGATGCTCATCTACCACGACACCAGCGTCTACGAATATTTCAAGAAGACCTTCCCGTCTCTCTTTGAATGAAAAACTGATATAGTTAGAGGTGGTTAAAGCCACCTCTTTCTTTATCTTATAAGGAGTAATCTATGGAAGACGTATTTTGCAGAATAATCAAAGGAGAGATACCTTCGACGAAAATATACGAAGATGATGATGTCTTGGCCATTATGGACATTTCTCAATGCACCAAAGGACACGCCTTAGTCATGCCTAAAGCCCACTGCGAGTCGATTTTGGATTGCCCAAAGTATTTGCTAGACAAGGTCTTTGAAGTGGCTCAGATGGTCGCCAAGGCCGAAATCAAGGCCTTTGGAGCTTTAGGGGTCAACATATTGACCAATGCCAAAGAAGCCGCAGGCCAATCCGTCATTCATTTCCATGTCCATGTTCTGCCTCGTTATGGCGAAAACGACGGTTTGAATATCGTCTTCTCCGATCATGAGCCGAATTTCGAAGCGATCGGAGAAAGATGCGAAAAGCTAAAGGAAGCCTTAAATGACCGCCGATAATTATTTGCTTAGGGCCTGCGATCAAAGCAAAACCGTCCGCGGATTTGCGTGCGTCTGCACCAAATTGGTCCAAGAGGCCATCGATATCCATAACTGCTCGCCATTATCCGGAATGGCTTTGGGAAGGCTTCTGATCGGCGCCTTGTTAATGGGCGATACCTTAAAAGGCGAGAAAGAGACTTTGACTTTAAGGATAAACGGAGATGGTGAATTGTCTTCCCTTATAGCCATCGCCGATTCGAAAGGCAGCGTCAGAGGGACTTTGTCCAATCCACTGGTCATGAATTCGAAAACGGTCGGAGAAGCCATTGGGAAGGGTAGTTTGACGGTTATCAGAGATATGGGCTTAAAGAAACCTTATACTTCCACCGTTCCTCTTCAAAGCGGAGAGATCGGCGATGATCTTACCTTCTATTATGCCTCTTCAGAGCAGACTCCCTCCGCGATGGGATTGGCGGTTGTCTTTGACAAAGAGACATTGAAAGTCAAAATCGCAGGAGGATTCTTCATCCAATTGATGCCAGATTGTCCGGAACCATATGTCATAACGATAGAAGAGAACCTATCTTGGATGGGCGATTTACATAAAGTGTTGGAAGAAGAAGGAACCGCTGAGCATCTATTGAACAAAATAATGGATGGCCTCGATATCGAAATATTGGAAAAAAGAGACGTCGCCTATAAATGTCCTTGTTCGAAAGAAAGGATGGAAAGAGCCTTATCGTCTTTATCGAAAGAAGAACTCGCCTCCATAAAAGAAGACGGAAAGCCTATCGTCATTACATGCGATTTTTGCAAAAAAGACTATTCCTTTTCGAAAAAAGAGATTCAAAAAATCATCGATATGAAATAAAAGGCGGGTCAACACCCGCCTTTTTTATTTGTTTGGCTTATAGAAAGATAGATTTTCCAAAGCGAAGATCCTTGGGGTGAATTCTCCTGGCTTAACGCCTTCCAAAGCATTGTCAAGAACCTGCATTTTGGCATCGAAATTATCGATTGTCGATAAGGCTAAAGCCTCTCTTGTCATTGGGACCACCGCCGAGCCATATTCAGGTACGCCATGGTGGGAAAGGATCATATGCTGCATCAAAATCGACGTTTCGGAGGAAACATTCAATTCTTCCGCCATCTTCTTGATTTCGGATTGCATTATGGATATATGCCCGATCAGTCTGCCTTCCAAGGTATATTTGGTGGCGATAGGACCGGATAATTCGATGGTTTTTCCGATATCGTGGAGCAAGCATCCCGCTATAAGGAAATCCCTATTTAGCGAAGGATAGATATCGCAAATCTTGGAAGCGACGTCCGCCATGGTGATGGAATGGTACAAGAGCCCGCTTCCAAAGGCATGATGATTCCTTACCGCTGCAGGATAGGTGATGTATTCATTATAGAATTTGTTTGCCAAAGCCTTAGTCAGCTTTTTGACTTCTTCGTCTTTTATCGCATCTAGGTAAGCGTTTAGCTTTGCGATCAATTCTTCCTTTGGAAGTGGGCTCGGCTTGACGAAACGCGATATATCGATATCCGTAGCATTGACTTTGACGGCTTCGAATATTTTAAACTGCAGCGCGTTCTTATATTCGTATGCCTGGCCATAAAGCCCAACGATATTGCCAGGAACCAATATATCGTCATCTTGCTCGGTGACATTCCATTTTTTGGCTTCGATCGTCCCAGACGAATCCTGGATTGTAACGTTTAGATAACGGCCTCCGTCCGCCTTGACGCCTTTGGTGACGGCCGTTACCAAGAATTGGGTATCGATAGTCAATCCATCTTCGAAGTCTTTGATTTGCTTACTCATCTTCCAGCACCTCTTTTATCTCATTCATTGTATATCCTTTGCTAAGCAAAGAACGAATTATTCTTTGCTTTAGCTCGTATCCTTTGTATTTTTTCGAATGATTCCTTTTTGATTTGGAAAAATCCATCATAAGGTTCTTTTTGACTTCTTTGGGATCTATTTCGGCCTTGGAAGCATATTCTTTCGCCAAATCCTTAGAGAATCCGCGAACCAATAAAGCGTTTTCGACTTTCGAGGCCTTCTTTTTATAAGGCAATCCTTTATATTTGTTATTGATGATGGGAAATAGCTTATTCAATGCATCTCTTTCGTTTTGAAATTCAAGATTATCCAATATTTCGTCGCTTATCCCTTTTTTATATCGAAGATCATCCAATATTCTTTTAGGTCCATAAAGCTCGGCTTCTTTATAATCTTTATATGTTTCAGCATATCTAGAATCATCCAGCAAGCCTTCTTTTTTCAGTTTGAGGATCGTTTCGTTTGCATAGGCGCATTGAGGATATTTGGCTTTGATCTTTTCTTTGATTGCATGACTGCTATAAGAAGAACGGAGCAATAAGCTACGGGCGTATTCGTATGGACCGTTAATTTCGCTTAGCTTTTTAAGACGGATACGGTCTTCATCCGATAATTCTTTGCCTACGTATAAAAGTTCTTCCGAAAAGAAAGATTCGCATAGAGACAATTGGAAATCGGGAAAGACAATCAGATATTCGCCTTTCTTTTTTTCTATCTTTTTGATTACGCTCTCACTCATTGTTTTTTATTGCCGATTCATAGACCTTGATAACGGAAGAACAGAAAGATTCTAAAGTGTAGTCCTCTAAGGAAATATAACCGTTTTCTATCATCTTTTCCTTTTCTTTTTTGCTAAGGTTTCTGACTTTATCCAAAAGACGGCTGAGTTCCGATTCGTTTTGGAACACGAAACCGTTTATTCCATCCTTGATGAAATTTTTGTTCGATTCATCATATTTGACGATCACTGGCAAACCGGATGCCATCGCTTCCAAGGTTGTCAGGCCTTGCGTTTCGGTAATGGAGGCGAAGACATAGACGTTTCCCAAACGATAATAATAAGGGACTTCGGTAGGCTCAACCTTGTCTGTAAAAATGACCTTTTCTCCTATCCATAAATCTTTCGCCAGTCTTTTCAAACGCGGAAGATCAGGACCGCCTCCGGCAATCAAGAATTTGGCATTTCCTTTTGATTCGCATCCTTTTGAATATTCTTTGAAAGCCTCAAACAAAGAATCGATGGATTTCTCTTTGGCAATGCGTCCCAAATAAAGGATGACATAATCGTCTTGGCTTATCCCGTAGCGTTTTTTCAATTCATCCACTTTGCCTTTGTCGATATTTTTGAAACGTTCAAAATCAAAGCCGGTTGGAACGACGCTTACTTTCGACATTATATTCAAAGACTTCATATAATCCGCCATCTTTTCGCTCGGAACTATCAAAGCGTCGACCTTTTTGCCTTTTTTCTTTACGTAACGTTTGACGATGGCTTTCGCGGATTTGTCGAAAAACCAGCCATGGGTGACGTAATACGTATAATCCTCGATAGAAGTATGGTAGGTGTAAACTAAAGCGGAATCCGTCTTTTTTGCCGCTTTAAAACCAAATTGACCCAATGGGCCATCGGTTTGGATATGACATACATCGGGTTTGAAATCCTTCAAGATTTTCATCGTTTTCCTGTTACCGAACCAGGAAATGACGTAATTGTATAAACGTTTCAGGCGAATTCCTTTCAAACGGATCAAAGATTTGGAATATTCCGATTTCTTTCGATTCAAAGAATTGCTGGTAATCACCAAGACTTCTTCGTTATGTTCTTTCAAAGCTTCAGAAAGATTATAAGTGGATGTCGCCACTCCGTTTATGTCAGGAGGGAACGTATCGGAAAAGATGGCGATCTTCATTTGTCTCCGTCTTCTTTCTTTTTCTTTTTCCTTGAAACGCCGTTCTTTATCTTGTCTTTCAATATCTGGCGGCTGATCTGCTTTGTCTCATAAGCTTGCTCAGCTTCCATTTTGCGGATTTCATACGTTTCATGTTGGACGGTGATGAAATTCTTATATGAAGCGTTCGCATATTCTTTGGATGGCCTAACTTGGCAGCCAATCGAAACTGCCCCAGTCAAAACGACCAAGAAATGATAGGTTATTGCCCTCCAAAGGATCTGAGTGGAAGCCAAATTGGCGGCTTGGTCACGGATTATCTCTCCCGAAGCTCCTATGGTAGGTCCAATCACCGACTGATAGACAAGGCCATAGAACAACTCAGAAACGCCGGCCGCGCCCGGAACCGGGAACAAACCGGTAACCATTTGATGGAATGCCGACAAAAAGCAAGTATCGAAGAAAGTTTTGGAATTGAATTCACCGGTCGCTTGGAAAGCGGAGGCCGCGAAATACGGGAACGAGAATTTGACGAATAAGATGAGCTGAAGGATCGCCGAAATAAGAATCGCCACCGGAATATTGGTTTGAAGACGTTTCAATTCGATTTTGAAATTCTCGACTTGGATATTGAGGGATTCCCTTAATCCATCAGGGTTCTTGACTATTTTAAGTTTATGTCCGACTTTGACGATCAAATTCATGAACCAGTTATGGAACCTATGGGAATAGGATAGCAAAAACAAGCCACCCAAAATTATGAAATTGAACGCAAAACCGATGATGATCAAAGGGAGCAAAGTCATTTTCACGTTCCCGACCGTGAATGAGAATGATGCGTATTCCGATATGCGACCCCATTCGACTATTATCGAAGCGATGTCGAAAATCAGAAGGTTGATCTGATAAAGGATGAAATACATAACGAAGATAGAAGCGGCATTGGATATCTTTATCCCTTGCCTTTTCATGATGTAGCTTTGCATCACCTGGCCACCTGAGGCTCCCGGAGTCAAAGCCGAATAAAAGATTCCGACCATCGAATTGGCTATGGCTTGGCCATAATTGTATTGTCTCGTATACAAACGGGCGAAAATGAAAATCACCAAGGCGTCCAATAATACGGAAAGCACGACCATTCCAACCAACCCCAAAAGCCATTGCCATTGGGCCGTTTTTAAGGCATTCCAGAAAATCTTGGCTCCTTCGGCAACGTCTCCGCCTCCGGCAGAAAGCAACGACAAAACCAAAGAAACGACCGTGAAAACAACGGCGATCGTGATGCAAATCACCAAGCGTATCTTGTTTCCAAGCTTGCTTTTTTCTTTCTTAGGTTTTGTCTCTTTTCGTTCTTCTTCAGCCATAAAATACGATAGGCATTTTACTATTTTACCTAGCTAAGACCATACCACACCTTATTTATAAAGACAAAATAAGTGGCGATAAGTCGCCTTTTATTTAAGCGATTCTTCGATTGCTGCTTTCATTTGGCCAACGCTCATATTGGATAATTCTTCCATTTGCTTGGCGCTTTTGTTGCGATAAAAACCTTTTGGTATACCGAAAGTCAAAACCTTGATGTCGCTATTTCCGAAATAGGCAGCGACTTTTTGGCCATATCCGCCATCCAATACGCCATCTTCCAAAGTGGCAACTACTTTATGGTCCTTTTTCAATGAATCAAGCAAACGTTTGTCAAGACCGGATAAATAAACGGCATTTATCAATGAACAATTCCCGCCCAACGCCTCGCTCAAGGCCAAAGCCCTTTCATAAGTGCTTCCGACAAAGATTATCGCCACATCATGGCCACGTTTCATGACCTTCGATTTGTTCAAAATCGAATAATCGGTACCGTCGTTTTCTCCTAAGGATATGACTTCCAAAGGAACATGGACGCAAATAGGGTGTTCTCTTTGATTGATCGCATATTCGAGCATCGAAAGATATTCTTCTTTGCTTATAGGCGCCAAATAGACAAGATTCGGGATCGACATAAGCATCGCCATATCGAAAATGCCTGAATGGGTTGGGGTGCTTATTCCATTAAGCCCGCCGCCATTGAAATCCAAAATGATAGCTGGAGTATCATTTAGGCAAATATCCTGCGAGATTTGATCGTAAGTCCTTTGGATAAACGAAGCGGAAATTCCCCAAATCGCTTTCCCACCCCTCTTAGCAATGCCGCTAGCCATGGCCGCTGCGTGTTCTTCGCATATTCCGACATCGACGAAATGATCGCCGAGTTTTTTCCTTCTTTCCTTATTGGCGGCGAAAACGAATGTAGGGGTTGCCGCATTGATCATAATGATCGGTTCGCCTTCTTCTATTTTCTTTTCCAAAAAGGAATAAGTTATCTCGGAATAGGTTTCTTTGCTTGGCTTTTGGATGACTTCGCCGGTATTTAAATCAAAAGGGCTTAAGGAATGATACTTCTCAGGATTTCTTACCGCCGGCTCATATCCTTTGCCTTTTTGGGTATGGATATGCAAAACGAAAGGATGATCGATGTCTTTGATTTCTTTTAAAGCCTCGATTAACTTGATGACGTCATTCCCTTCTTCAAGATAACGGTAATCGAGTCCGATGGCCTTGAACATATTGTTCGTGGCTAGGCCTCTGGTGGCCCTTAATTCGTTGAGATTAAAGATGTATCCGCCATGGTTTTCGGCGATTGAATTCTCATTGTCATTGATGATTATTATCGTGTTGGTATTGGCTTCGGCTATGTTGTTCAATCCTTCGTATGCCTCTCCGCCAGACAACGATCCATCCCCGATTACGGCGATCACATTTTCCTTCCCGCCCAATAAATCACGGCCCCTGGCCAATCCGTTGGCCAAAGATAGGGAAGTAGATGTATGTCCGATCTCAAAAACGTCGTGTTCAGATTCGTTTGGATTGGTAAAGCCTGAGCATTCATGATGCTTATCATCGAATAGATAGGCATCCTTTCTGCCGGTTAGCATCTTATGGGCATAACATTGATGGGATACGTCGAAAACGATTTTGTCTTTTGGCGAATCGAAAACGTAATGAAGGGCAATGGTCAATTCGACGATTCCCAAATTAGGGCCTAAATGTCCGCCGAATTTGGAAATCGATTCAAGCAAAGCGTTTCTTATCTCATCAGCCAAAACGACCAATTCTTCATTGGATAAAATTTTTACGTCCTTAGGGCTATTTATGCGTTCGATTATCATGACTGTTTATTCCAGATTGACCGCCAAAGAATGGACATAGACCGCTTTGGTGATGTTTGATATGACGAATTTGACTTCACCGCTTGTCGGAGTCTCAAGATTAGACGAGATTACTTGGGCCTCGCCATATTTATAGCCTAGCGAGGTTTGTTTCAGCAAAGAATCGCCGACATAAAGAGAACATGAATACGATTCCCCAGAAGCAGCCGACCCCTTCAAATAAATGGATTTGATTTTGGATTTATCTAAAAAAGAGAAAGCCTCTTTGCTTCTTATGGTCAATGTCTCCACCGGAACTTTCGAAGTGCCGAAAGCGATGCCAAAAGTGGAATTTTTGCTTCCAACCGCTCCTTTTTCATAACGGATTATCCAAGTCACTCCGCCTAGATCGACTTCATTATCGACCCCTGGATTCTCTTTGATGTCAGCCAAATCCCCTCCGCTTGATTTTCCGGTAAGGGTATAACTATAGGCACTATAGGCAAACGGGTCGGCGCTTTTTACCTCAAAGGAATATTTCAAAGAATTCGTGGAGGTTTTTATCGTGACGACCTTGGTGCAAACGGCATCCAACACCTCTCCGTCGGACACTCCTTCGATAGAGAAAGTGCCATCAGTTTCGATATTCATGTCTTTGACGTATTTTCCGACTACGACGTCGCTTTTCGAAAAACTTTCGCCAACCTCGTATGAACGTTTGGCCGAGATGATGGTCCTAACGTTATTTGTTGGATTTTCGATATTCAAAGCCTCATAGGAAGATAGCAACGAGGATAAGGAACCAGCCATATCTTTTTTGCTTCCGAAGGCATAATCGACCAATCCAGGGAAATCGACGTAAGGATTCCTGTTCCCTTGGGCGGTGTTTTTGGTTTTGTCCTCATGGGTGTCGGGAACGAAGGAATAAACTGATTCGTTATGTTGGTATTCGGCTAGATCGACCGCGTTTTTGGACCAATCGAGCAAATCGTTCAGATTGCCGATCGCGTAGGCTGAATAATTCGTAGAATCGTAATCGACGTAATCTTCGGTGATGGTCAAGGCGCCATACAACAACGTTGTGCCATCTTCCTTATAAACCGGCTCATTGTACATCGTGGCCATATAAAAGATGGCTCTCGAAAGGCGTCCTTTGTCGCAATCGGCAGGTTCGAAGTTCTTATTGTCGAATCGATATCCGCCCGAAGCAAAGCCCTTGTCTTGGAAAGAAGATGCGTTCAGATCGGCATTCCCGTAATTCTTGTTGCCTCTGGAAGTATTACCCGAAAAGTAAGAAGCGAATATGCTATGAAAATCGGTCGCTCTGCCCAAGGTTTTCACCGCTTCGCTGGTATTTTGATTGGTCATCAAAGAAGCAGGCCAGGCATGTTCCCGTTGCCAATCGATATTGGTTTTGTCAGGGTTTAAGGAATCTCCTGAATAAATGACGTCCAAACGTTCTCTATCATATATATCCCTATCCGCGTCCTTGTTGCTCATCCAATTCGTGTAACTTCCCGAATATTCGATTGGCTTATAAGTTCCAGAAGAAATGATATTATGCAATTTTTGGATCAGGTCGTCCCCGTTTTCCCAACTGGTCAGAGACGAATAATAGCCGTTATAAAGCAAACATGTTTGATCAGAACTTGAGCCTGAATCCGATGAGCTGCTCGAGGTATCGCTGGGCGACTCGTCTTCCGATGGGGACGAAGAGATCGATGAGCTAGAATTCGAAGAATCGGACGAAGAAGAATGATTGTCTTTTTGATTGTCGCATGAACCCAACAGAAGGGCTGCGCTTAAAGAAACTAGCAAAAATATACGGTTGTTTTTCATGTCTATAATTTTGCCATTTATGACTTATTAGAAAAAGATAAAACAGCAACGAATCCAATGAAGCTTTTGACATTGTCGCTCAAGAACATAAAATTATTCGTATGAATTATTTGCTATACAATTCCTTCTCATCTTCTTTGAAAGGCAAAGAAAGAGCCCACAAAGAAGCCTTGAAATTATCTAAGAGATTCTCCGATTTAATCGAAACGAATTCAGTGGATATGGACCATAATGCGTTCATATCGAGCCTTAAAAAAGACGACAATGTCATAATCGCAGGCGGAGACGGGACCTTGAATCATTTCATCAATATGATCCACGGAATAGATCTCCCTTGCCCTTTTTATTTCACCGCGATAGGAACCGGGAACGACTTTGCGAAAGACAATTCCGACAAGTTAGACGAAGATGGCCTTTTAAAGGTAAATGACTTGCTTCGTAACCTCCCCTTTGTGGAAGTCAAAGGAAAAACCTATCGGTTCTTCAACGGAACGGGGTTAGGAATCGACGGAGACACCTGCGCCGAAGCCAACAAACAAAAGAAAAAAGGCAAAAAGAAAATAAGTTATATCGGAATCACCTTGAAGCTGATATTGAGAAACTATAAGACCACTACCGCCACAGTCGAGATAAACGGCGAGACATTGGTGGTCAACGATGTTTTCTTGGTTTCCTCGATGCTTGGAAGATATTTCGGCGGTGGCATAAAAGTAGCCAAAAGCCAAGACCGTTCCAGTGGAAAACTTACGGTCGTGATAGCTAACGCCAAAGGCAAATTGAAAACGTTATTGGCCTTAAACGAAGTAAACAAAGGCCGCGCCGATAAAATTCCGGAAACGGTAAAATATTATTTAACCGAAGAAGTGAAAGTAAGATTCTCCATCCCTCATTCATTGCAAATCGATGGGGAAGTCATCGAAGACGTCACCGAATATAAGGCGTACATATCGAAATAAAAAAAGAGGCTATCTTGCCTCCTTTCTTTTATTTCTTAAGCAATGAATCAGCGATGGCGGCTGCGGCTTTTTTGCCCGCTCCCATAGCCAATATGACCGTTGCGGCTCCCGTTACGGCATCCCCACCGGCATAGACTCCGCTTCTAGATGTCTCTCGGGTTTCTTCGTTCACGATGATCCCGCCATGTTTGTTGGTTTCCAATCCGCTTGTGGTTTGTTTTATCAATGGGTTCGGAGAAGTTCCCAAAGCCATTATCACTTGATCGGCTTCAATCTCGTATTCGGAGCCTTTTATTTCGATTGGACGTCTTCTCCCGGAAGCATCAGGTTCGCCAAGTGCCATCTTGATGCACGTAACGGAAGCAACGTTGCCGTTTTCGTCTCCGTTTATCTTCGTCGGATTGTTAAGGAAAGCGAATTCGATGCCTTCTTCCTCGGCGTGTTCCACTTCCTCTTTCCTGGCTGGAAGTTCATCTTTGGTACGGCGGTAAACGATGGTTACGTCTCCTCCCAATCGTTTGGCGCTTCTAGCGGCATCCATCGCTACGTTGCCGCCTCCGACGACGATGACGTGTTTGCCTTTGACGATAGGAGTGTCGGAATTATCTTTATATGCCTTCATAAGATTAAGTCTGGTCAAGAATTCATTGGCTGACATAACGCCTTTTAAACCCTCCCCTGGAATATCCATGAATTTAGGAAGCCCGGCACCGGAACCGATGAAGATCGCTTCATATCCTTTTTCGAACAATTCATCGATCGTCAAAGTCCTTCCGATGACGACGTTCGTCTCGATATCAACACCCAAATCTTTTAGGCTATCGACTTCTTTTTGGACGACGGCTTTCGGAAGACGGAATTCCGGAATGCCATAGGATAAGACCCCGCCAGCGACATGAAGGGCTTCGAAAATCGTGACCATAAAGCCTTTTTTGGCCAGGTCTCCAGCACACGCCAAACCCGAAGGACCAGAGCCGATTATCGCAACCTTATGCCCATTTGATTCGGGCGTTTTCACCTTCAAATGGCCGTTGTCAATATAATAATCGGCTACGAATCGTTCCAGCCTTCCGATTCCGACTGGCTCGGATTGGATTTTGATCACATTTCCGTTTTGGTCCTTTTTGATGCTTCCGTCCTCGTTTTTCAAAGGAAGCAATCCTTTGCCTCTTGTGCATTTGGATTCGCATTGGCTTTCTTGAGGGCACACGCGTCCGCATATGGCAGGCAAAGAAGAGGATAAAGAGATTACGTTATAAGCGCCGTCATAATCCTTTTCTTTGATTTTTGAGATGAAGGACGGGATATCGATATGGACTGGACAGCCATTCACGCAAGGTTTATTCAAGCAATTAAGGCACCTATCGGCCTCATCGATCGCCATCTCTTCATTATAGCCTTTCGCCACTTCTAAAAAGTTCCTGGAACGGATATTGGGATCCTCGGTAGGCATCGGATTTTTCAAAGGATTCATGTTGGCCATATCATTGAACCTCCTTTTTTTAAAAGATTGCAGGTCTTTCCGTAGGCGTGTTTTTCCCATTCGCCGTATTGGCGGTTCCTTGACATCGCCTCATCGAAATCAACTTCATAGCCATTGAAATCGGGCCCATCTACGCAGGCGAATTTCATGCAACGTTTGCCGTTTTCGATAACGGATAATCTGCATCCGCCGCACATCCCAGTCCCATCGACCATGATCGGATTCATCGAAACGGTGCATGGGACGCCGAATTCCTTGGCGGTCATGACCACGAATTTCATCATGATGAGCGGTCCGATCGCGATTATTAAGTCGAATCTCTTTGGATCTTCTTCCAACAATTTCCGTAGAGGCATCGTGACATTGCCTTTTTCTTTGTAAGATCCATCATCCGTAACTAAATGAAAATGATCTGAAAACGACTTGAATTCATCTTCCAATATGACAAGGTCCTTGTTTCTGAATCCGATGATTGAAGTCACTTCCGCGCCTAATGCATGGAATTCTTCGCCTATTGGCATCGCGATCGCGCATCCGACTCCGCCTCCGACCACGCAAACTTTCTTTATCCCATCCGTTTCAGTTGGTTTTCCTAATGGGCCGACGAAGTCAGCTATATAGTCCCCTACTTCCAAATGCTTGAGCTTTTCAGTCGAAGAGCCTACGACCTGAAAGATTATTTTCGTATATCCTTTTTCTTTGTCGACCCCGGCGACCGTAAAAGGGATTCTCTCCCCATTTTCATCAACGCGCAGAATGATGAACTGGCCTGGTTTGGCTTTATTGGCCACCAAAGGGGATTTGATCTCGATTTGGATCACGTTTGGATTCAAAACCTTTTTGGAAACGATTTTATGCATAAAGGCTCTCCTAAACTAATTCGATATTAAGATATCGCTTTTTATGGAAGATGGAAAATAACTATTTATTATATAGGCTATATGCATAAAGACATCTCAAAGCCACTGGATAAAACCATAAGGATTATTGTCCCAATAATATTCATTGGTTTAATGACTTTATGCTGCTGTTATCTTTATTTGTTCAAAGGCATAACAAGCGGCGATGATTTCCGTTTCCATATGGGCAATATCTACGAATGCTATTACGGGATGAAAAACGGCCTAGGAATCGATTCAACCAATCACTTGATGATGGGGGCCTATGCCTACAACACCCATTTGTTTTACGCTCCTTTCCCTCATTATGGCGCCGCTATTTTGATGTATGTCTTTAACTTAGATACCATAACGGCCGTCAAATGGTTCGTTTCTTTGATGACTTTGTTCTCCGGATTGATGTTTTATTGCCTTTCCTACAAAATAAGCAAAAAGATATCGGTTGGATTATTGGGGGCGGCATTCTTTGTTTTCTGCCCTTATAGGATGTTCTGCGGATATGCGAGATTCGCCTATGCCGAAACGATCGCGATGACATTCATCCCTTGTTTTTTTTATGGGATCTATTCGATTACCCATGATCAAAGCCCGAAAGCTTGGTCATTCTTATCAGTTATCGTAGGCGCTTGCGGGCTTATCTTGTCCCATCCTTTCACCGCTATCGTCTTTGCTTTGTTCGCCGTCCTTTATATGATCGTTCATTTCAAAAGGGTCTGGAATTTTTTAAAGACCAAAAAAGGCATGATATACGCCCTTTCCAGCGTTGTTTTGATTATATTAGGCGTCGGCTTTTACGCATTTCCGATGGTCAAGGCTTTGGGAAGCGGAATCTATAGGATGTCGGATTCGAATGCCGTTTGGACGACTTATGCCCACGTATCGAGTTCGACCAAGAATTCTTCGGCTTTCTCTGGCTTTTTGAATTTGTTTTGGATTCAAAACCGGATCGATTCCAACAATTGGAACATGGAATGGACTCCGACTTCGTTATCCTTAAGCATCGCTTTGGTCTTTGTCGGGGCTTTGCTAGCCACTGTCGCGGACTTTGGCTTATCCAAGCTCCCAAACAACAAATATTATCGTCTTCCGATAATGATGATCGTCTCATTCTTGCCAATTTGTTTCTTTAAGCAAAGGATCGAAGTCTATTTAGCTATGGCTTTGTTCGACATAATGATGATCGTCACCGAATTCATCAAAGAAAAAGCCAATGAATCTTTCAATAAAAAAGATTGGTTCAAAAGAAACAAGGAAACGGTCATCGATTTGATTTTCCTGATCGTCATTTCTTCGATTGCCCTTATTTTCATCTATGTCGGAGAAGCTTGGAAAAACGTTCCTTCCGCTTTTTACTCTTGCCAATTTGCTTGGAGACTATGGTCGCTTATATCCTTGACTGCCTCTTTGGCATTCGTTTATGCCATAAACGCCACGACATATATAAAGGTGACAAGGGCTCCTTTCTATTTGGCTTCCGTCGTTCCTTTCCTTCTTTTCTCCTCTTCGCAAGCCTATGTCGAAAAGAAATATGCGATCGACTCGAATTCGGTTTGGAAGCAATATGGCGAAAGCGAATGCATCAACAATAACAACATCGGAGTCATGAACGAATACATCCCTCTTTGCTTTTATGATAACGACTACAGCCCCGAATATTCGAATTCTTTGTATTATAGGATCAAAAGGACCATCGGTAGCGCCTCTAAATATCAACATACCAAAGAGGACTACATCCTTCCGGTATTCCTAAAAGGTTCCGGAAGCGTTGAAGTAACCGCCTTAAACACCCCGTCGGTCGATTTTGCCATAACCGCCAATGAGGACTCTTTGATTCAAATCCCCCAATTCTTCTATGACGGATACGAAATCAAGGCCTATGACGAGAACCACGAATCGATAAGCGAACTTGAACCAATAAACGTGGATTCATTGGTTTCGTTCAATCTGAACAAAGGCTCATATCAAATCGAAGTCCGTTACGTCGGTCCGAAGCTTAGAAGAATTTTCTCTGCCTTATGGTATGTCGGATTGGCTGGCGATATGGCCTTAGGGGCTTTTGGCATCTACGAATTCGTTTCTGACATAAAGCAAAAGAAGAAGGAGCGAGAAACGACTTGATATGCAAAAGACCAACGTGATGCGTCTTTTAAACGCCAAGAAAATCAAATACGACGAAAGGGAATATGACCCTGAACTGACCACCGGAACCGACGTCGCCAAAGCCTTGAATGAGGATCCAAACAACGTTTATAAAACCCTTGTTACCGTAAACGAAAAGAAACGTTATTTCGTTTTCGTCATCCCGGTAGAAAAAGAGCTGAATCTTAAGAAAGCCGCGAAAGCATCGAACAGCAAATCAATCGCGATGATCCATCAGAAAGATCTTCTTCCTTTAACCGGGTATATCCACGGAGGATGCTCTCCCATAGGCATGAAGAAAACATTTCCGACTTATCTAGACCAATCAATGCAAGACAAAGAACATATCTATGTCTCAGGCGGGAAAAGAGGATTCCAGATAGGAATCGATCCAAAGGACTTATCAAGTTATTGCAACGCCACATTCTCAGATTTGACTGATTGACACGCAAGCTCCTTAACCAACGAATAAAAAAGACAAGCCGCCGTTTGGATAGCTTGTCTTTTCTTTAAAAATTAGGCTTTGGTGATTGTGGCGTTTTGGAATTCGCAACTATCAAACATGAATGCGTTGTCTGAATACTCGCAATCGATCGTTATGGTCATCTTGTCGAAATCAATCGTGACAACAACGTCAACATTTCCATAACTCGAATCTTCAAGTCCTCCTTCGTAAACATAAATGTTTCCGCTAGAAGACTTCTTTTCAAGCGTACCAGCCAACGTTCCGGATCCATAACTGTCCGTCGCATCGATTTCGCAAGAATTGCCCGAATCGGAGATCTTTACGGTTAAAGAGGCGCCATATTTGGTCGTATCAGTCGCCGTATAGGTTCCATCAAAGGTGGAAGTCGGTTCAGTGACGGTCAATGTCGCTTTGCCAGTAACGCCAGAGCCATCGGCCGCAGTGGCGATGATATCAACCGTGCCAACTCCGGTGGTGGTAACCACGCCTTTGCTATTGACCGTCGCGACTTCTTCGTTGGAAGTGGACCAAGTGACGGCTTTGTTCTCGGCATCGGTTGGAGCCACGACCGCACTAGCGGTAACGGAGCTTCCTTTGGTAACGGAAGAGGCGGAAAGATTAACGATTATCGAAGAGACTTTTTGTGGCTCGACGACCGTGATTTCAACGGTTGATTTCAAGCCGGAAGACGAAGTCGCGGTCAAAGTGGCTTTGCCGGCTGCGACGCCGACAGCCTCTTTGACTCCGTCATCGTTATTGATCTTAACGATGGAATCATCGGAAGAAACGACATTCCAGTCTTCTTCGTAGCATCCGCTTGGACCGAATTTAGCCGACAAGGCAGTCTTGGCGCCGACTTTGATTTCGCTCTTGGTGACGCTCAAAGTGAAGGTCTCGGCTTTCTTAGCGAGAGTGCTGGAAGAAGAATAGATATTGGCGGTATGGGTGTTTTCGCCGACCACGATATTGTAGCTATAATCGACTTTTCCGGAATAAGAAGACGATGGCTTGGCTAAAAGATAGCCAGCGGTGTTCTTATCGACATAATTCCCAAACACGCAGTAATTGGAATCGTTGATGTCATCGAGAGTAAGTTCGACTTTATCGCCGTTGGAGAATTCGATAGAGACCTTGTTATCGGTGAAAACGAAGGTATTAAGGCCATAGATGTCATCTTCGATCCAAGTGCCTTTCATAGCGGCAGGAACGGCAGCGGCTTCTTTGACGGTGATCACGATTTCATTGGAAACGACAGGGTCGGCTGTTACGCCATGATAAGAAGAGGCGGTGACGGTGACGGTTCCGACTTTCTTAGGAGTCAAAACGCCATCTTCCGAAATAGAAGCGACCTCATCATCGGATACTTTCCAAACGACGGCCTTGGAAGTAGCGTTGTTTGGCAAGACTCCGGCCGAGAAGCTCAATGTCTTTCCCATTCTGACGGCAGTCGC
The DNA here is from genome assembly GCA_963652335.1 of uncultured Eubacteriales bacterium. Taxonomy (GTDB): domain Bacteria; phylum Bacillota_I; class Bacilli_A; order RFN20; family CAG-826; genus UBA4951. Next base: position 12,576 of record CAVJSS010000001.1, on the reverse strand, counting down.
GCCGCTATTTTCGGAAATGGTGACGGAAGTGACTGGATTCTGATCGGCGATGTAGTGTTGCTTGCATTGATCATTGGAAGCGAAGATAAGGTTATCCATGCCCATTTCCATGCTGTCTCCGATGACGGAACTGCGCATGACGATCCTGACTTGGCTGGCTGGCAAGAATTGTTTTTGGACCAAATGGAAATTCTCGGTCGAAAGGTTTTCCTTAACGTCAGCGGTGATATCTATGACCTGAGCTTCATCCCAAGTCTGAGATGGGTTCTTGGCTTCGATGGCGATCTTAGTGACCATATCAGGCTTATAGGAATTGCCATAGACCGCGCCGTAATAGAAGGCGATGCCGGAAACTTGCTGATCATCGAAATCGAAGACGGCAACGGCATCGGCCGCAGTGTTCTCATCTTGGAACGTCTCGTTCATGGTATTCTGCAAGCCCGTCCTCATAAGCAAAGTCTTCTTATTGCCGAAGAGAGTGCTATTTTCCGGAGCTGTTATGACATTGACGCCCTTATTGACTTGGATGTCGAATGGGAGGGCGGAATTAAGCGAGTTGCTGGCGGCTGGGGCAACGCCAAGATCGGAATTGGCATCGAAGGTGATGTTATAGACCGCATCAGTCATATCGATTTCGGCCAATCCGTTGACATGGACTTTGATGGAATTGGATTTGACGGCTTCTTTACCAGCTTCGGCAGTGCCTTCGACATAGAATTCGCAATCTCCGGCGGCAACGGCTTTGACGACTCTTTTGTAATTAGCATCGACACCGATGGTCGCGACCTTATCGTTTGTCGAAACGAATTTGACGGTGCTTTCTTTGATCTGCCTTGCTTCTTCTACGCCCTCAGGGACGTCATAGACGATCTCATAGGCGAAATGTAGATCCTTTTCAATCTCAAGGACATAAGCGTCGCCTTCTTTCGCAGCGGATGCATCCGGAACCAAATTGATGGTCTTTGGATAAACATGGACTTGCGGTCCGGACCAGCCTTTGTATTGCCAATATTCTTTGACGTTATTGGCATTAGGAGCCTCTGGAATGGTTGCACTGCTTGGCGCTGCGCTCGTTGCGAAATCATACAATTCGATGTCGACCAAATCGGTTTCCGCATCTTCGCCAAAAGCCTTGATGACGGAGATATAACCATTTGCATCCAATTGAAGGACAAGGTCCAGAAGTTCGGTTTCGTAGAATGATTCGAAGGCGGTATTGACGACATTGTCGAACTTATTGGCATTGGAGAAGACATAATAGCCGCTCATATAGGTGAAGTCCGCGGCTTCGACGTTATTTAGGAAGGCGTCGAGAGACCAATAAGAATGGCTTAAGGTACAAGAGACGCCATCATAGACGGAATTCAGCCACGCCGGGGAGCCTGGTTCGGAAGAATCTTCTTCGAAATAACGATAATTCTTGCCTTCGTAATCGTGGAAGTAGGCCCACATGGCCTCATCGCCGGAGACATCGTAGATGACGTCGTATCCGTTGACGTGATAGTCATACCATGCCACCTCCGAATCGCCGTAAGCGCCTTGAGTACCAATGGCGCCTACATAAGCGGTGAAGTTGGAATAGTTTTTCTTGAAGGCTCTTTCCAATGCGGAAGAACGATCTATTGGGGGGGTGCTGCTGCTATCCTCGCTCGGAGTCGAAGAACCTGAATCGGGACCAGGGACCGAGGAAGAAGAGTCGGATGAGTCTGAGTCGTGTTTGGCGTTGTCGCATCCCGCAAGACCTATGACGGATCCGCAAAGGAAGAGAAGCACCAATTTGTTTGGCTTGATCATGCTGTTTTTTCCTTTCTTTCAATCAAGAGTTTTTGATGATCCTTAGGGCCATCATGCCCGTGTCGGAATCATAATAGAATGAGATGGTGTGGGTATTCCCTTGGTCGACGGCCTGATAGATAACGACGCTATAAACGTAATAGTCGACCAGATATCCGCTGCCTTCGAGCAATTGAATGTAATCGGTTATACACGAAGATGGCAAACCTTCAATATTTATGTATGCGCTTCCGTCATTATTTGACTGAAAATAGTAATATGAGCCTTCTGGATGGGGAATATTGCTCAAACCCATATATCGTTTGATTTGTTCTTCTGGCCAAGACGAATAACGATAATTGCTGAGATAAGCGCTGATCCCCAAAGCGTAATTGTCTTTGCCGTCCCCTTGAACGAAAGCAACAACCAAATAAGCCGTATCGCTTATCTCTTTGTAACGGATATAGCCGACATTCGAGCTTTGTGACATAAATCCCATTGCCGTAAGCCCAGCCGCATAGGCTTTGGCCTCCGATCCATCGGTGTTCTCTTTATAACAATAAAGACTGGTGAAATTCGTTCCGGAAGAAGAATCGACGCTGTTTCTGCCAAAATAATGATCGGCTGTGAAAACCGGCAAAGTTTCCAATCCTTTTTCTCCGATCGTCTCTATCAAGAGCTCGTCCACCGTCTCATTCCAATAAACCGTTTTTATAACGATCGACGAAGAAGATGAAGAACCATCCGAAGGCTGAATCGGAGATGAGGAAGAATCGTTTCCCTTATCGCAGGAAAACAGCATTCCAGCGAGAAGCAATATCGAAACGTATGTTTTGAATTTATTCATATGATATACCTCGTTCCTTAAAATCATTTTAGATGAGAGATGCTTATTTCGGCACCATTCTCATCGATTTTGCCTATTTCTATCTTGAAATCGAATATGTCTTTTTCGTCTTTGCTAGCGAAATATTTATCCAAAAGGTCGCTGCCGCTTGGCATAAGCTCACAATAAGGGCTTCCTTGGCTTAAATCGAATGAATCCCCTTCAAAGAACAAAGCGTCATCAGGAGAAATGAGCCTGGCCTTTTCTCCGTTTCCCCTATCCCTATAGGTGATCGCGTTGTAGTAGGCTCTCTCGCCATCGGATACCTTACATAACGATTGAGCGATGTTTTTCTGGATGATCCTATTTTGATACAAAGCCGTTTTCGTGTTCGAATCATCCAAAAATTTGGTATATCCCATATGGGCCGTATTGGAAATCGGATCGTCATAGAACTGATTGAAGTCGCTTTCGAAGCTGGCCGATTTGTTGATGGCCCGATTATCGATATGAGATATCCTAACCCCAGGTTTGGAATAGCCTTGCAACCCGTTGCCGGCATACGGAGATAGATAATCACCCTCGTTCAGATTGTCAGGGGTGACGTATTCGATGGTGAAATATTCATCGAATGGGGTTCCATTGAAATTATCGTTGGTCAATAAGATGAAATCTCCGCTTTTCCCAAACGAAGGAAGGGTTATCTTCTTTTCTTCTTTGACCACGATTGGTTTGACCCAGCCTAAGGAGAATTTGGAGAAGGCGCAATGATCGCCGATGTTATTATCCATCATATCGATGCAGCCTAAAGGCGTATCATAGGGCGACAAAGTCGAATAATAATCGTTAAGGCCAAGCAAATGGCCGGTCTCGTGGATATAGGTATGGGCATCTACATTCCCATTCCCGAATTCATCCATGAAATCCAATCCTGCCCAAGAAACCATTTTAGGAACGGGGCTATCGACGTTATGATCCTTATCGTTGATCAAATAATTGGATAAGGTATAGGCCCAAAAGCCATAGATATCGATGCCAGGATATTGCCTTTCGTAATAATCTGCTTTATTCGGCATGACCGGAGCGGAATAAATCATCCAGATCCCATCGACGCAGCCATCATTGTCCGAATCGAATTTGCTTAGGTCGGCATCGGGATAGGTTTCCTTATACCAATCAAAAGCTTGGATGGATAACCTAGAAACCCCCAAATCGTCTCTATAAGCCATTTCTTGCAATTCTTTTGGAGTAAGATTGGAGTCATACCATCGATCTGGGATAATGAAATTCAGATTGAGTTTCCCATAAGAACTCTTTTTGTAATAGGATGAGACGCTTTCGAATTCGAAAAGGCTATCAGAATTGAAACATTCGTCGATCTTAGCGAGATTTTCATCCGTGGCCTTGTCTTCGAAGCCTTTGATCGTAACCGGCAAAACCAAGATATTTACGTCTCCCAGAGACGGCGTGGAATGAGAACGATATGCCTTTTGGTTGAAATCATGATAGGTGAAATCGATCGCATCCTCTCCTTTGTTGACAAAGAACAAAGCCTCTCCATAAACGGAATCGAATCCATTCAAAGATACCTTGATTTTGGCCTCTCCGGCTTTTTTGGCCTTCATGGTTCCGTTCTCGTTTATTTCGATGATCGATGGATCGCTGGAAGAATATGAGAATTCGCCTTTTTTGATGTTTTCCGTCTCAAACCGGATATCGACGAATTCATATAACGTCAGTTCGTAAGACTGGTTCGTTATCGATATTTTGGCTGTTGAATTATTCCCACTGACGCATGAAAAAAGCAAAGGGGATAACAAGATGATCGATAACCGCTTGTTTTTCATAAATGGGAAAGTCTTTTAGATATCGAAGGAATCGCGAACGTTGCCCTTGGCGATGTTGATGTCGATGTAATATCTCGAATTTTCCGTTCCGGTATTCAATTGAATGAAGAAAGTTTCGTCTAACCAAGCCAGATAATATCTATAGTCTTCATCCTCGAAGAATTTGACCGTATAGCCAGCTGATTTAAGATCATTTTGATAATTAGTGAAATCGGTCTCAGTCGCACCATAAACGACGATGTTCACATAATTGCCGAAATCGTCATCGTGGATCTCGCTAGAAGAATAAGTGATGTATTCGCCTTCCAAAGCAGGGACATTCGCTTCAAAGCCAAGGACATATTCGATCAATCCAGCTGGCCAAACATATGGATCGACGCTGGCTTCGGAAGTAACGAATAAGCCAAGGTAATCTTCGGCTTCGCCGTCGTCATCGGTGTCCATCCCTCCATACAAGCATTGGATATGCATGGTCATCGAATCATTATAAGGGATAGAGCAATCATAGGCGGGGTGGCCATTGTCGTAATCCACCGATACGACATTGTATCCCTCGTTTACGGCCGTTATGGCATAGGCTTCGACCGCAGCATCGATGGCATCGGCATCCGCGAATTCGCAAAGGATCACGATCATCGGATCGCCATAATTGTCTTTGGTAACGCCATATTTGGCGCCCAAAGCACCGCTAGGGAATGGAATGTCCATCCCATAATGTTTATGAAGCAAAGCCGAGATGTCTTTTCCCCAAGGAGACGTAACGGAATCGCTGGAATCCGAACTAGAAGAGGGTGGAATCGAAGAAGAAGCCGATGGATCAACGTTGTTTTCGCAAGAAGTCATCGTAATCGTCAAAGCGGATAATGCCGCCAAAGCCAGTTTTTTGAAATTCATGGTCGCTCCTTAAGGTTTTGATTTGGTAAGTTTATCGCCAAAGCGAAATATTTAAAGAATATTTTTGGCTGAAAACAAAAGTCTTTGTGAGGCCAACGGCTAGAGAGTGACTGATCATTTGACGATTTTGATGGCTTCCTTGTCAGGCTCATTCATAACTTTTGCAGATGCGATGACGATTGGTTCCAAAGGTCTGTCGTTCTTGCTGGTTTTCACCGCCGCTATCTTATCGACGACATCCATCCCTTTCGTCACATTCCCGAAAGCGGCATATTGTCCATCCAAAAAGAAATCATCGGCATCGCATATGAAGAATTGCGATCCGGCGCTGTCTGGGAAATAGGAACGAGCCATCGATATGACTCCTCTTTCATGTTTCAAGTCGTTTCTGAAGCCGTTGATTTTGAATTCCCCTTTGATCGAATATCCGGGACCACCGGTTCCATTGCCGATCGGACATCCGCCTTGGATCATGAAATGTTTGATGATGCGATGGAAGGTCAGTCCATCGTAATACCCCTTTTTGGCCAATTCGACGAAATTGGCGCAGGTGTTTGGTGCGGAATCCCAATCTAATTCGATATCGATTTCACCATAGTTTCGAACATTTAGAATTACCATTTGTCTTACCTCGGAAATAAGATAACACTTTCCTCATTGAAAATGTTTGTAGCAAAGACATTCGCCATTAAAAGACTATGAATTCTTCATGAATTTTTTGCCTTTTGTTTTCATCCCGTTTGTCGAAATCAGATCGATTAGCAATAATTCGTTCAATATTTGATTGGTGATGGTGCTCTTCTTATTTATCAATTTGGAGATTTCTACCGATGATACGCCTTCAGGACGGCTTTCGAGATAAGCTAAGATATCGAGCTTTTCTTGGCGATAGCGTGTATTTGAAGGCAATTGCAAAAAGTTTAAGGAAAGTCGAGTTCTTAATGGGTTCTTCAAAACGAAAAACCCAGGAGTCGGAAATTGATAGGAAGCGAAAACGTCGAAGATGTTCGGGATGCCGGTTCCGGCACGGTCGGTAACCTGTATTATTCTTAAATAATTCATTATATTGGAATTCCTCGGCTCGCTTATGCCGCCTTTTTTTGCTTGCTCGATTCCGGTCGGGACATCTCCTGAATTGGTTATGCAAATGGAATTAGCGGTTTTTTCTATGCATATCCCAGGCGTAGACAAATAATCGTTGTTCGAAATGGCATTGGCCAATCCTTCAATGATCGAGCGTTTCAAATCTGTTCCGTTCAAATTCGAGATGCCGTTGGTTTTGAACGGATTAGGAACATTCATCAATAAACGTTCCGAAACGATCTCGAAGAAATTGTATAGATTGCAATTTAAGGAAATGTCATCGGAAACTATCCGATAATCCCACCTCGAGTAGTTCGTTATTTTCTCCCTATAGTCCAAAAAGAAATTTGGAGATATTTGCATGATGTCGGTGATTTGGCCGAAAAAGAGCACCGCTCCGTTGCTTAATACCTCTTTGCCATCTTCTTTGGTTTTCAAAGCTCCGATTCTTAGCAAAAAGTCGTGATCCGACAGTCTCGAAAAGATATTGTTTGGCGATATTTCGTTTAAGTATGTGCGATATTTTTTCAATGTATCTGCATCAACTCTAGAAAAATCCAAATCCAAAACATTCGGAACGCTATCGAAATGAGTTTGTCTTCGATCGATGAGCATTCTCGTTATCGAATCTTCGTTTAACTTGAAATCGCCGCCACCGGCTCTTTCATAGCTTAATGAAAGATTGCCTTTTATGTAAACGGGCTTAACTTCTTTCGGAGCCTCAGGAATATCTATCTGCATTATGTTTTTGTCGCCCACGGAAAGGATTCTCACGTTTTTTTCCGATAACGCACAATAACTGACTTTTTCTCTAGAATGCAGTGCTGCGATTATGTTCTTTTTTTGCTCAATGGGATTGCTAACCCCTAAGATTTTATTCTTTTTTCCTTCTTTTATGCCCAAATAGATGGTTCCGCCATCGGTATTGCAAAAAGCCGAATATGTTTCGTAAAAACTATCAGGCACTTTATTCGTCGCTTCTTTTAATTCGATGTTGGGCCCTTCTTTTAGAATGGCAAGGTAATTGATGTCTGCGTTCATGACATTTAGCTCCAGGAAGTACTATACATAGAATCTCACGGAAAATCAATTATTCTCTCGTTTTTTGTATTTTTCTCTCGGAATATCGGTTTTTCTCACGGGTGATTGTGAAAAAACTGGTAGATTATTGACGTTTGGAGGAAATATTCACGCTGGGGCCTTCTAGCAAAAAAAACAATTCAATCAGAAACGATTTGCCAATTTCAAATGATATCAAATGATTAAACATCTAACGTGTAATCGCTTACATAGGTCATCATCATTGTATGAGACTATGATTTTCGACGCGTTTTGCTACCAGGATTATCGATATGAAATCTAAAGACATGACGGTCGGCAACCCGTTTAAAATAATCTTGCTGTTTTCCATCCCTTTGATATTGTCTGCCACCTTGCAACAGCTCTATAACCTTGCGGACAATTTCATAGCCGGACACTTCATTTCCAATTTGGATAGTTTCAATGCCGTTGGCATCGTTTATCCAATCACGGTTGTGTTTTTGGATATCGCCGTTGGCTTCGGGGTTGGATGTGGGGTCATCGGAGCCGCTTATTTCGGTGCCAAGGACATGAAGAACCTAAAAAAGACGGCCACCGTCGGATTGATATCCACCATCGTTTTGGCTTTGGTCGTGACGGCAATCGGTTTTGCGATCATTTCCCCTTTGCTCAATGCGATGATCGGCCAAGATAAAGGCGAGGGATGCCTAGACGAAGCCAAATCCTATATGTATATCTATATCGGAGGCGTCATATCCCTCTTTTTATACAATTATTCGATGTATATGTTCCAGGCTTTTGGAAATTCCAGGACCCCGTTGTACTTCCTTATATTCTCTACCTTGCTGAACATAGGATTGGACATATTGTTCGTAATGCCGATAAAAATGAATAGCGCCGGCCTTGCTCTGGGCACCATCATATCCGAAGCCATCGCCGGCATCTTATCGGTCGTCGTCCTTTTTGGATGCATAAAGAAATTCGAGGCGGAAAAATGCGAATTATTTGACAAAAACATCTTCAAATCGATTTTGGGCGTGGCTGCCCCATCGATACTTCAAGGATGTTTCATTTCGATAGGCGGCGTTCTTATCACTTCGATTTTAACCAGAATAGGTGGGAACAGCGTCGCTGGAGGATATAGCGCAAGCTACAAGATCTGCTATATAGCCATCAACATCTTCACCGTTTTGTGCAATGCCTTGTCCAATTACGTTTCCCAAAACGTCGGAGCTAAAAAATACGATAGGATCATGAAAGGGTATTATTCCGCCTTGATCATCTCAGCTGCGTTTTGCGTCATAGCGATGGCGGCTATTTTGCCTTTTAGGGAATTCTGGGTCCGCTTGTTTTTGAGCGATGGAGCAGAAGGCGACATCGACGTGATAATAAATTCAGGCAAACTGTTTATCCTCTGCATCGTTCCTTTCTTCATCTTCATGGTAGTCAAAATACCGCTCGACGGGATATTGAAAGGCGCCAAAGACATGCTTGGATTCACGTTAGGGACTTCGGTTGATTTGGCGTGTAGGGTCATCGCCGCTTTGATCTTGGGCAAATATTTCGGATATGAAGGGATATTCTTCGCTTGGCCTATCGGATGGGGTGTTGGGATGTGTATTTCGATTGCCATGTTCTTTATCGGAAGATGGAAGAAAAAATGCGGCTATCCTATCGAAAAAAGGAGCAAGCAAAGCCAAACTGCTTAGCCATCCTCTTTGCAGATAGTAAAAAACTCCTCTCATTTATGTCATCTTAAGAAAGCGCAGAACACCTTCCTTTTATCACTTTCGCTAAATCGCTTTTCAATTCATCCTTTAAGACGGAGTTTTCGACAATGTCGATAAGCCCATCTTCCAAAGAAAGAAGTTTCTTTATCATTTTTTGACAGGCGATTTTGCTCAATCCGCAGCGGCTGCCAAAGACATACAAATCGTTTTTGGTGACATTATTCCTTTTTCCGTTGACCGTAAGGGCGAATTCATCTTCATCTTCAGGCAAAACAACGCTGACAGGAAACAAATCATAAGCAGGCGATAGGACATATAACCCACTTCCGAATTCCGTTTCGATCAGGGATAGATTTTTAAGATGCATATCCGAATTTCCGATAATATAAGAGAAGACGACACGCATGAACAATTCGGCCAAATCAAGGCCAGAACGCGACGAATGCCTCTGAATGATTTTCGCACATCTTTCATATGATCCGTGATATTTGTCGCTCGTCATTCTAGAATCGAGTTGGCAAAAATCTTCCATCGCAAGCTTTTTCACGTAATTTTTCTCAAAAACCCGATCAATTCGTTTTGAGATATACGCATATTTATCATTTATGGATATCAAGGCGTTAGCGACCGTCGCTATTCCTGCATAGTCAGCCATTTTCATGCCAACCCATTCCAATTCCGGAAGCGAATCGTATTCTTCCGCTTGCGGTTTCAAAATATATCCAGTTGGGTAGCCAACCAAAGTGAGCTTATTATGTTTTCCATCGCTATTTAAAAGCAAAGACATTTTTTTCTGCACGCCAGGCACCGTAAGGCCTTGACGAACGTTTTGCAATGCGAATGATTCCAAGGCACCTTCACCCAAATTAATCTCAGGAATCACTTTCGATCCGAAGAATCTTTTTATGCATGATTCGTGCCAACCGTTTGATTCTCCATTTCTTAATGACTTGCCGCAGCATAAACAACGAATCATAATTTTTTCTCCGAAACGCTGACGTTGCCTATGCAATCCTTACACGAAACCATAAGGATTCCGAAACGATCGTTCGGATCCAATTTCCAATTTCTATTCACGACATCCAAAAGCCATCCTTCCGGAATAAGTCCGTCAAAAAACGGAAACAACACGCTAGATTGATATTCTTCCTTTGACAATGGCAAAGTCAAAGACACTGGGCTTGCGTCCTTTCTATCGAGATATTCATGATCATAGGCAAAACCATAGCCCGTTTCCGTTTCTTTAAGGATTCCGGCATAAATATCTCTTACATAAACATAAGCCGTCCTAAATGATTTCATTTGTCATTAACTTTCTTGATTGGGCCCGCTTCCATACCAAACATATTTAAAGCGATGTTCACTTTATCCATCCTGACAGTAGGCTTTCCTCGTTCTAATTCACGAACGAAGCGAAGTCCTAAACCAGAACGGATGGCAAATTCTTCTTGGGTCAGCCCAACTTCTTTTCTACTCTTTTTGATATATTCTGCGATTGGATTCATGCTTGAATTGTCCTTTATAAATAAAATATACCTTTGAGGGTATAAAACAATAAGAGATTATCTAAATTGCACCTTTTAGGGTATAAAAGGATAACATTTCATCAATAATATACCTTTGAGGGTATAATTTTTATTCAATTTAGAAATCCATAATCAAAATCATCGACGATATCAAATTATTGCAAAATCAAATAAGGTTTGTTGTTTTACTAGAAAACGCAACATTTGGTTGCGTGCCAATCTTTGAAAGAAGCATACACTATAGTCGTAAGGAGTGGCTATGATCGATTCGATTGAAGTTGGAAAAAAGATCAAAGCGTTAAGGAAAGAAAAATCCTTAACCCAGGATGATTTGGCCAATGAGCTGATGGTTACTCGCCAAGTCATTTCGAAATGGGAACATGGCTATTCTTTGCCAAGCGTCGACTTGATAATCGAGCTTTCCAAATTGCTTTCAGTCCCGATAGATGACCTTCTATGCTTAAGCGAAGGAGAAATCGTTATCGATGAAAGCAATATATTCAAAGGCCATAACCGCAAATACATCGTCGATAAGATAATAAACGGCAAACTGAAAGTTGATCTGATCGACGTTTTCTATCAATTTTCTCCTTTGGAAAGAATCTTGGTCATCAAAGCCATAAAAGAAGGGAAAATAGCGATAGATAGATCCGAATTTTCAAAAAAGCTAAGCGTAAGCGAAAAAAGGCTGTTATACGGCAACGACATCCATATATGCCAAAAAGGCGACAAAAACAGAATATAACTTAAAGGATGCATTGCTAAAAAGGAAAGGAGAATGCCATGATTTTGAAAAAGATAAACGATGACGGAAAAGAAGCCTTCGAAAGAATTTCTTATGACGAAGCCATCAAATTGAAGAAAGACGAACTTGTTTTTACCACCGATGACGATGAAGACGAATACGATGATTATCTCGAAGAAAAGGGAGAAGAAGAAATTGAAGAAGCAGGAGAGAAATTCAAGGATCTAAGCAAAAACGAAAGATATGATCATCTAAAGAATGTTTTGGATGAGACGAAAGAAAAAATATTCGACAGGTTAAACGACTCAAAGAACAAAAGGACCATCAACGAGGACGGCGACATCAATATTGATTTCGATATACCCCATGATCGAAAAGGCATGGATATCTACATGTTATTGCCTTTTTTAGATGAGGAAAAAGTCGATGAGATCGTTAAGGATAAATTAAATGGCAACGAAAAATACAAAGATTTGAGATTGGCCCTTTTATTGCCGTTTATGTCTAATGACGCCATAGACGAACTGTTCATGAATTGTTTGAAAGACGAAACGAAAAAGGATGAATTGATCCAATTCGCCCCATTCGTATCCGAACGGGTCCTAGATTATCTATGTGACGAATATTGCAAAGGGAATTTCGAATTCCTTAACATAAACGGATTTTACCCATTCATGTCCGATGAATCGATAAACAAGCTCTTTGAATATTTCCTTAAGCAACAATAGGCTGCCGCCATCAAATCAAACCGATTGGGCATAACCAGCAATCTCTGTTATAGGGAATTAGCTCATCGTACATGCAAAGAACTATCCCCCGACATGATCTTCAAATCGGATCTTATTTGAATAAGTTTGGTATTACTGAATTGATCAAAAAGATTTTAAAAGATGGTTATATAAGAGTGGCGGTTCATATTTTATATTCTTTTCTTTCAAATGGTTCAAATATGGCTGTAAGTAAATTATTTACTTGATAATGGTTACTATATAGCAATTTTGATTTGTACTTGTCTGGTTAGACACAAGGTAACGTCCCATTATGAAACATACGAATGGGGATGCGGACAAAAAACTGGACTCTTTTTCAATATGATATCCCGAGCTCCTTT